>CAZKTU010000087.1:8395-18658 GCA_964555675.1 uncultured Oscillochloris sp.
TGGCCCTCCCTGAACACCCCTTTTCCCTCCTACGGCGTGCCGCAAGCCCGGCTTGCGCGCATCTAGAACATGTCACGCAGCCAGGGGCGTGGCCCCGCGAAGATCTGCGCCGCGGCCGCGAGGCTGGCGGCGTCGGCCACAACCTCGCCTGCCAGGAGCAGCTCGGAGGGCGTGTAGTAGCCGCTGTAGAGCGCCGCCAGGTCACGAATATGCAGGCGCATCCCTCCCTGCCCCCCGTGTTCGGCCTGACCCGCGCCATCGGCAACCCGCAGCACGAAGCGGCCGTTGTTCCAGGGCAAGAGCTCGTCGACGACCTCCAGGTGCAGCTCGGCCGTCACGCCCGCCGGGTAGCCCCGCGCCGCGAGGGCGGCCGGGATATCGAGGATGCGCAGCATCAGGTCGAGCGAGCTGCTCACTGTCTGCCGCTGCTCGGGCATCAGGAAGAGCAGCGGGTCGTGAGGCCCGGCGGGCAGGCGCACCGTATCGAGGACCGAGCGGTGGTCGGCGAGCACGGTCAGCAGGCGACGGCCCGCGGCCGGCGTCAGGGCTACGATGTCGCGCACCTGCAGCACCTCACCCCAGGAGGCGTGCAAGAAGATCACGTACCCCTCGGGGACGCCGTCGCGCAGCGCGAGGAAGGTGTAGCTAGGCTTGTCGTCAGGCGCGAGGATGCGGTCCCACATAAATTCGGGGCGGTCGATGAACGACGCCGTGCCGGCGGCCCGGCGGGCGTACAGCTCTTTCAGCAGGTCGCGCTGCCCGGCCTCGGCCGGGGCGGCCTCGAGCCGATGGTCGCTCAGGCCAATCCCCGCGAGGGGCAGCTCGTAGATCTGGCGCTGGGCGGCGCGCTCGAAGCCGGCGCGGCGGTAGAAGGCGGTGGTGGCCGGGTAGAGGCTCGCCAGGGGCATGCCGAGGGCGCGCTGCTCCTCGAGCATGCGGCGCAACATCCAGAGGCCCACGCCGCTGCCGCGCCGGTCGGGGGCCACCCCAACGGCCGTGACCCCGCCCGTGGGCACGACCCGCCCGCCGAACCAGTGGCCGAAGGGGATGACCCCAAGGCCCGCCACCACCCGCTCGCCCTGGCGGACCACGCGCATATGCTCGTGGCCGATCATCCTGGTCCACGGGGCCATGCTGCCGACACGAAAGATCAGCGCCTGCTCCAGCACCGCGTCCATCGACAGGACGTCCTCGGGGCGCGGAGGGGCGTAGGTGAGGCCTGCGGGCACACTCATAGGAGCTTCTCCTGAAAGGGGTGGACTAGCTGGGGGGCTGACGCTCGACCGGCGCCCGATGCTGCGCGGCGCAGCCATCGCCAGAGCGAGGCGCTGTGGATACAGTGTACACGACAGGGCCCGCCCCGCCTCAGCCCTGCCCGGTAGGGCTTGCGGTAACTTCAACCTCGAGACCCGCATCGACCTCTACACCGTTCCGGTCACCGGCGGTACGCCCGTCCGCATCAGCGCGGGCCTGCCCCTGGTGATCAGGTAGAGCCGTGCTCTAAAAAAGCATAGCCGCCCCACACCGCCCCGGTTCAGTTTCAGGCGAACGGTCACGTTCGCCTGAAACATTCCCAAGCGCGTATAATGGCCGAGTTCATCGCCCGTAGCAAGAAAGGCAGCAGCTCGGCCGGCGCGATGCGTTCCGGCTACGCTCTTTGACCATGGACTCAAAGGACACCAACCCCCTCCAGAAGCTCGAGTGGCGCTGCATCGGCCCCTTCCGGGGCGGGCGCGTCGTGGCCGTCGCCGGGGACCCGCGCGAGCCGGCGGTCTTCTACTTCGGCTCCACCGGCGGCGGCGTCTGGAAGACCACCGACGCCGGGCAGTACTGGGTGAATGTCTCGGACGGCTTCTTCAAGCGCGCCTCGGTGGGCGGGATCGCCGTGGCCGCCGCGGACCCCAATGTGATCTACGTCGGCATGGGCGAGGGCACCATCCGCGGCAATGTCTCGCACGGCGACGGCGTCTATCGCTCGACGGACGCCGGCCGCACCTGGAAGCACCTCGGCCTCGCCGCCACCCGCAACATCAGCAAGGTGCGCGTCCACCCCGGCGACCCGAACCTGGTGCTGGTGGCGGCCCTCGGCCACGCCCACGGCCCCAACCCCGAGCGCGGCGTCTACCGCTCGGCCGACGGCGGCGCCTCGTGGGAGCGCGTGCTGTTCCGCTCCGAGGAGGCCGGGGCCAGCGACCTCTGCATCGACCCGACCAACCCGCGCATCGTCTACGCCGGCCTCTGGCAGACCCGCCGCGGCCCCTACGAGCTGGTGAGCGGCGGCCCCGGCAGCGGCCTGTTCCGCTCGGACGACGGCGGGCTCACTTGGGTCGAGCTCAGCGACAAGCCGGGCATGCCCAAGGGCGTGAAGGGCAAAGTCACGGTGGCGGCCTCGGGCGCGCGCCCCGGCCGCGTATGGGCCATGGTCGAGGCCGAGAAGGGCGGCGTCTTCCGCTCGGACGACTGGGGCGAGAGCTGGGAGCTGCTGTGCGAGGACCGCAATCTGCGCCAGCGCGCCTGGTACTATAGCCACATCTACGCCGACCCGCGCGACCCCGATACGGTCTGGGTGCTGAATGTAGAGACCTGGCGCTCGGTGGACGGCGGCAAGACCTTCGGGCGCGTGCAGGTGCCCCACGGCGATAACCACGACCTGTGGATCGACCCGGCCAACCCGCAGCGCCTGATCGTCGGCAACGACGGCGGCGGCACGGTCAGCCTGAACGGCGGCGTCTCGTGGTCCAGCTTCTACAACCAGCCCACCTCGGAGTTCTACCACGTCACGGTCGATAACCGCACGCCCTACCGCGTCTACGGCGCCCAGCAGGATAACTCGACCTTCAGCGTGCCCAGCCGCAGCGGGCGCGACGCGATCACCGCCGTGGAGTGGTACGAGATCGGCGGCGGCGAGAGCGGCTATATCGCGATCGACCCGCGCGACCCCAATCTGATCTACGCCGGCAGCTACCAGGGCTATCTCACGCGCTACGACCACGCCCGCGGCCAGCTGCGCCAGATCAGCGTGTGGCCCGAGGAGTATAGCGGCTGGTCGGCCGGGCAGCAGAAGTATCGCTTCAACTGGACCGCGCCGATGCTGATCTCGCCCCACGACCCGGATACGCTCTATATCGGGGCCAACCACGTCTTCCGCTCGCGCGACGAGGGCCAGAGCTGGGAGGCGATCAGCCCCGACCTGACGCGCAACGACCCGGCCACCCTCGGCCCCTCTGGCGGGCCAATCACCAAAGACAACACCGGCGCCGAGAACTACGGCACGGTCTTCGCCCTCGCCGAGTCGCCCCTGCAGGCCGGCCTGCTCTGGGCCGGCAGCGACGATGGGCTGGTACACCTGAGCCACGACGGCGGCGCGAGCTGGGAGCAGATCACCCCGCCGGAGCTGCCTGAGTGGGCCCTGATCAGCATCATCGAGCCCTCGCCCTTCGACCCGGCCGTGGCCTACTTGGCCGCCACGCGCTACAAGCACGACGACTTCGCGCCTTATCTGTACGCCACCGCCGACTACGGCAAGAGCTGGCGCACGATCGTCGCCGGCATCGCCGAGGACGACTTCACCCGCGTGGTGCGCGCCGACCCGGCCCAGCGCGGCGTGCTCTACTGCGGCACCGAGACCGGCGTCTACGCCTCGTTCGACGACGGCGCGAGCTGGCGGCGGCTGGGCGGCAACCTGCCGGTGGTGCCGATCCACGACATGGTGGTCGCCCAGGGCGACCTGGTGCTGGCCACCCACGGCCGCTCGTTCTGGGTGCTTGACGACCTCTCGCTGCTGCGGCAGCTGGGCGAGCTGCCGACCCAGCCCGCCCACGCCCTGCTGACCCCGCGTGAGGCGGTGCGGCTCGCCAGGCTGCTGGACTTCGGCGCCACGCCACAGGCCGGCCGCAACTACACCTTCGCCGCCGGCCTCATCCCGGCCTTCGACCAGGTCAAGCAGGCCGACGGCACCCTCAAGCGCACCTGGCTGGACGCCGGCGCCAACCCGCCCTATGGCGTGGTGGTGAGCTACGTGCTGCCCGAGGACGCCGAGGGCGAGCTGAGCCTGACCTTCCGCGACGCGGCGGGCGCCGAACTGCGCACCTTCAAGAGCAAGAAGAAGGACGAGGCGCCCAAACCTGCCGAGGCCACCCCGGCCACAGGCGGCGAGAGCGCCGTAGCGCCGGGCGAGTCGGCCCCGGCCCCCGCGGCCGCGCCGCCCCTGCCGGCCCCCGACAAGAAGGACGAAGACGACGAGCCGAAGGCGCCGGCCAAGGCCGGGCTCAACCGCTTCGTGTGGGACATGCGCGGCGCGCCGGCCCAGAAGATCAGCAGCGGCGAAGGCCACAAAGACGTGGACCTTTCGGCGCCCCGCGTGCCGCCCGGAAGCTACCGGGTCGAGCTCAAGGTCGGCGACCGCACCCTGAGCGCCGAGTTCAAGGTGGTGCCCGACCCGCGGGCGCAGACGACACAGGCCGAGTACGAGGCCCAGTACGCCCTGCTGCGCCGGCTGCACGGCCTGCTGGACAGCGCCCACGGGGCCGTGAACCGGGTGCGCGCAGTGCGCGAGCAGGTGGAGGCCTGGGTCAAGCGCACCGAGAAGCACGCCGCGGGCCCGCAGATCGCCGAGGCCGGCAAGAAGCTCAATGCGCGCCTGGCCGCCGCCGAAGAGCAGCTCATCCAGGTCAAGGCCAAGAGCAGCCAGGATACGCTGAACTTCCCGACCATGCTCAACGCCAAGCTGAGCTTCCTGGCGGCCCTCGCCGGGGCCTCGGAGCGGGGCCCGACCCGCGCCGACGAGCAGCTGTGCGCGGACCTGGCCGCGCGCGTCGAGGAGCAGGTGCGCGCCGTGGACGCCGCCCTGGCCGAAGACCTGCCCGCCTTCAACGCCCTCGTGCGCACCAGCGAAGTGCCCGCGGTTGTCGTCCCCGAACGCAAGTAAGGTCGCGCCAACAGCTTGTGGGCTCGGCTGCCTCGGGTCCGGGAGGGCAATGCCCTCCCGGAAACTTCCCCTCAGCACAAGCGCTAATCCCCGAACTGGGCCTGGTGCAGCCGGCTGTAGATACCGCCGCTGCGGATCAGCTCCTGGTGGGCGCCCTGCTCGCTGATGCCGTTCTCGGTCACCACCACGATCCGGTCGGCGTTCTTGATCGTCGCCAGCCTGTGGGCGATGATCAGGGTGGTGCGCCCCGCGGCCAGCTCGGCCAGGGACTGCTGGATCACCTGCTCGGTCTCGGTATCGAGGGCCGAGGTCGCCTCGTCGAGGATGAGGATGGGCGGGTTTTTTAGGAACATGCGGGCGATGGCCAGGCGCTGCTTCTGCCCGCCGGAGAGCTTCACGCCCCGCTCGCCGATCAGCGTGTCCAGGCCCTCGGGCAGCGACTGGATGAAGGCGTCGAGGTGGGCCCGCCGCGCCGCCGCCCAGATCTCCGGCTCGCTCGCCTCCAGGTTGCCATAGGCGATATTCTCGCGGATCGAGCCGTAGAAGAGGAAGACATCCTGCTGCACGATCCCGATCTGCCGCCGCAGCGAGGCCAGGGTCAGCGAGCGAATGTCGTAGTCGTCCACCGTGATCTGGCCGCCGTCCACGTCGTAGAAGCGGGGCAGCAGGCTGCAGAGGGTGGTCTTGCCGGCGCCCGACGGACCCACGAAGGCGACCGTCTCGCCGGGGCGGATGGTCAGGTTGATGCCTTGCAGCACCGGGCGCTGCGGGTCGTAGCCGAAGGTCACGTCGCGGTAGTGGATCTCGCCCCGCAGCCGCTCCACCGCAATCGCCCCGGGCCGGTCGGCCACCTCGGGCTCGGTGTCGATCACCTCGAGGAAGCGCTTGAAGCCGGCGATACCCTTGGGGTAGGTGTCGATCACCGCGTTGATCTTCTCGATCGGGCGGAAGAGGATATTCGTCAGCAGGATGAAGCCGACGAACTCGCCCGTGCTCAGCTCGCCGCGGAAGATGAACCAGGCCCCGGCGAGCAGCACGAACAGCGAGACGAGCCGCATCAGGATGTAGCTGAGCGACGAGCTCCAGGCCATGATGCTGTAGGCCCGCAGCTTGGCCCCGCGGAAGCGGGTGTTGTTCTGCGCGAACAGCCGCTTCTCGTGCTCCTCGTTGGCGAAGGCCTGCACCACCCGCATGCCGCCGATGTTGTCCTCCACCCGCGCGTTGAACTCGGCGATCTCGCCGTACATATTGCGGAAGGCCTGGGTCATCTTGTGGTTGAAGTGAAAACCCAGCCAGAGCATCCCCGGCACCACCAGGAAGGTGAGCACCGCGAGCTGCGCGTGGACGGCGAGCATCAACACAAAGGCCCCCACCAGGGTCATCAGGGCGATGAAGAGATCCTCGGGGCCGTGGTGGGCCACCTCGCCGATGTCCCAGAGGTCTGAGGAGATCCGCGACAGCAGGTGGCCGGTCTTGTGGTTGTCGTAGAAGCGGAACGAGAGCTTCTGCAGGTGGTTGAACATCAGGCGCCGCATGTCGGTCTCGATGTTGATCCCCAGCATATGGCCCCAGTAGGCCACGATGAACTGCAGCGCGGCCGTCAGGCAGTAGACCGCCAGCAGCCCCGCGCAGGCGCCCAGGATCAGCGGCCAGTTGAGGCTGGGCAGCAGCGTGTCGATCAGATAGTTCACAAAGAGCGGGAAGCTCAGCTCGAGCACCGCCGCCACCACCGCGCAGCTGAAGTCCAGTACAAACAGCCCTTTGTAGGGCCGGTAGTACGCCATGAATCGCCGGACCACCTGTGTCATACGAGTCTGTGTCCTCAAGCCCGCGCGACGACGCTCTGCGCCGAGACCGGGCGTTCTTGCAGCTGGCTGCCATGGCGCCCGACACCACCGACGCTCCTCTGACGGCGCGAGCAGCGGAAGCGCGTCGCCCTCTTGAGCACGATTATACCCGCCGCCGCGGGTCGCCTCATCGTGCTTCCGCCCTATGCAGCACCTTCTGCCCACGCGCGCGACAGTATCGCCCCAGCGAGCCGCATCTGCAGCCTCCCACGGCGATTGGCAGCGTTTGGCAGGGCTTTACCTTGCCATGGCAGGGGCTGCGGGCCCAGACTAGGCATGTGCATGTACAGCTCAGGTTTGCCTCGCCGAGCGCACATCGACCAGAGGCTTTAGCGAGAGATTAGCGCATGAAGGGCAGACTCACGTCGCACCAATTCCACAAGTTCTGGCTCAAGGTCACTGCGGTCATCGTCGGATCTTTTGGCCCGGTCTTCTTCCTGGGAACCATGCTGCCCACCTCGGAGCCCGCCCGCTGGTCGCTCGATCTCTTGAGCTGGCCCCTTGATGGCCTCCAGACCTTTGCATCGCCCGACACGCGGTTTCTGTCTGCGCTGACCGGGGGCTTCCTCTTTGGGTGGGGCGTGATGATCTGGTGTCTGTCGGCCTGGGTCTATGACTCACAACCCGAGATGGTGCGCCGGTCGGTCCTGTGCGGCCTGCTCGCCTGGTTCGTACTGGACAGCGCGGGGTCGATCACCTCGGGGACGCCCTCAAACGCGCTCTTCAACATCATCGTCCTGCTCGCCGCGGTCGGCCCGTTGTGGCGCCCCGCCAGAGCCTGAGAGGAGCGTCAGCAGGGCCGGCTGCCCGCGCAGAGCCACCCGCCCCTGTTCCAGGGCTTCCTGCAGCCGCAGCGTGCCGCCGGCCAGGGCGAAGAGCGTGTCCAGATTCAGCTCGAGCGCGACGTCGGCCGCCACAGCTGTCTCCGTGAGCACGCTCAGCGCATCACCCTCGGCCCTGACGACGACCGCCTCAATCCCATGTCCATCGTTCAGCAGCACGGCCACGCTCTGCAAGCCGTGGGCGGCGAATAGCTGGCGAGCCAGGGCGCGCACCGTGAGCAGGAGCGAATCGCGGCTCGGCGCCTGCCCTGGCTGCATGCTCCCAAGTGACTGCCCGCCCCACTGGGCGAGGGCCTGCAGTGGCCCATCGAGCCCCCGGCCATAGGGTGTTAGCTCGTACACCGTCGAGGCCGCCGGCGGCGGCAAGACTCGGCGTGCGATCACGCCCGCCTGCTCCAGGCCCTTCAGGCGGTCGGTCAGGATGTTGGTGCCGATACCCGGCAGCCCGGCCCGCAGGTCGCTGAAGCGTTTCGGGCCGAGCAAAAGATCGCGCACGATCAGCAGGCTCCAGCGCTCCCCGATCAGATCAAGGGCGTGGGCGATCGGACAATACTGATGGTAGCTGCGCAGTGTCATGCCCTCAGTATAGCCCCGGTTTCACAATCTGTCTACTTTGTTGCTAATTCATTTTATGTACTTGCAAAATGAAAGTACACATGCTATGCTTGGCCTACATCGCACACCTGTTCACACGGATGCCGGCCCGCGTGAGCAGCCGCCATGACCTATCGCTCCAAACGCAAGCGCTGAGAGGAGTCCCCTGTGAAGGCCATTCAGATCGACCGCTACGGCCCGCCCGAGGTGCTGACCTACCGCGAACTGCCGACCCCTACGCCGCAGCCGGGGCAGGTGCTGATCAAAGTCGAGTCGGCCGCGGTCAACTACTCGGACGTGATGCGGCGCAGCAATACCCTCTACCCCTTCCCGACGCCCCTGCCGTTCATCCCCGGCAGCGAGGTGGCGGGCTCGATCGCCGCCCTGGGCGACGGAGTGGCCGGGCCGCCGGTTGGGACGCCGGTTTTCGCCCTGGTGGGGCACGACGGCTCGAGCGGCTATGCCCAGTACGCCCTGGCCGAGGCCGCCCAGGTCATCCCCATCCCGCCCGGGCTCAGCGCCGACGAGGCCTGCGGGCTCGTCGTGGCCGGGGCCACGGCGCTGCTGCTGCTCAAGGAGGTGGCCCGGCTCCAGCCGGGCGAGCGCGTGCTTGTGCCGGGGGCGGGCGGCGGGGTCGGGGCCTACGCGGTCCAGCTGGCCAGGCTCCTCGGCGCCGAGACGGTGATCGGCGCGGCCAGCGCCCCGGAGAAGCAGGCCCTGGCCCGCAACCTGGGCGCCGATCACGTCATCGACTCCACCCGGCCCGACTGGCCCGAGCAGGTCCTCGCGCTCACCGGCGGGCGCGGCGTCGATATCCTGCTCGAGATGAGCGGTGGACCGGTGCTCGCCCAGGGCTTGCGCTGTCTGGCCCCCTTCGGCCGCGCGGTGGTGTACGGAATGGCGAGCCGCGAGCCGCTCCAGCTCGACCAGGAGACCCTGCTGCGTTTCTTCTACAACCCGTCGCCCAACCAGTCGCTGCACGTCTTCAATCTTGGCCTCTGGTTCGGGCTGCGGCCCGAGGCCGCCGTCGGCGCCCTGCGTGACATGATCGGCTACGCCGCCTCGGGGCAAGTGAAGGTGGCGCTTGGCCAGACCCTCCCGCTGGCCCAGGCCGCCGAAGCCCACCGCCTGCTCGAGGCGCGTCAGAGCGTAGGCAAGCTCGTCCTCAAGCCCTGGGTCGAGGCCTGAGCGGTGCGCTGGGCCCCACCACGAGCGATGGTTGCGCGGAACGTGGTATCATCCGGCCCATGAGCGCAGACCCGAGCAGCTGGCAGATACCCGCAGCCCACCCCGCGCTCGGGCCGGATCAGGTGCATCTCTGGCGCAGTCGCCTTGATCTGCCGGCCGCGACCGTGGCCTCCCTCGGGCGGCTCCTATCCGGCGACGAGCTCGAGCGGGCCCAAAGGCTCGTCTTCGAGCGCGATCGCCGGCGCTTCATCGTGGCTCGGGGCCTGTTGCGCCTCTTGCTCGCCCGCTACACAGGGTCGGCCGCCCGCGACCTCGTGTTCGGATACGAGGCCCGGGGCAAGCCATTTCTGGCCGGGCCGGCTGGGGTCGCAGCTCCAGCCTTTAACCTGGCGCACGCTGAGGAGTGGGCCGCGTACGGTTTCACCCTGCGCGGCCCCATCGGCGTCGACATCGAGTACCACACCGCGCTCGAGGACATGGGCCAGCTCGCGGCTACGATCTTCTCGGAGCACGAGCAGGCGACCCTGGAGGCGGTGCCCGCGCACCAGCGGCTGGCGGCCTTTTATGCCGGCTGGACGCGCAAAGAGGCTTTTGTCAAAGCGCTAGGGGCTGGCCTGTCCTTCCCGCTCGCCGGCGTCGAGGTCGCGCTGCACCCCGCCGAGCCCGCCCGCATCCTGCGGGTCCGCGCCGAGCTTGGGGCGATACGGCAGTGGCAGCTGGTCGCCTTCTCGCCGGCGCACGCTGTCTCCGGCGCCGTCGTAGTGGCAGGGCAGCCGCCACAGATCACGCGCTGGGACTTCCCCCACGCAGGCGCCCGGCTCGACCTAGGGGCGGGAGAATAGGACAGGTCCTGTCGGCGCGCCCC
>CAZKTU010000087.1:18758-23529 GCA_964555675.1 uncultured Oscillochloris sp.
GCGCCCGGCTCGACCTAGGGGCGGGAGAATAGGACAGGTCCTGTCGGCGCGCCCCGTAGAGGCGATCCTTCGCGTGCCGGCGCAATCGCTCCGCGAGCACAGGCCCGCAAGCGGCGGCGTCGCCCCGGCCTATGGCGAGGCGGGCGTGAGCTCCACGACCGCCGTTTCAGCCGCGAGATCGACGGGGATGTTGCCCGCTGAGCCCGCAAGCCGCGAGAAGCCATCAGCCGCGAACACCTCGACGCTGACCCCATGCGTCGCCCCCGGCACGACTGCGCCGCTCACGTAGGGCAGCTCGATCTGCACGCTGTCCGCGGGCTCTTCGCCGAGCGTCTCGCTGATCACAGAGAGCGTATCGACGCCGAAGCCGTCGGCGTCGAGGCGCGAGAGTGTGACGCTGAGCAACGCCCCCGGCGGCAATGGCTCGCCCGCGGGCGCGCGCACCGTCAGCCGAAACGTCGCATCCGTCGGGACGGGCGTCGGCTCCTCCACCACGACCCGCGCCAGCTCAAGGGAGATCGGCCCCTGAGGCGCACCACCGATGAGCGCCGGCACGGGCGCCTGCATGCTGAATGACTGCCCGTCGGGCAGCTGCAGGTCCGCGTCCATCACATAGTCCAGGCGCTCGTCGATCGCGGCCTGATGGTAGCGGAGCACAAATGGGAATGGTGGCGTCCCCTCTACCGGAATGGTCTGGATGGTGACGAAGCGGGGGCTCCCGCCGCCGGCTTCGGCGAAGGCCAGCCGCACGATCAGCGCGCTGCCCTCGGGCGCGGCCCTCAGCCCGGGCACGGCGGCCGCCCCGTTGAGGCTGCGGAAGGGCGAGGGTCGCTGTGGACCGCCGATGGCCGCGCCGTCCGCTAGCAGCTCGAGATCGGCGAGGAAAACCGCGCCGGACGGGCTCTCGGGCCGCAGCTCGACCTCGGCCAGCCGCGATAGAGCGATGCCGGAGAACAACCCCAGGGGCAGCCGAACTGCCCCCGCAAAGACGTGACCAAACCAGCCCCCGCGCACGACCGCCCCAGGCGGAGCGGCGACGGTGATCACCTGCGCGGCTTCGCCGCCGTCGCGGTCGCGCAGGGTGACCCGGAGAGCCTGGGCCGCCCCCGCGGGTGAGCGACGGTCGAGCGGGTCGACCGCGAGCCTGAGCTGCAAGGCGCCGGCCGCCGAAGCGTCGGCGAACGCCGGGGGGATCGCGACCCGCAGTGCCGCGCCCGCCGCGTCCCAGGCCAGATGCAGCTGCGCGGGCAGGCCGGGATTCTCCACACCCGCGCGGCATGGGCTGCCGCTGCCCGCCATCCCGTAGGGACAGAAGTCGAGCTCCGCTTCCGCGACCTGCACGGTCCCGCCCAGGGGGCTGCTGGTCAGCTCGCCGCTGCTCGTGCCGGGCAGGATCGGGCGGCGTTGCTCGGCGGGGCGAACCGGCACAACCAGGGCCGGCGCGCCGTACAGGGTCGCCGGGAGCGGCTCGGCGAGCGCGAAGCCGGGGATGGCGTCGATAGTGCCGGACCCCCAGGCGGCGAGGAGCGCCGGGGCGAGGGCGGCCAGAAAGCCCTGCTGGAGCTCCCGCGAGAGGCGCGGCGTCTCGGGGAGGCAGCGGCTGAAGCTGCTCTGGCTATCGTCGGGCGCGACCGCCGGGTTGAAGAAGTTATGATTGCCGCCCGGCAGGAAGTAGGTCACCGCCGGGCTGCGCCGGCCGGGGTCAAGGCGAGCCGCCTCAACATAGTGCTGGCCCTCGAGGAACGAGACATCCCCGTCGCACGCGGGCAGCACCAGCGCCAGCGGCAGGTCGAGCGGCGCGCCGAGGTCGACCCCGGCCGACACGGGCGGGGCGAGCAGCAGCAGACCGCGGGCCGGGCGCCACCCCCCGGGCGCGGGGCCACCTTCGGCCCAGGCCGAGGCGAGCTCGAAGGCCGAGGTGCCGCCCTGGGAGTGGCCGATCAGGTACAGACGCGACCCATCCACACTGACACCCGGGCCGAGGCCGAAGGCGGGCGCGCTGGAGGCCAACTGCTCCAGATGGCGCTCGATCACAAACTGCACACGCTGGTCTTGCTGCTCAAGCCCGCCGAACTCCGCTCGAAACACCGTGTTCAGGTCGGGCGCGAGAGCGAGCGCGCCCTGGGCCGCCAGCGCCTCCAGCAGGTAGCCGAAGCCGGGGTCGTTGCGGAACTGGGTCGCCTGCGGGCAGATCGCCGGCTCTTCGGGGGAGCGGGGCTGCATCGGGCAGACGGCGTGGCTGCCGTGAAGCACGAGCACCACCGGATGCGGGCCGGGGCCGGCGGGGGCGGCGATGGTGCCCCGCAGCTCCAGGGGTTCGATCAGGCCGTCGCCCACCCCCACCGTCACCTCAGCCTGGCCCAGCTCGTACTGGCGAGCGACAGGCGCGGGAGGCGTCGGGGGGGGCACGACGGCGACTACGGTGTTGGTCGCGGACGGCGTCGGTGTTGAACCTGGGGCGGACGGCGCCGCGCAGGCTACCAGCAGTACCGCGAGCAGCCACAGGAGGGCGACCGCACGCAGGCGACAGGCCATTATCATAGTGTGGTATCGTTCCTTCTGGTCATCCACCGCTTTGTCCGGCCGTTTTGCGCTTTTCAACCTGGTCAGAGGATGGGCTCTATCATACTGCACGCGCTACTCCTGCCCGCAGTCTTCGGGGGCTATCGAAGCGCCTCAAGCGCCCCAGAGCGCATAACTCACAGCATAACTCACAGCCGCCTGAAAACGACGACGGCCCCTCCGAAATGGAGGCGACGGCGGGAAACGAACCCGCGAGTGGCGGTTTTGCAGTTTCGTTCTCGCCGAGCGGCTCAGATTAAACGTTAGGCCTCTGGTCAATGGAGTAGCAAGGTGTTGTAATGATGAAATCGTCCTTCCAGCCCGTGGGAGCATGCCAACGGGCTCCCGATAGCAGGAGTGTGCAGCACTATGGTCGTGTCTCGTCCCGTCACCGTCTGGATCCTCGGCGACCAACTGCTCCAGGCTCACCCGGCGCTCGCCGCCGCCGAGGCGCTGGTTAGCCGCCAGCAGGTGCGGGTGCTACTGATCGAGAGCGCCGCTCGCCTTGCCCAGCAGCCCTACCAGCGCAAGAAGCTGGTGCTGCTGCTCAGCGCGATGCGCCACTACGCGGCGGAGCTGGCGGCCGCCGGTTACGTGGTGGACTACCAGTGCGCCCCAGACTTCGTGGGCGGCCTGCGCGCCCACCTCGCGGCGCACCCATCGACCCGCCTTCTGACGATGGCTGCCGCCGAGCAGCCGGCTCGCCGGCTCCAGGAGGGGCTCGCAGAGATCCTGAATGTCTCGGTCGAAGTGTTGCCCAACACCCAGTTCTTGGTGGGCCAGTTCGAGCCCTTCCCCAACGCCGACCCCGACCGCACGCCGATCATGGCAACCTTTTACAAGGCGATGCGGCGTCACTTCAGGGTGCTGCTCGAGCCAGACGGAGCGCCAATCGGCGGTCAGTGGAGTTACGACGCCGAGAACCGCAAGCCCCTGCCACGCACGGTGCAGCCGCCCGCGCCGCCTGCCTTCCCGCCCGACGCGATCACCCTGGCCGTCGCCGCCGAGGTCGCCGCGCTGCCCCACGGCGTCGGCACCGTCGCGGGCTTTGACCTCCCGGTGACGGCAGCGGGCGCTGCCGAGGCCCTGCGGATCTTCCTCGCTGAGCGGCTGGCGGCGTTCGGGCCGTACGAGGACGCGATGGCCGAGCGCTCTGCCCTGCTTTATCACTCGGGCCTCTCGCCACTGCTCAACCTCGGTCTGCTCACCCCGCTCCAGCTCGTTCGCGCTGCGGAAGCGGTCTATACTGCCGGGCAAGCCCCGCTCAACTCGGTCGAGGGCTTCATCCGCCAGGTGCTCGGCTGGCGCGAGTACATCTACTGGCAGTACTGGCGCCAGCCGCTATCGGTCTGGACGCAGAACACCTGGGGCGCCACCCGCCCGCTGCCCGCCTGGTTCTGGACCGGCGAAACTGATCTACGCTGCCTCGGCCAGGCGATCCGGCGGGCCCTGGCGACTGGCTACACCCACCACATCGAGCGGCTCATGGTGATCTGCAACTTCTGTCTGCTGGCGGGGATCGAGCCGCAGGCCGTGAATGCCTGGTTTCTGGCCGCCTACGTTGACGCCTACGAATGGGTGATGGCGCCCAACGTGATCGGCATGGGCTTGAACGCCGATGGCGGGCGCATCGCCACCAAGCCCTACCTTGCATCGGCCAGCTACATCAATCGCATGGGCGACTCCTGCGCGGGCTGTGTGTACGACCCGAAGCGGCGCAGCGGGCCGGGCGCCTGCCCGTTCAATCTGCTCTACTGGAACTTTCTCCTGGAGCATGAGCAGGCCCTTCGCGCCAACCCACGCCTCGGCCCGGCCGTGCTCGGCTTGGGGCGCCTCGGCGCGGACGAGCGAGAGACCATTCGCCAGGAAGCGGCGCTGGTACTGGAGCAGCTATGCGCGGCGTGAAGAAGCAGCATCTTCCCGAGAAGACCTGCGTGACCTGCGGGCGACCCTTCACCTGGCGCAAGAGTCTGGCGAAGAGCTGGGAGCAGGTCAAGTACTGTAGCGATGCGTGCCGACGCTACAAGGCTAGCGGCGGCAAACCGACCCCCAGGAGGGGCTAAACGATGGCCACTGAGTTGCGCCGTGACTTCGCCAGGCCGAGCAGCGGCCGGGCGCTCTGGTGGCGCCCCCAGCTCTGTCGAAAGGCCGATTACCGGCGGCGCGTGGTGTGATACCGTCAGGCAGAGAGATAGTGATCAGGACAATC
>CAZKTU010000088.1:0-23437 GCA_964555675.1 uncultured Oscillochloris sp.
CGCGCCCCTCCGCGCCTCCCTAAACCATATTCGCCGGGTTCTGTTTCGCCGTTTGCTAGGAGGACGCCCCATGGCTCGGAGACTGCTGTCCGCCCTGTTCGCCGCCCTGCTCGCGCTCACCCTGGTCGGAGTCGCCTCGGCCCACGCCGATCTCGTCTCGTCCGACCCCGCCGACGGGGCCACCCTCGACGCCGCACCCGAGAAGATCACCCTGGTCTTCAGCGAGGAGCTCAAGGCCGACGGCAATCTGATCACGGTGACCGATGCCGCCGGCAAGCAGGTAGACGCCGGCGATACCACGCTCGACCTGAGCGACGCCAAGCGGGTTACGCTCACGGTCTCGCTGCAGAGCGGCCTGGGCGACGGCGCCTACACGATCGCCTGGAAGAACGCCAGCACCGACGGTCACTCCGAGGAGGGCAGCCTGGCCTTCACCGTCGGCTCGGCCGCGGCCGCCCCCGCCACCCTGCCCGCCACGGGCGCCGAGGAGAGCCTGCCCGGCGCGGCGCTGCTGCTGCTGGCCGCCACGTTGGTCGCCCTGGGCTTCGGCATGCGTCGCCGGCAGGCCCTGTAAGGGCTCGCAAGCCTCGCTTGCGGACGAACGAGCACAGGGAGGGTTGGCCCTCCCTGTGACCCTCCATAACGCAACTTCTGCTGACTATAGAGCGCAGGCCGACCTGCGCCTGGCCAGAACACCAATGATCGTGCGACTATACAAGCTTGCCTTGCGAATACTTCTGGCCGCGGCCGTCGCTCTCCTCGCCATGTCCCTCGACGCGGGGGTTGCCCTGGCTCACCCGCAGATTGTCAGCATCGAGCCGGCGCCCGACGCGCAGCTCGACCGGGCCCCCACAACCGTCGCAGTCACGTTCAACGAGCCGATCGAGACCCTGAGTACGCTGGGGCTCTACGATGTCAGGGGTGTGGCTGTGGGCACGGGCGGCGGGCGCGATCCGGGCGACCCGACGCGCCTCACGCTGACCCTGCCGCCGCTTGAGCCCGGGCTCTATACCGCCGTCTGGACGGCGGCGGGCAGCGACGGCCACGTGGTGCGCGGCAACTTCGCCTTCACCGTCGCCGGGGTGCCCGCCCAGGCCGGCACGCCCGTGCCGGGGGCTACGGCTGTGCCCGCGGCGCCCGCGACGCCCGCCGTGCCCCTCGTCGCGCCCACGCCCGCCGAGACGTCCTTCCCCACGGCCCAGAGCCTGGTGCGCTGGGCGCTCTTGCTCGGGGTGACCGGCGCAGTGGGCGGGTGGGCCTTCTGGCTCTGGGTGGCCCTGCCGGCCCTCGGGGCGGCGACTGTTCCCGCGGCTGCCGTGGGTCGCTGGCGCGGCTGGAGCGCCGGTCTGCTGCTGCTGGCTATGGTCGCTGCGCCGCTGCTGCTGGCGCTCTATGTGCGCGAGATTGCCGGCCGGCTCGACCCGGCCGCCCTGATGGCCGCCGTCGGCACCCGCCAGGGCATGCTCATGCTGGCCCGTCTCGCCCTGGCCGCGACCCTGCTCGCCCTGACCCTTACCACGCGCGACGGGGCGGCCCTCGCCCGCCGCGCCCCCTTCGCCCTCGCCCTTGGCGCCGCGCTGCTGCTGGCGATGTCCCTCGGCGGCCACGCGGGGGCCTCGGCCCAGCCGCTCTTCCCGGTCGCCTTCACCTGGCTGCACCTGGCCGCGACCAGCCTGTGGGTCGGCGGGCTGCTGCTCTTCGCCCTGAGCCTGGGCCCGCTCCAGCAGACCCGCCCCGGCGCCGAGCGCCCCGCCCTGCTCGCCGCGCTGATGGGCCGCTTCTCGCGCCTGGCCCTGCTCAGCGTGGCTGTGCTGACGGTCAGCGGCGCCGCCGCGGCCCTGCGCGAGCTGCGCGCCCCGGCCGAGCTGTGGCAGACGGCCTACGGGCGGGCCCTCAGCCTCAAGCTGCTCTTCTTCGGCGGGATGCTGGCCTTCGGCGCCTACCACCTGCTGCTGATGGGGCCGAACCTCAGGGCCGACGCGGCGTCGGGGCGCGGCGCCGGGCCTTCGCCCTGGCCCGGACGCCTCGTCGGCAGCCTGCGCGCCGAGTATGGGGTCGCCCTGCTGGTGCTGGCGGCGGCGGGCGCCCTGACCAGCCTCGCCCCTCCGGCGGGTGACATGGGGACGGCCCAGGCCGCCGCGCCGGCTCCCCAGATCATCCTCGTGCCCACCGTCACGCCCGGGCCGACCCGCACCCCCGTGCCGAGCCGCGCGTTCGACGAAAGCCAGACGGCGGGCGATCTGACGGTACGCCTGGCGATTGCGCCGGCGAGCCTGGGCGAGAACCGCTTCCAGGTGACGGTGACCGACGCCGCCGGGCAGCCGGTCGAGACCCAGATTGTCAGGCTCACCTTCGCGATGCAAGAGATGGACATGGGCGAAAACGTGCTCGAGGCGCCTCCCTCCGGCGGGGCCGCGTTCGTGGTCACCGGCAGCCCGCTGAGTATGGTCGGGCAGTGGCAGGTGACGGTGCTGGTGAGGCGGGCCGGGCTAGAAGACGTCAGTGTCGACTTTGTCGTCCCTGTGGGCGAGTAGCTGCGCTCGCGCTGAGCGCTAAGGGAGCAACTCATGCAAATTGCCATTCTGCTCTATGATCGCTTCACTTTGCTCGATGCCGTTGGCCCGTATGAGGTCCTGGCCCGGCTGCCCGGTGTGCAGGTGCAGTTTGTCGCCGAGAGCGCGGGGCTGGTGCGGGTCGATACCGGGATCACCGGGCTGGTGGCCGAGGCCGACCTGAGCGACGTGCCGCACCCCGATGTGATCATCATCCCCGGCGGTCCCGGAACCATGGCCGCCATGGAGAATCAGGCGATCGTCGATTGGGTGCGCATGGTCCACGCCGGCAGCACCTGGACCACCTCGGTCTGCACCGGGGTGTTCGTGCTGGGCGCGGCCGGCCTGCTGCAGGGCGTGCCGGTGACCACCCACTGGGCTTCGCGCGACTACGTGGCCCAGGTTGGGGCCAGCTTTGTGCCCGAGCGGGTGGTGCGCCACGGCAAGATCATCACCGCCGCCGGGGTCTCGGCGGGCATCGATATGGCCCTGGCCCTGGCCGCCGAGCTCGCGGGCGAGCAGTGGGCCAGGGCCTCGCAGCTCGTGCTCGAGTACGACCCGCAGCCGCCCTTCGATAGCGGCGCACTCGCCAGGGTCGACGCCGAGGTGGTTGCGCTAGGCTATCACCTGCTTGGCGTCAAGGAGGCCTGACGAGCTTGCACGCCACGACCTTCAGCCACATCCCCTTGTGGCGAAGCGCACGTTTCCCGGGTGGCAAGGCCGCCCAGGGCGTGCCGTGGCGCGCGATCTGCTCATGGCGCCGGGCGCAGCGCCTGGCCACTTTGCTGGTGGCGCTGACCCTGGGCCTGCTAGCGCCCCTGAGCTGTGTCATCCACTGCGCGCTGCACCACCAGGCCCAGGCGGCGGCCGCACAGCACCAGCACACCCACGCTACCGCCGCGCACCAGGCCCACAGCGAAGCCACGCGCCAGGCCCACGCTGCTGCCGCACACCACGATCACGGCGCGGCCACGCGCCAAGCCCACCGCGAGGCCGCACACCACGACCACGGCGCGGCCGCTGCGGCGCCCCATGTGCACACGGCTCAGCCCGGCGGATTGAGCCAGGCTGCCGAGCCACATGTCCTGTGCGCCTTCCTGCACGAGCACGCTGCCGGCGCGCCGGGCGCCCCGCTCGAGCGCCTCCCGCGGGCGCTCTACGAGATGCTCGGCCAGCCGGCGCTCTTGCCGCTCTGCGCCGCCTTGCCGGTTGCAGCGCTGGCCCCTGCCCCGATCCCACCTGCGCCCCTTACGCTCCGCATACCCCCCACACCCCCTCCGCGCCCCCTTTCGGCCTGAGCTCACCCGGCCCGGTCACGCAGCGCGCATCAGCATGATGCCGCGCTCCCGGCCTGTTCTCTGCGCTGAAAGGGATGAATCCCCATGCTTCGCCGTTCCTACGGGCTGCTTCTGACAGCCCTGCTCACACTTGCCCTGGCCGCCTGTGGCGGCGCGCCCGCCGCCCAGAGCCCGACTGTCGCCCCGGCTGCCCCGACCGTCGAGGTCGTCGTCGCGCCTACAGATGCGCCGGCCCCGACCGAGGCCCCGAGCGCAGCGCCCGCCCCTGCCGATGCCCCGGCTGTCGCCGGCTTTCCAGTAACGATCGAGAACTGCGGAAATACCCTGACCTTCGAGGCGCCGCCCGAGCGGGCCCTGGTCACCTACCAGAATGTGGCCGAAATCCTGGTGGCGCTCGGGCTGACGGACAAGATCGTTGGGGTAACTTATGGCATGGCCTATCCGCCCCCGCCTGAGTACCAGGCTGAGGTGGAAGGTCTCAACTACCTGTCGCCGCCCGAGGGCGGCTCGGCGGTCAAAGAGGTCGCCCTGAGCACGCAGCCCGACCTGGTGATCGCCGCTTACCCGACCTACGACTTCGACCCGTCCCAGGGCCTCGCGACTGAGGACGACTACCGCGCCGCGGGCGCGCAGATCTTCGGCATGAGCGTCGAGTGCGGCTCGGAGCCCGGCGCGGCCACGATCGAGGATGTCTACGCCGATATCCTCGCCCTCGGGGCGATCTTCGGCGTCTCAGAGCGGGCCGACAGCCTAGTGAGCGAGATGCGCGAGCGCATCGCCGCGGTCCAGCAGCAGGTTGCCGGGCGTGAGGCGCTCCCTGTCGCCTTCTATGACGCCGGCGAGGAGCAGATCGGGGTCTACGGCAGTGGCCTGAATGCCGACATGATCCGTCTCGCCGGTGGCGCTAATGTGTTCGCCGACCGGCCCGAGGTCTATCTCCAGGTGAGCCAGGAGAGCTTTGCGGCGACCAGCCCGGCGATCTTCGCTGTGCTCGACTACGAGGGCAGCCCACTGGTTCCCGATGAAGAGGCGCGCGCCGAGTTTCTCTTCTCGACCTTCCCGAATATGCCCGCCTCGCAAGCGCGGCGCTGGGTATCGGTCAGCGGCGCCGCCTTCGCCGCTGGCATACGCATCCCCGACGCCGTCGAGACCATGGCCAGAGCCTTCCACCCCGAGGCCTTTGCTGCGACCGGGGGCGCGATCGTGCCGGCC
The DNA here is from genome assembly GCA_964555675.1 of uncultured Oscillochloris sp. GTDB lineage: Bacteria > Chloroflexota > Chloroflexia > Chloroflexales > Chloroflexaceae > CAIWXH01. The sequence continues at coordinate 5,063 of CAZKTU010000088.1, forward strand.
GAGCCGGACCTCGCGGCTTTCCCGGTGACGATCGAGAACTGCGGGCGTACGCTGACCTTCGATGCGCCGCCCGAGCGGATCGTGACGACCTATCCGAACGCGGCCGAACTGCTGATCCGGCTCGGGCTCGGCGAGCGCATCGTCGGCTCGATGTATCACCAGGATACGCCGGTCTCGCCCGAGGTCGAGGCGGCCTTTAACCAGATCCCGACCCAGTACGAGCGCTATCCCTCCAAGGAGGAGCTGGTCACGCTGCAGGCCGACTTCGCCCTGGCGACCTATGATGCCTTCGACTTCAGCGGCGAGAACGGTATGCCGACGATCGACGAGGCGGCCGCCCTGGGTCTGCCGGTCTACGGCATGAGTACCGAGTGTGGCGGCGGGGTCAAAACCGACGCGACCCTTAGCATGATCTATGAAGACGTGCTCACCCTGGGCAAGATCTTCGGGGTCGAGGCCAGGGCCGAGGCTCTCGCCGCCGAGATGCAGGGCCGCGTCGCCGCGGTGCAAGCCAAGGTCACCGGCGCGACGCCGCTCAAGGCGACGATCTATTACGGCGGCGAAGGCCCGCTCGGGGTCTTCACCAATGGCATCTATGGCGATCTGCTCGCCCTGGCCGGCGGCGCGACGGTCTTCCCCGACGAGCCGCAGAACTCGGCCGAGATCAGCGTCGAGGTGCTGGCCGCCGCCAACCCTGATGTCATCTTCGTGCTCGAGTATGGCACGCCGTTCGAGCAGATGCGCGACTACCTGCGCACCACCTTCCCCAACATCGACGCGGTCAAGAACGACCGAATCGTGCTGGTCGACGGCGGAATCTTCCCGCCCGGCTACCGCAACGTCGAGGCGGTCGAAGTCTTCGCCAAAGCTATGCATCCTGAGGCCTTCGAGTAGGCGCTGAGCGCAGGAGTGTCCGATGTCCAGTGCAGCCGTGATCGCTACCCGCATGAACCATGGCCTGGCGACCTTTGGATGGCCCACAGTGGGCCAGGCGTCGGCCCGATGAACCACTACGCAACCGTCGGGCAGCCGGCCCGTCTCGACCTGGCCGGCGTCATCTGCGCCTTTGGGCGGACCCGCGTGGTCGATCAGGTCGATCTGGGCATCGCCCCAGGCGAGCATGTGGCGCTGATCGGCAGCAATGGCTCGGGCAAGACCACCTTGCTGCGTGCGGTACTGGGCCTGCACCCGCTCGCCGGCGGGCAGATCTTGCTCGACAGTGTGGCGGTCGCCACGCCGGCGGGCTGGCGCGCCCATCGCCGCCGCATCGCCTGGATGCCGCAGCGCCAGGCCACCGGGCAGTTCCCGCTGCTGGTGCGCGAGCTACTCGCCAGCAGCCTCGACGGCGCCGCGGCGCAGGCCGCCGCCGAGCGGCTTGGGGTGGATGCCCTGGGCGAGCGCCCGCTGCACGCCCTCTCGGGCGGACAGCTGCAGCGGGTCTTCCTCGCCCGCGCGATCGGCAGCCTGGCCGGCGGGGCCGGGCTGTTGCTGGCCGACGAGCCCACGGCGGCGCTCGACTTCGCCGGGCAGGCCGCCGTGGCCGAGCTGCTACGCGAGTTGCCCACCACCCTGCTGGTGGTCACCCACGACCGAGGCATGGCCGCACGCTGCGGGCGCGTGCTCGAGATGGCCGGCGGGCGGCTGCGCGAGGTGGCGCCATGAACTTCGAGGCCGTCCTGGGCCTGCTGCAGCTCGTCCCGGTGCAGCGGGCCATCCTGGCTCTGGCGATCGCCGGCGCGTCGCTGCCGATCGCGGGGGTCTGGATCGTAGGGCTGAACATCGTGCCGGTGCGCTTTGCCATGATGCACGTCGCCTTGCTCGGCATCGCCCTCGGGCTGCTGCTCGGCGTCGAGCCCGCCCTCAGCGGCTTGCTGCTCTGCGGGGTCACCGGCGCGGCCTTGGCGCCGCTCGCCAACCGGCCCGGCGGCCTGGGCGGGCCGATGGGCCTGGTGATGACCATGGCGATCGCCCTGGCCCTGCTGGTGCTCTCGATCTCCGGGGTCAACGCCAATGGCGCCTTCGAGCTGCTCTGGGGCTCGATCCTCGCCACCCGCACCATCGACGTCATCCTGCTGGCCCTGGTCGCGGCCGGCGTGACGCTTGTCCACCTGTGGCGCCGGCGCGAGCTGGCGCTGCTGCTGTACGACCGCGAAGTCGCGCTCTGCTCGGGGGTCGCCGTTGCGGGGCTGACGCTGCTGCTGATGACCGTGATCGCCCTGGCGATCGGCGCGGCGGTGCGGCTCACCGGGGCGCTGCTGGTCGACTCGGTCACGATCCTGCCGGCCCTGGCCGCGCGTAACCTGGGCCGCTCGCTGGGCGGCATGGTCGCCTGGGCGGTCGTGATCGGGCTCTTCGGCAACCTGCTCGGCTTCATGCTGACCCTGTTCTTCAACCAACCCCCAGGCCCGCTGCTCGTGCTGACGGTCGGGCTGATCACCCTGGCGACCTACCTGAAGCCATCGTCCGCCTAACCCTTGTACGCCGCTCTCGTCTGTTCGCTCGGTACACACCCGTACCCAAGGAGGACCTGTGAAGCTGCTCTCTCGTATCGGCCTCGCGCTCATGCTGCTCGCCATGCTAGCTGCCTGCGCCGGCGCCCCCGCCGCCCAGAATCCCACCGCCGCCCCGGCCGAGCCCACCGCCGCCCCGGCCGAGCCCACCGCCGCGCCCGCAGCCCAGGCGCCCAAGATTGTCGCCTCGACCAGCTGGGTTGCCGCCTTCGCCAAGGCCGCCGGCGCGACCGACATCACGGTGATCGCGCCCTCGAATGTGCAGCACCCGCCCGACTACGACCCCAAACCCTCCGACCTGACCGCGGTCAGCGGCGCCGACTACGTACTCCTGGCGGGCTTCGAGGGCTTCGCCGCGCGCCTGCAGGAGGCCGTGGGCGGCGACAGCAGCAAGCTGATCACCGTCATGACCGAGAACTCGCCCGAGGCGATCCGCGGCGAGGTGACCCGCCTGGGCGAGCTGTTCGGCACCCAGGAGCAGGCCGCGGCCTTCCTGAGCAACTTCGACGCCGAGTATAGCCGGCTCTCCGGCGAGGTGCAGGCCGCCGTGGGCGACGCCCAGCCCGTGGTGGTGGCCCAGGCCTTTGCGACCCCCTGGGTGGTCTTCGCCGGGCTCGAGCCGGCCGGCACCTACGGGCCGATGCCGCTCGCCCCGAGCGAGCTGAAGCAGTTGGCCGACCTGAAGCCCAGCTTCGTCTTCGAGAACTATCACATGGGCGGCGGCCAGCCGCTGGTCGAGGCGACCGGGGCCCAGCAGATCGACCTGCTCAACTTCCCGGGCGAAGACCTCGACTTGCTGGCGGTCTTCGCGACCAACGCCGAGCGCATCACGGCGGCCTTCTCGGGCGCCGCCACCCCGCCGGCCCCCGCCGCCGCCAGCTTCCCGGTGACGATCGAGAACTGCGGGCGCAGCCTGACCTTCGACGCGCCGCCCGAGCGCGTGGTCAGCCTCTGGCAGCCGCCCACCGAGATGCTGCTGGCCCTCGGCGTGCAGGATCAGATTGTAGCGCTCGCGGGCAACTACACCGACCTCCGGCCCGACCTCGCGCCCGCGGCCGCCAACATCAAGAGCATCGGCACGGCCATGGCCTGGCCCTCGAAAGAGGTGCTGCTCAGCGAGCAGCCCGACCTGGTGATCGCCGAGGGCCTCGAGGGCTTCTCCTACGACTCGGCCCAGGGCTACGCCACCGTGGCCGAGATCGAGGCCACCGGCGCCCAGGTGATCTCGACCGGCGGCAGCTGCACGCCGATGGACCCGGCCTCGCAGACCAAGTCGACCGAGACGGTCTATAACGACCTGCTGATGCTGGGCAAGGTCTTCGGCGTGAGCGAGCGAGCCGAGGCGTTGGTGGCCGAGCTGCAGGCCCGCGAGGCCGCAGTCGTCGCCAAGGTCGCCGACCGCGACCCGGTGAAGGTGGCCTTCTACAACGGCGGCGATGGCCCGGTCTTCGTGCTCAGCTTCGGTATCTGGGCCGACCTGATGCAGAAGGCCGGTGGCGAGAATGTGATCACCACCGAGGGCTTCCAGATCAGCAACGAGGAGTTCGCCGCCAGCCAGCCCGAGGTGATCCTGATCGGCACCTACCCCGGCCAGGAGGCCGAGGATCGCATCGCCTTCCTCAAGGCGACCTTCCCGACCATCCCTGCGGTGCAGAACGACCGCCTGGTGCCGATCCCCACCATCGACACCGAGGCCAGCGTGCGCGCCATCGACGGCCTCGAGCAGATCGCCAAGGCCCTGCACCCCGAGGCCTTCGTCACCGCCGCCCTCACCGGCGAGGCCGTGCCGTTCGATGTGCGCACGGCCCAGTTCTACCTCGATACGGCCGGCTTCCACGGCATGGCCGAGACGATCAGCACGACCAAGGAGCTCGATAGCGCCTACCTGACCAGGCTGAACCGGGTCGGCAAAGTGCTGAAGCAGACCATCTGGCCGGCTGAGCTGGGCGCCCCGGCCACGACCTTCCTGACCGACCTGGACGCCTTTACGGCCGCCCTGACCGTGGAGGATGTGGCTGCCGCTACCGTGGCGGCCAACGCCGTCCACGACAGCCAGCACGAGCTCTCGCACGAGGTTGACCACTGGCTCGAGGGCGCGGCCGCCCCCACGGGCGAGGCCGACGTTTTCCGCGTGAGCGTAGCCCAGTATCTGCTCGACAGCGCCGGCTTCCACGGCATGGCCGAGACGATCAGCACGACCAAGGAGCTCGATAGCGCCTACCTGACCACTGTCACCCGGGTGGGCAAGGTGCTCAACAGCGCGGTCTGGCCGGCCGACGCGAGCGAGCCGGCCACGGCCTTCCTCAGCAGCCTGGCCGAGCTGCAGGCGGCCCTCACGGCTGACGATGTGGCGGCGGCCACCACGGCGGCCAACACGGTCCACGACACCCAGCACGAGCTCTCGCACGCCCTCGACCACTGGATGGAGGAGGGCCAGGCCCTCGCGCCCGAGGCCGACCGCTTCCAGGTGCGCGTGGCCCAGTACCTGCTCGACACGGCCGGCTTCCACGGCATGGCCGAGACGATCAGCGAGACCAAAACGCTCGAGAGCGTCTACCTGACCACGGTGACGCGCACGGGCAAGGTCTTCAATAGCGTGACCTGGCCGGCCGATGCGGGCGAGCAGGCCACGGCCTTCCTCAGCAGCCTGGCCGAGCTGAAGGCGGCCCTGACGGCTGATGATGTGGCGGCGGCCACCACGGCGGCCAACACGGTCCACGACACCCAGCACGAGCTCTCGCACGCGGTCGAGGCCTGGGCCGGCGGCGGGCACGGGCACGATCACTAACAAACAGCCGAGCTGTTTGATCATAGGATTGCCGGGGAGGGCGCAGCCCTCCCCGATGCCCCTCCTCGCAAGCCCGACCGGGGCAAGTCGAAATTGCACTAAGCTGACTAGCAAAAGGCTGTGTCCAAGATGATGCTGCGACTGCTTCGCAACCCCCTCGTCGTCGTCCTGCTCTTGTTGGCCCTGGCCGCCTGCGGCGGGGGCCAGAGCGCCGCGCCTGCCGGACCCGCCGGCGGCAACTCGAGCGCCGGCGACACCTCGTTCTCGTCGCGTGGCGACGCCACCCGCGGCCAGCAAGTCTTTGCCCGCTGCAGCCCCTGCCACGCCACCACCGACGAGATCCTGGTCGGGCCGGGGATGGCCGGCCTCTTCAGCGCCAGCGGGCCGAAGCTGCCCGACGGGGTCGACTATGGCGGCAAGCTGCCCAATGGCCAGGAGCGCACCGAGACCAATATCGCCGCCTGGATCAACGAGGGCGGCGCCTTCGAGATCGGCCTGATGCCGCCCCAGGCCCTGACTGACCAGGAGCTCGCCGACGTGATCGCCTATCTGCGAACGCTCGAGCCATAGTACTCCGTCCGAGCTACTCTGACGGGTTGAGAGAGGTCTTTCGGGGAGGCCAAGCCTCCCCGTACCCCTCTTGAAGCCCGCAACTGGTTGGTGTGGGGCAGACCGCCTGATCTGCCTCACGTCGTCGCAAGACTGATACGAGGTCACTTGGATCCACAATCGCTCCAGCCGCCTGGCGTGGCGACGCCCTTGCCCGCGGCGACCCTGCCCCGCTCGTCGGCCGCGGCGCGCTTCTGGCTGCTGGTGCCGGCTCTACTCTGCGCCTTGCTGGTCGCCATCGTCGCCGCCGTGGCCGTCGGCGCCGTGCCCCTGCCCTTCGAGAAGGTCGTGCGCATCATTCTCAATCACCTGTTGCCGAATGTGACCACGGTCGACTGGTCGCCGACCGAGGATCAGATTGTCTGGCAGTTCCGCCTGCCGCGCGTGCTGCTGGCGGCGATCGTCGGCGCGGCCCTAGCCGTCAGCGGCACAGCCCTGCAGGCCATGGTGCGCAACCCGCTGGCCGATCCGTATATTTTCGGAGTCTCGTCGGGCGCCTCGGTCGCGGCGGTGGCGGTGATCACCCTCGGCTCGGCCGTCGCCGGCGGCCTCTCACTCTCGCTTGCCGCATTCCTGGGCGCCCTGGCCGCGATGGTGCTGGTCTATGTCCTGGCCCAGCAGGGCGGGCGGGCCACGCCGACCCGCCTGGTGCTGGCCGGGGTGGCGATCGGCTATGTGCTCTCGGCGCTGACCAGCTATATGGTGCTGCGCGCAGCCACGCCCGGCGGCGGCGCGGCCGTCGTGCTGACCTGGCTCGCCGGCAGCCTGGGCGGTGCCAAGTGGGAGTACCTGGGTGTGCCCAGTCTGGCGGTGCTAGTCTCGACCGTCTTCCTGCTCTTGCAGGCGCGCCCGCTCAACGCCTTGCTCGCCGGCGAAGAGGCGGCGATTGGCCTCGGGGTGAATATCGAGCGCTTTCGGCTACAGCTGTTCGTCGTCACCTCGTTGATGGTCGGCACCGTGGTGGCCGTCAGCGGGGCAATCGGCTTCGTCGGCCTGATGATTCCCCACATCGTGCGGCTGCTGGTCGGCGCCGATCACCGCAGAGTGCTGCCGATCGCCGCCCTGCTCGGCGGGGTCTATCTGGTGCTGGTCGACCTGCTTGGGCGGACGATCATCGCGCCGCAGGAGTTGCCGGTGGGCATCGTCACCGCCGCGATTGGCGGGCCCTTCTTCATCTGGCTGATGCGCCAGCGGCGCGGGGGAGGCCACGCATGAGGCTGACGGTTGATCAGGTTGCGGTCGAGCTGAGCGGCCGCCGGATTGTCGATGAGGTCAGCCTGAGCGCCGAGCCCGGCGAGCTGGTCGGGCTGATTGGCCCCAATGGCAGCGGTAAGTCGACCCTGTTGCGCTCGGTGTACCGCATGTTGCGCCCGACGGCTGGGTATGTACGCCTGGGTGATGATGACGTCTGGCAGCTGAGCGCCCGCGAGAGCGCCAGGCGCACCGGGGTGGTGGTGCAGGAGACGCCGAGCGACTTCGATTTCACGGTGACTGAAGTGGTCCAGATGGGGCGCACACCCCATAAGGGCATGCTGGCCCAAGATACCAGGGAGGATGGGCAGATCGTCGTGGCGGCCCTGCAGCGCGTGAATATGCTGGCCTTTGCCGAACGCCAGTTCAGCACCCTCTCGGGGGGCGAGAAGCAGCGCGTGCTGATGGCGCGGGCCCTGGCCCAGCAGCCGAAGTTCCTGGTGCTCGACGAGCCGACCAATCATCTGGACATCCACTATCAGCTCGAGATCCTCGAACTGGTGAAGGGCCTGGGCATCACCACCCTGGTTACGCTGCACGACCTGAATCTGGCCGCCGCCTACTGCGGGCGACTGTATCTGCTCCAGGCGGGCCGGATTGTGGCCGCAGGCCCGCCCGAGGCTGTGCTGACCCCCGAGCGCCTGCGCACAGTGTTTCTCGTCGATGCAGTGTTGGGGCGTCACCCGGCGACCGGGTCGCTACAACTGGCCTTTATGCCCGTCCCACCCAGCCACCCCACGAGGGGCTAAGAAATACTTCATAACCTGTGGTTTGCGCTTGACAGTTCGATGGGGCCCTGACAATATTGACATTCCCTTGAAGAAACCTGTGCAAAAATATTGAGGCTGTGCTATACTACATATAGAACATCGCCGCAGTGGTGCGGCACCAAGGCCGATGGACGGCCCCACCAGACTCTGGTGGGGTCAAGCTATGGAGATCGAAGGACATGTCGACAGTGTTTTTCCGCGCGCGTCTCGAAGTGCTGCGTAGCCGGCTCAACTCGCTCGCCCCTAGCGTCGAGCGGGCCCGCCAGTCGGTTCGCCGCCTCGAGACCGAGCAGGTGCCCGCCGGCGCGGCTGCGGGGGCGCGGGCCGCCCAGCTCTCTGCCGCCCGTGCAATGTCCGCCACCCTCGAAGAGCGCGAGCGCCAGGTGCGGGTGGCCATGGCCGCCCTCCAGTCCGAGCTCGTCGAGGCATAGGGTAAGCGAGAACAGAATCTGAGCGGCGCGAGGAGGGCACTGCCCTCCTCGCATTCGTTTACGGCCCGATGAATAAGTGCTTATCGGCCCCTCAGGCAAACGCTGCGGGGGTGTCGTTTATGCATTGGTATTAGTAGGATTCAGTGCGGGCAGGCTCGTCATGGCAACAATCCTCAGCTCGGCCGAGAGCGACCCTCGGCCCATGGCGCCCTCATCCACGACCGCCGAGACGGAAGCGATCCTCGCGCCCATGATCGGGCGCGACCGCGAGCTACAGCTCTTGCTCCATGACCTCTATGGCGTGATCGAGCGTGGCGAGCCGCAGCTGATCACGGTCGTCGGCCCCGCCGGCATCGGCAAATCGCGCCTGGCCCGCGAGCTGCGACAGGTGGTGGCCCGCCTCCCCGACTCGGTCGCGGTGCTCAGCCTGCAGGCCGACCGCCAGAGCACAGCCCAGCCCTACAGCCTGGTGCGTCTGCTGGTCGGCAGCCTCTTCCGCATCCGCGAGGGCGACCCTCCTGCCGCGGCGCGGGCCCGGCTCGAGCAGGGGCTCGCCGCCGTCCTGGGGCCCGACAGTCTCGAGCGGGCCCACGTCATCGGCCAGCTCGCCGGGTACGATTTCGCCGACAGCCCCTACTTGCGCGGCTATCTCGCCGAGCCGCGCCAGCTGCGCGATCGGGCGACCAGCTACCTCACCCAGTACCTTGTCACCCTGACGGCCCAGATGCCCCTGGTCCTGATCATCGACGACCTGCACTACGCCGACGATAGCTCGCTCGATCTGATCGCCCAGGCCTTCGCCGAGGGCCAGCACCTGGGTGCCCTGGTCGTCTGCCTGGCCCAGCAGCGGCTCTACGAGCGGCGGCCCGACTGGGCCGGCGACAGGATCGAGCTCGGCCCCCTTGACGAGCACGCGGGCCGCCGCCTCGTGGGCGAGATCCTGCGCAAGGCCGGCAAGCTGCCCGGCGATCTGCGCTCGATGATCGTCCAGCGCGCCGAGGGCAATCCCTTCTATGTCGAAGAGCTGATCAAGATGCTCATCGCCGACGGGGTGATCGTCCCCGGCCCCGCCAGCTGGCAGATCCGCCAGGGGCGCCTCTCGCGGCTGCGCATCCCCAACACCCTGGCCGACCTGTTACGGGCGCGCCTGCAGTCCCTCGCCCCGGCCGAGCGCGAGTTCCTGGTCCGCGCCGCGGTCGTGGGGCGCTTCTTCTGGGCCGAGGCCGCCCTGCAGCTCAGCGAGGCCGCGCGCGAGCACGGCGGCGTCGACGGCGGCGTGGCCCTCGGCGGCCTGCTCGACGGTCTCGAGCGCAAGGAGCTTGTCGCGCCCCTGCCCGAGTCGCGCTTCCCCGGCCAGCGCGAGTACGCCTTTCGCCACGAGCTGCTGCACGAGGTGGCCTACGCCCAGGTGCCGCCCGATATGCGCCAGGTCTACCATCGCCTGGTGGCCGAGTGGCTGATCGAGCATAGCGGCGAGCGCGTCGCCGCCTACGCCGGCCTGATCGCCGACCACTACGAGCGGGGCGGGCGCCAGCGCAAGGCGGCGGCCTGGCGGGTGCAGGCCGGCAACCACGCCCGCGAGACCTACGCCCTCGAGGCTTCGCTCGGCCACTACGACGCCGCCCTGGCCCTGCTGCCAGACGACGAAGAGGCTATTGCCGACCGTCTGGCCTGCTACGAGGGCCTCGGCGAGACCCAGTCGGCCATGGCCCGCCTCGGCGACGCCGTGGCCAGCTACTCGCGCATGGCCGAGTTGGCCGATCTGGCCGGCGACCCTTCGGCGGCCGCGCGCGCCTGGAACGGCCTGGCCTATGTCTTCGACTACAGCCTCGACTACAAGGCCGCCGAATCCAGCGCCCGTCGCGCCCTCGAGCTGGCCGATGCCGTCGACGACGCCCAGCAGTTGGCCCTCGCCCTCTATCACGTCGCCTGGGCCGAGCTGCGCAATGAGCGCCCCGCGGTCGCTCTCGAGCTCGGCCGGCGCGCTATCGAGGTGCTGGCCCGCATCGACGACCCCGCCGTCACCGCGCGCTGCAAGAGCGTCATCGGCATCGCCTACGAGCAGCTCGGCGACTATAACGCCGCGCGCCTCAGCCTCAAGGAGTCTCTGGGCTACAACCGCGCCGTCAACGACCTGCCCCAGATCGCCAGCCTGCTGAACAACCTCGGCTATGTGGCGAATATGCAGGGCGACTACGAGGCCGCCCTGCGCTTCTTGAAGGAGGGGCTGCAGGTCGCCCACGAGAGCCGGGCCCGCCTCAACGAGATCTATATCCTGACCAACCTGGCCTACACCCTCAACGGTCTGGGCGACTATGTGGTGGCCGAGGCCGAAGCCCGGCGCGGCATCGCCCTCTGCGAGACCAGCAGGATCACGGCCTACGCCGACTTCTACTGCGCTCTGGCCGAGGCCTGTCTCGGCCAGGGGCGCGTGACCGAGGCCGTCGAGGCGGCCCAGCAGGCCCTCGACACCGCCCGTACCACCGAGGGGCCCCGCGAGGTGGCGGCGGCCTGCCGCGCCCTCGGCCTGGCCATCGGCGGCATGAGCGACTCGCAGGGCGCCCGCCCCTGTTTCGAGGAGAGCGCGCGCATCTTTGTCGAGACCGGGGCCTTCGGCGACCAGGCTCGTACGCTCAGGGTCTGGGCCTACCACGAGCTGCGCAGCGGCGATCCTGCCCGCGGCGCTCTGCTCTATAGCCAGGCCAGAGCCATCTTCGCCGAGCTCGACCTTCAGCACGAGCTGGAGCGCACCCCCGCCGAGCCCCCTCGGCTCTGACCCGCGGGCCCCGTAGCCCGCCGCGGGTAGCGGCGAAGCTCGTAACTCGGTTACGAATCTCGTCTAGCTCTCGATCTCCTTGCGCAGTCGCCCCAGGCGCACGTCGAGGTCGGCGAACTGCTGCTGCAGCTCGCTGAGCTGGCCGCGCTGGGCGCGCACGAAGCGGGTGAAGGGCGCGTTGCGCTCGCGGATCTGGCCGAGCGAGCGCTCGACCTCGCGGTCGAACTGCCGCTCGATGCCCTGACGCAGTTTGTCGCGCATCTCGTTCACCCGCTCGCGTAGGGCCTTCTTCGCCTGCCGCTTCTTGGCCGGCAGCAGCAAAAAGCCGCCCAGAGCTACGGCCGTGGCCGCCAGGATGCCGGTGAAGTCGAGCCAGACCGCGTGGGCCAGGGTCACGATCAGGGCCCCGAGGCCCACCGCCCCCGCCTCGGTGATCGCCGTGGCCGCGATCGAGGCCCTGATCTCGTCGGCGAGCTCGGCCGACTCGGCCGACTTGTCGTAGCTCGCTACCACTTCGCTGGCCGTGCGACCCACCGAGTCGAGCAGGGCGCGCCGGTTGTAGTCGAAGCTGCCGCCCACATTGCCGATCAGCTTCTCGCTGTGCTGGCTCGCCCGCCGCTTGATATACTCGTCGGTGCTCTGCTGGAGGCGCAGGTTCTTCTCGACCATCCAGTCGATCAAGGTGTGGACCTTCTGGTCGATCTGCGTGTTCAGATCGCCCACCACCTCCTGCTCGAACATGGCCCGGAACTTCTCGCCGTTCATCAGGTCGGGCAACCGGCCCAGCCTGATATGCTCCTCGAAGAAGGTGTCGCCGCGCTCCACCAGATCTTGCAGGATCTGGTCGATCTCGCCCATGTAATACTTGACGTCATTCTGCAGGTCGGTCTTGAAGAGGCCCAGCTGCTGTTCGACGTTGTCCATCGTCTCGAGGTCGGCCCGCAGGGTCTCGAGGCGGGCCTCGGTGACGCCCAGGTACTTGGTAGTCAGCTTCTGGCCCACGCCCAGGGGCGAGAGCAGCTTCAGGCGTACCCTGGTCTCCTCGTCGAGTGTCTCGAGGATATAATGCTCGACCTCGCCGAAGCGGCTGCTCGCCCACAGGCGCTCGCGCTCCTCGCCCTCGCTCTGGCGGGCGCGCATGGCCTGGCGCGCCGAGACCGGGAAGATCTCGGGGGTGACCCCCAGCAGCGTGCGGGCGTTCTCGCGGATGAAGCCGAGCACCTGCTCGCGCTCGGGCTCGCTGAGGATATCGATCTTGTTGAGGATGATGATGATCTTCTTGCCCCACTCCTTGATCAGCTCAAGGAAGCCCCGCTCGCTCTCGGTGAAGGGCCGGTCCGAGGAGGTGGCGAAGAGCACCAGGTCGGCCCGCGGGATGAACTCGCGGGTGAGCTGCTCGTGGTGGCGGATGACGGCGTTGGTGCCGGGCGTGTCGACGATCGTCAGCTGGCGCAGCACCTCGGCCGGGTAGGCCGTGACCCGCAGGCCGCTCGAGCGCAGCTCGCTGCTGACCTCGTCGCCGTGCTGCAACAGGGTGATCGCGTCGGTGGTGGGGGTCACCCCCTCGGGCAGCACCTGCTCGCCCAGCAGGGCGTTGAGGAAGCTGGACTTGCCCGAGTTGAACTCGCCGGCCACGACGATCAGGAAGAGCTCCTCCAGATGGTCGAGGGTCTCGCTGACCGTGCGCTGGTCGGCCGGGGCGACGTCGGCCCCGAAACGCTCGAAGGCCGAAGCCAGCGCCGTGAGGACCGCGCGCAGCTCTTCGAGCAGGGCGTCCTGCCGCTCGGTGATCAGACGCTTGCGCCGCAGCAGGCCGTCGATGATCGTCATCGTGTTAAGCCTCGTGTAGAGAGATTAAGCCAATTTAATAGGGGATGTAATCTAGAACACATGCAATCGCTCTTGCTGATGATATACTCGACCCATCTCCTTCTCCTCTCTCCCACTGGGTGGTGTCGCAAGACACCACCCTTTGGGATTCTATCCCCCCCATTGTAGGCCTAGAGCTGTAGGCCCTGCAGCGTGACGGCCAGGGCAGCCAGGAGCAGGGCTGCGCCGATGACGCCATAGAGCACGACGGGGGCCAGCTCGCTCCAGCTCGAGGGGCGGTAGCGGCGGGGCGGGCCTGGGATCTCGACCCGCTCGCCGCGCCAGTAGGTCACCCGTTTGGTCGAGCCCCGGCCGCCCCAGCTGCCGCCAAGGCCCCACGCGCGCCAGGCCATGGTTACGAGAAAGCCGCCCGCGGCGGCGAAGGTGAGGGCGATGACCGGCCAGGGCAGGGCCCGGGCGTTGGCCAGAATGGCGATAAAGCCGATCAAGATGAGCCAGCGCCAATCGAAGCGGAAGCCGCGCATAGGTTCACTCCAGCGGAAATTGCAACCATCATACCACGAGGCAACCTCTATAGGACGCCTCGTGGCCCCTGGTGGATGCAGCCGATGGGGAGGGCCTCACCTAATGCTTCCAACCTGAAGCGGCGTCACGGGAGGGTCGCAGGGAGGGCCTGGCCCTCCCTGCGATCCCTGTTCCGTTCTACGGCCAGCCGCAAGCAGGGCTTGCGAGCATTTACCGAATAATCATTGGGATGTAGACCAGCGAGCCGCCATTGGCGAGCAGGCTGATGCTGAGCGCGGCGCTGTCGTCGCCCGTGCCCGAGACGTCGACCAGGTCGCCCTGGGCGATCCCGCCGAGCGTCGCCTGGTTCTGAATGGCCCCGCCCGGCTCATTCGGCAGGGTCAGCCGCACGACGAAGCTCGCCCTGCCCCCGGGCGGCAGGATCAGGGCGGCGGCGAGGTTGCCGCTGCCGGCGGGGGGGCCGCCCGCGCCCCCGGCATAGCTCGCGCTCCAGGCCGGGGCGCCCAGGCGGGCGTCGAAGCTCTGGCTCAGGGTCGCCGAGGCCGTGGTGAAGCCGCGGTTCTCGACGGTGAGCGTGAGGGTGACGCTCTGCCCGGGCCGCCCCGTCGTCGGGCCGGCCATAGCGAGCCCCAGGTTGATCTCGCGCCGGTCGTCGAGGCCGTTGAAGCTGAGGTCGGGGTACCAGCCGATATCGCGCAGCAGGTCGTCGCTGAGGTCGAGGCCGGGGCCGACGTCGGGGTTGATCAGGGGCTCCATCAGCAGGTTGGGCCCGCCGGCGCTAATGTCGAAGTGCGAGACCGACGAGCCGGGCTCGACGGGGTCGGGGGCGTACATCAGCAGGCGGCCCCTGGGGTCAGTCCCGAGGGGCGGCAGGGCGGGGCGGGCCAGGGCCAGCTGCACCGTCACGGCGCCTGCGCCCAGGGCCGAGCGCAGGGCCTCCCCCTGGGCCAGAGTCAGGCCGGCCACCGGGATACTCACGCCCGCGTCGGCCCCCGCGAGCGCGGGCGGCGCGGCGGCGCCGACGTTGTCGGCGATGATCGCCGCCAGGGCGCCGGCGGCCTGCAGGTTGCGGGCCTGCACATTGGGGGCGCAGGGGCCGCGCGAGACCAGGGCGATCTTGCCGAGCAGGCTGGCTCCATTGAGCAGGGGTGTGCAGGCGTCGGCGTCGCTATAGGCCGTGGCGGCCCCGTCTTCGTCCAGGTCGAGGCCCGCGACCAGCTCGGCGGCCAGGGGCGTAGTGCTCACAAGGGGGCCGAAGCTGGCGGCGCTGCCGTCGAAGGGGCCCAGGCCCCCGGGGCTGCTGATGCTCAGGCGGGGCGCGCCGGTGGCGTAGAGCTGCGCGGCCCCCGCCGTGACCGCCGGGCCGTCCCAGGCCAGGGCGCCGCTGCTGATCGAGGCGGCCCGCTGGGCCTCGCTCATATCCTTCCAGAGCAGTTCGGTTCCGCCGACGTCGCCGATCAGGAAGGAGTTCCAGATATCGTTGCGGCCGCCGAGCAGCGCGCCCAGAGGCTCTTGGTCGCCCAAACCGACAAAGCTGATGAAGCCGAGGCCGTGGCCGAGCTCGTGGAGCATCACGGCCACCAGGTCGAGCTGGGCGCCCTCCTGGGCGTCGAAGCCATAGTACCAGCCCTCTGTCAGGCAGCCGGGCTGGCCCACAGCGCTATTGAAGACCGCGCTGATATCGGGATTGGTCTGGTCGAGGTCGCGGCCGGCGCGTTTGTTGGCGAGGGCGATCGGGTACCAGGTGTCGGGCTGCTCGGCGCCGGGGAAGAAGCCGCTGCCGGTGAAGTTGGCGCCCAGATTGGCGGCGCCGGCGAAGCCCAGGACCCCGCTGTTGGGCGAGCAGCCGGGTAGCGGATCGAAGGCGGCCTCGATCTGAATGGGCACGGTCGTCTCGAGCGAGGAAGCCCAGACTGCGGCGGCGTACTGGAGGGCCTTGAGGCGCTGCTCGCCGAGAGTCGCGCCGCTGTTGCCGCCGATGGGGGCGACGGGGGTCGGGTCGTTGAAGCCCTCGCCCGCGGCGTCGACGACGATGATCTCGACCGTGGTCTGGCTCAGGGTGATGGCGGGTGCGTCCGCAGGCAGGGGGTCGAACGCCGCGAGGGCCGGGGCGCCGTCGAGGCTCGCGAAGAAGGCGGCGGCCTCGGCGACGCTGCTGACGCACCTGATCAGCAGGGCGCCGTCGGCGGCGCGCCCGCTGATCAGCAGTGGCCGCGGGGCGCCGGCGGCATCGACGAAGAGCGCATCGTCGGCAGTCTGGACGACGGCGAGCTCGGCCGGCTCGCCGAGCAGTTGGGCGACAGCCTCGAGGGTGGCCCGCTGCTCGGCGCTGAGGCCGGGCTGAGCGCCCACGCCGTTGGGCAGCAGGGCGAGCAGGGCCACGCCGTTGAAGAGCAGCCCGATGAGCAGGAGACCGATCAGGGCGGACCAGGGGCGAGTACGCATGCTCACGCTATCCCTTTGCTCGGAGTTGGCAATGCCCGCCAGAGGAGCGGCTTCGTGCGGAAGGGTAGGGAGGGTTTGTGGGGTAGAGCAAGGGGGGCGCCCCGCGTCGGTGGAGGGCTACTTGCTGGAGGGGCCGCGATGGCAGAGGTTGGCGAGGGACATGCCTGGTTGCTGCGTGGGGCGCTCCGCGGCCAGGGCCGTGGTGACGATCGGCAGCAGCTCGCGCAGCTCGATCGGCTTGGCGACATAGCGCTCGACCCCGAGGTCGCGCATCTTGGCGCGCAGGCCGGGGGTGTCGTACGCCGTGAGCACCAGCACGGGGATGTAGGGGCGGTAGGCCTTGACGGCGCGCACCAGCGAAATGACCCCGTTGCCGTGGGGGCTCGGGTCGACGATCAGCAGATCGACGTTACCTGTCGCGCAGGCGAGCCAGGCCGCGTTCGGCGTGGGGTCGACCACGACGCTGAAGCGGTCGCCCAGCATGGTCTGTAAGCCGCGCTGTGTAATCAGCCCTGCCGAAGGGTCGTCATCAAATATGTGGATCTGCCTGACTGGCATTGTATCCGCTCCTCCGGCTAATCAGCGCGGAGCGATGTGTTCAGCGTACAGCCACCTCTATCGTAGCAGCCAGCCATTGGCATGTGATGGGAGGACGCGACAACTGGAAGTGGTGAAGCAACAACTTGTGAGAACTTGCACAACATTGGGTTCACCGCAGCTGAAAGCCCTGGCTTCGTTCGGCGCCCCAAGGCGAACAGCCCGATTCTCGCGGGCAGCGCGCCACAGATTGGGCGTCAGTTTTATTACGGAAAGATTTGGATTTCAAATCTTGCCGGTCTGAATATAGAGTCGTACGAAGTATACCAGAGGTGCAACGATCCGAGAAGGGGGAGAAATCGAGGAGAGTCTACTGGGTTACGGGCAGCAGGATGGTGAAGGTCGTACCCTCGCCGGGAGCGCTCTCGACGGTGATGCGGCCGCCGTGCTGAGTGATGATATGGGCGCTGATGGCCAGGCCGAGCCCGGTGCCCTGGGCCTTGGTGGTATAGAAGGGCTCGAAGAGGTGGGGCAGGTGCTCGGGGCTGATGCCGACGCCGGTATCGGCGAGGTAGACGCCGATAGTTGCCGGGGCCTCGGGGCGGGCCTGCACGAGCTGAGTGGTGACCCGCAGGTCGCCGCCGCGGGGCATAGCATCGCAGGCGTTGAGGATAATATTCAAGAAGACCTGGCGCAACTGGTCGGCGTGGGCGATCGTGAGGGGCAGGTCGGGCTCGAGGGTGGCGATGGCGTGGATGTGGCCGTGGCGCAGGTGGGTCTGGACCAGCTCGAGGGTCTCGCGCAGGATAGTGTTGAGGTTGGTGGCGGCCAGCTCGGCGCGGGTCGGCCTGTAGAAGTCGCGCATGCGCGTGATAATCTTCGCGATGCGGCTCAGCTCTTGCTGGGCGATGCCGAGGAAGGCCCGCTGGGGGGCCTCGGGGGGCAGATCCTGCTCGACGAGGTAGAGGCTGTTGCGGGCGGCGTAGAGCGGGTTATTGATCTCGTGGGCGACCGAGGCCGAGAGCTCGCCGACGGCGGCCAGCTTGGCGCTCTGGAGGAGCTGAGCCTGGGCCGTATTGAGGCGGGCCTGGGCCTCGGCGTGGAGCGACTGGGTGATCGCGAGGTCGCGCTGCAGGGCGGCGGCGCGGGCCCGCTGCTGGACCTCGTCGATGGCCACGGCCGTGAGGTCGGCCAGGGCCTGGACGAAGGGGATGTCGCGCGGGTGATAGAGGTGGGCGTTGACCCCGCCATAGAGCACGATCGCGCCGATGCGCGTGCTCTCGACGCGCAAGGGGGCGAGCAGAGCGCTGTAGGGCGGCCAGCCGGGGATGCTGGCGCGCAGCGAGGCGATCTCTTGCTCCTCGACCTCGGCGAGGGCCAGCTCGAGCTCGGGGCCGACCAGCAGCATGGCGCGCGGCGAGAGGATGGCCATGTCGGCGAGGCCGCGGCCGCTGCGCTGCTCGGTGGTGCCGGCCGAGGCCCGCAGGATCAGAGCGTCGCTGTCGGGGTCGAGCAGGAAGAGGCGCGCCGCGCTGGTGCCCGGGAAGAGGCTGACGGCCTCGCGCATGACCAGTTGCACAATTGCGTCGACATCGCGGCTGATCAGCAGGGCGGCCGAGATCGAGAGGATGGCGCTCAGGCGCGCGCTCAGCTCGATCGCCCGCTGCTGCTGCAGCGAGGCGTCACGCTCGACGGCCTCGGCCTGGCTCTCGGCGCTCCGCAGGCGTCCCTCGAGCTCACGGATATATGCCCTGAGGTCCTCGTGCTCGCCCATCGCAATTATCTCCGCAATGAGATTCGGATTAGTAGGGCATTGGGGCGCGCTCCACCCCCCTAGATTGACACTCCGAAGCGCTGCACGCTATAATGCTCGCAACGCTCATGGCCCAAACTATAGTGCTTT
>CAZKTU010000089.1:0-23129 GCA_964555675.1 uncultured Oscillochloris sp.
CCGGTGATCGTCTACGGCACCCTCGACCTGGGCTTCGCCATCCTGACCACCAGCGCCCTCAGCTATATCGGCCTCGGCGCCCAGCCGCCCGCCCCCGAGTGGGGCGCGATGCTCAACGCCGGGCGCGAGTTCATCTACGACGCCTGGTGGATGTCGGTCTTCCCCGGCCTGCCGATCTTCCTCTCGGTCCTCTGCATCAACCTGCTGGGCGACGGCCTGCGCGACGCCCTCGACCCCCGCACCCGCAAGTAGCGAGGAGAGACCCTATGCGAACCGGCCTCAGACTTCTGCCCGCCCTGCTGTTGGCCGCGCTCCTGGCGGCCTGCGGCGGCGCCGCGCCCCCCGCTCCCGCCGGCGACCCCACCGCCCCGCCCGCCGCGGCGCCCACCGCCCCGCCCGCCGCCGTCGCGCCGCAGCCCGGCGGCAGCATGGTCATCGCCCAGACGCTCGAACCCGATAGCCTCGACCCCCAGATCACCGGCGGCGGCGACTTCTCGCTCAATATCATCAGTCTGACCAGCGGCAGCCTGCTGGCCCTCGACCCCGGCTCGGGCGACTATGTGCCCTACCTGGCCGAGAGCTATGCGATCTCCGAGGATGGCCTGACCTACACCTTCACCCTGCGCGACGACGTCAAATTCCACGACGGCACGCCTGTCACTGCCGCTGACTGGGTCTACGCCTTCGAGCGCATGAAGTCCGACGCGGGCGCTGCCTCTCTGGCCGGGGCCCTGACCATCCCGGTCACCGGCTACGAGGCGCCCGACCCCGCCACCTTCGTGCTCAAGCTCGATCAGCCCTTCTACGCGCTGCTCTACAGCCTGGTGGTCCCGGTGATCACGCCCAGCTCGCGGGCGGCCGTCGAGGCCGGGGGTGTTGACTACGGGCGCAACCCCGTCGGCACCGGCCCCTACAAGGTCAAGGAGTACATCACCGGCGACCGGGTGGTCCTCGAGCGCAACCCCGACTTCACCTGGGGCCCGGCCTTCAGCGCCGGCAAGGCGCCCCTGATCGCCGAGGTCCAGGTGCGCATCATCCCCGAAGAGGCGACCATCCTGGCCGGGCTCGAGGCCGGCGAGATCGACGTGGCCGCCATCCAGGCCAAGGACGCCGACGTGCTCGAGGGCGCGGGCTTCCAGATCTACAACGCGCTCTCGACCGGCATGCCCGCCTTCGTCGGCTACCTGACCGACGCCGCGCCCTTCGACGATGTGCGCGTGCGCCAGGCCCTCAACCTGGCCGTCGACCGCGAGTCGATGGTCAAGGTGGTGCTGCAGAACTTCGGCCAGCCCCAGTACGGGCCCCTCTCGCCCCGCGACATCGGCTACTCGCCCCTGGTCGAGCAGATCGCCCCCACCTTCGACCTGGCCCGGGCCCAGGCCCTGCTCGACGAGGCCGGTATCACCGACGGCGACGGCGACGGCATCCGCGAGCTGGGCGGCGCGCCCTGGGCCTACACCCTCAAGCTGGGCAGCGGCGCGGCCAACGGGCGGGCCGCCGAGGTGCTCAAGGACCAGTACAAGGCCCTGGGCCTCGAGCTGACCATCCAGCAGCTCGAGGACGGCGTCTTCTACGACGACTTCTTCAGCGGCAACTACGAGCTGGCCCTGGCGGGCTTCGGCTTCGGCGACGCCGACCTGATGTGGTCCTGCTTCTACTCGGGCGGCGACATCAACTTCGGCCGGGTCAATGACCCCACCCTCGACCCGCTGCTCGACCAGCTGCGTACGCTCACCGACTCGGCCGAGCGCCAGACCGCCGCCGAGGCCGCCCAGAAGCTGATCGTCGAGCAGGCCTACTTCGTGCCGCTCTACACCGACCAGGTGACCCTCGTGGTCAGCGGTCGCGTCCAGGGCGCCAGCTTCGCCAACTACGGCGACCCCCGCTTCGGCCTGGCCTTCTACGACGCCTTCATCGCGCCGTAGTACAGGAGGGCTTCTGATGTCTATCGCCGAGCGCTACGCCCGCGCCGAGGCCCTGCTGCCGTGGAACGCCCTGCGCCATATCTACGGCTGGCGCGTCCACCCCCAGTGGCTCGCCCCCGGCGACGACCGCTTCTGGTACCGCGTTCGCACCAGGCGGGGCCACGAGTTCATCCTCGTCGACCCCGCCGCCCGCCAGCGCCGCCCCGCCTTCGACCACGCCCGCCTCGCCGCCGCGCTCGCCCAGGCCCTCGGGCGGCCTGTTGAGCCGTATGCCCTGCCGTTCGCGGCGATCGAGCTCGACCCCGACCGCAACGCCATGAGCTTCGGGCTCGACGGGGCCCAGTGGCGCCTCGACCTGGCCAGCTACGCCCTGGTCCGCGCCGAGCCACCCCCCGCCGGCGAGCTGCTCTCGCCCGACGGGCGCTGGGCCGCCTACGTCGACGGCTACAACCTCTGGGTGCGCGACACCATCTCGGGCGAGCGCGTGCAGCTCACCGCCGACGGCGAGCGCCACTATGCCTACGCCAGCGAGCCGGCCGGGAGCCACGTGGGCGTCTCGGAGGAGCTGGCGGGGGTGCGCCGGCCCCCCTCGGCCAGCTGGTCGCCCGACTCGCGCCGCATCTTCACCCTGCGCCTCGACGAGCGCCGGGTGCCCGAGATGCACCTGCTCCAGCACGTCCCTCCCCAGGGCTTTCGCCCGCTGCTCCACAGCTACAGGCTCGCCCTGGCCGAGGACGCCGAGCGTCCCCTCCAGCAGTACCTCGTCGTCGACGTGGCCGCGCGCGCCATCACGCCGATCCGCCACGCGCCTTTCGACCACACCATGGACTCGCTCTTCTTCTGGGGGCTGCTCGGCCTGAAGACCCCGCGCTGGTGGAGCCCCGACAGCCGCCACATTTACCTGCACCGCTGGTCCGACGGCGAGCGCTCGCTCGAGCTGATCGAGGCCGACGCCGCCACGGGCGCGGCGCGCACCGTGGTGGCCGAGCACGACAGCATCCCCGTGCGCCTCAACCTCTTCCCCTTCGACAACCCCAACTACCGGGTGCTCAGCGCGAGCGGCGAGCTGATCTGGTTCGCTCGCCGGCGCGGCTGGGGCCATCTCGAGCTGCGCGACCTGGCCAGCGGCGCGCTCAAGGCCCCGATCACCGCAGGCCCCTGGGCCGTGCGCGACATCCTCCACGTCGACGAGGCCGGGCGGCGGGTCTACTTCACGGCGGGCGGCCTGAGCCCGCGCGACCCCTACGAGCGGCGCCTCTGTCGGGTGAGCCTGGACGGCGGCGACCCCGAGCTGCTCTCGCCCGAGGAGGGCGAGCACCTGCTCAGCGCCGCGCCGAGCGGGGCCTGGTTCGTCGACTCGTACGGCAGCATCGACCGGCCCCTGCGCACGGTGCTGCGCGACGCCGACGGCGCCATCGTGCTGGAGCTCGAGCAGGGCGACGCCGACGACCTGGTCGCGGCCGGCTACCGCTACCCCGAGCCCTTCAGCGCCAGGGGCCGCGACGGCGCGACCGAGATCTATGGGGCCATGTTCTTCCCCAGCGACTTCGACCCGGCCCGGCGCTACCCGCTGATCGACGCGATCTATGGCGGCCCCCAGCTCACGATCGTGCCGAAGGCCTTCCCCCACGGCACCGGCTCGCCCCACGAGGCCGCCATGCCTGTGCTGCTCGACGACCTGTGGGAGCCCCAGTCCCTGGCCGAGCTCGGCTTCATCGTCGTGGCCATGGACGGCATGGGCACGCCCTACCGCGACCAGGCCTTCCACGCCGTGGCCTGGAGCGACGCGGCCAACGGTGGCGGGCTGGCCGACCACGTCGCGGTGATCCGCGCCCTGGCCGCCGAGCGCCCCTACATCGATCTCGAGCGGGTCGGCATCTACGGCCACTCGGCGGGGGGCGACAACTCGCTGCGGGCCATGCTGGCTTTCCCCGACTTCTTCAAGGTCTGTGTCTCGTCGGCGGGCGCCCACGAGATGCGCGGCTACAGCGCGAGCCTGATCGAGGGCTGGGCCGGCGCCGACTACGGCGCCCACGTCAACGCGGCGCGGGCCGACCGGCTCGCCGGGCGCCTGCTGCTCGTGACCGGCGACATGGACGAGAACTGCCACCCGCTGCACACCATGCGCGTGGTCGACGCCCTGATCAAGGCCAACAAAGACTTCGACATGCTGGTGCTGCCCAACCGCAACCACGGCTTCACCAGCGACCCCTACTTCATCAGGCGGCGCTGGGACTACTTCGTGCGCCACCTGCTCGGGGCCGACCCGCCGGCCGGCTACGCCGTACAGCCCGGGCTCCTGGAGGAGGTCCTATGAGCGCTGCGATCTCCCAGGTCGAGGTGACCTGGCACGTCAAGATCCCCCTGCGCGACGGGGTGCGCCTGCGGGCCACTCGCTACAGCCGGCGCGGGGCGGGCCCCCTGCCGGCCGTGCTCACCATCACGCCCTACGGGGCCGACACCTACCACGAGCGGGGCGCCTACTTCGCGCGCCACGGCTACAATGTCCTGCTGATCGACGCGCGGGGCCGCGGCGGCTCCGAGGGCGACTTCGTGCCCGACTTCTGCGACCTCGCCGATGGCCCCGACGCCGTCGAGTGGGTGGCCGCCCAGCCCTGGTGCGATGGCCAGGTCGCCATGTGGGGCGGCTCGTACGGCGGCATGAACCAGTGGACGACCCTGCGGGCCGGCCCGCCCCACCTGCGCACGATCGTTCCCGCCGCCGCGGCCCAGTGGGCGGTCGAGTACCCCTTCCGCGGGCCGGTGCGCTTCGGCTACCACCTCCAGTGGCTGGCCCTCACCAGCGGGGTCAGCGCCAACTGGGGCCTCTTTCTGGCGAAGGAGCTCTGGGCCGAGGGCTACTACCGCCACCACATCGGCGGCGCGCCCTTCGCCGAGCTCGGGGACTTCGTCGGCAAGCCCTCGCGCCACTTCACCGAGGCCGTCGCCCACCCGCCCCACGACCCCTACTACGAGAGCATGGCCTACTCGCCCGAGCAGTACCGCGCCCTCGACGTACCCATTCTCACCATCGCCGGCCAGTACGACGACTGCCAGCGCGGCTCCCTCGGCCACTACCGCGCCCACCGCCGTCACGGCTCGCCCGCGGGCTTCGCGAAGCACTTCGTCATCCTCGGCCCGTGGGACCACGCCGGCACGCGCACGCCCCAGCGCAGCTTCGGCGGCTGGACCTTCGGCCCCGCCGGCCTGCTGGACCTCAACGAGCTGCACCGCCAGTGGTATGACTGGACCCTCAAGGGCGGCCCGCGCCCCGCCTTCCTGCAGAAGCAGGTGGCCTACTACGTCACCGGGGCCGAGGAGTGGCGTCACACCGACGATCTCGAGCGCGTGGCCGATGCCGAGCTCACCCTCTACCTCGACTCCGACGGCGCGGCCGGCGATAGTTTCCACTCGGGGCGCCTCGTCCCCGAGTCGCCCGCCGGCTCGCCCCCCGATCAATACGTCTACGACCCGCGCGACCACCGCTACGCCGAGCTCGAGCGCGCGATCGTGGCCCAGGGCCCGCCCTACGGCCCGGCGAACGAGCAGAGCGCCGACTGGCTCACCGACCAGACCGCCCAGCTCAACCTCTTCGGCCAGGGGCTGGTCTACCACAGCGCGCCCCTCGCCCATGACCTCGAGATCGTCGGCTGGCCCGAGCTGACTCTCTGGCTGCAGCTCGACGTGCCCGACACCGACTTCCAGGTCTTCCTCGGCGAGGTGCTGCCCGACGGCAGCTACCTCAGGCTCGCCGAGGACCTGTGGCGCGCCCGCTACCGCGAGGGGCTCGCCGCCGAGCGCCTGGTGGAGCCTGGCGCGATCCTGCCCTACAGCTTCGCCGGCCTCACCTGGATCGGGCGGCGGATCGGCGCCGGCAGCCGCCTGCGTCTGGTGATCCGGGCCCCCAACTCGATCTACCTGATCCAGAACCGCAACACGGGCGGCGTGGTCGAGCACGAGACCCTCGCGCAGGCCCGCGTCGCCCACGTGACCCTGCACCACGACGCCGCCCACCCGAGCCGCCTGGTGCTGCCCGTGGTCACGTCCGGCAAGGAGAACTGAGATGCGCCTGTTCACCGGCGGCCTCGGCACCGAGACCAACACCTTCTCGCCCATCCCCACGGGGGTCGACGACTTCATGGCGACCCGGACCCTCGCCGAGGCCCCGGGGGTGATCTACGGCAGCACCATCGGCGTCTGGGCCGGGTTGGCCGCCGAGCGCGGCTGGGAGACCAGCTTCGGCCTCTACGCCTTCGCCCAGCCCGGCGGGCTGACCACGCGCCGCGCCTACGAGGGGCTGCGTGACGAACTGCTTGAGCGGCTGCGGGCCGCCATGCCCGTCGACCTCGTGTTGCTCTTCCTCCACGGGGCCATGGTCGCCGACGGCTACGACGACTGCGAGAGCGACCTGGTCCGGCGCGCCCGCGCTATCGTCGGCCCCGACGCGCTGATCGGCCTCGAGCTCGACCTCCACTGTGACATCCTGCCCCAGATGGTCGACGACGCCGACCTGATTGTGCTCTTCAAGGAGTATCCCCACATCGACGTCGACGACCGGGCCCGCGACCTGTTCGCCCTGGCGGCCGCCACCCTCGAGGGGCGCATCAGGCCGGCCATGGCCCTCTACGACTGCCGCCTCGTCGGCTTCATGCGGCCGACCCAGGAGCCGATGCGCTCGTTCGTCGACGCTATGTATGCCATGGAGGGGCGGGGCGGCGTGCTCTCGGTCTCCCTCGCCCACGGCTTCGAGTACGCCGATGTGCCGAGCACCGGGGCCTACGCCCTGGCGATCGCCGACGGCGACCCGGCCCTGGCCGCTCGCACCGCCGAAGCGCTCGGGCGGCGCCTTTACGCTCTGCGCCGCGAGGTCACCGCCGTGCTGCCCGGGCTCGCCGAGGCCCTGGACCAGGCCCTCGCCCTGCCCCAGGGCCAAGGCCCGGTCGTCGTGGCCGACAGCGCCGACAACGCGGGCGGGGGGGCGCCCGGCGACTCGACCTTCGCCCTGAGCGAGCTGCTGGCTCGCGGCGTCCGGGACGCGGCCCTGGGCATGATCTACGACCCCGGCGCCGTGCAGATCGCCATGGCGGCCGGCCCGGGCGCGCGGCTCGCCATCAGGCTCGGCGGCAAGCTCGGGCCGACCTCTGGGCCCCCCCTCGACCTCGACGTGACGGTGCGGGGCGTGATCCCGGCCATGATCCAACACTGGCCGCAGCGCGAAGGTGCCCTGCGCATCCCCTGCGGCGATTGTGCCTGGCTGGAGTGCGCCGGGATCGAGATTATCGTCTGTAGCGTGCGCACCCAGGTCTTCGGCACCGACGTATTCACCAACTTCGGCATCGACCCGGCCGCGAAGCGCCTGCTCGTGGTGAAGTCCTCGCAGCACTTCTATGCCGCCTACGGCCCCTTGGCCGCCCACGTGCTCTATGCCGCCTCGCCCGGGGCCCTCGCCGGCGACCTGACGACGATGCCCTTCAGGCGCATCGACAAGGGCAAGTACCCCTGGGCCGAGTGAGGCTTCCAAGCTGAAGCTGCGTCATGGGAGGGTCGCAGGGAGGGCTTGCCGCAAGCATGGCTTGCGAGCATTTAGCGCTCGCGCACCGCGCGTGCATCGCTCAGCTCCACCCGCAGCCCGCCCCCGATGGCGGCGATCAGGTTGTAGCAGAGGCAGAAGAGCAGCGTGGTGAGGGCGACCCCCAGGCCGCCGACGAGGGTCAGGCCGACGGTGAGGGTGCCGAAGAGGGCCCCCGCCTGCTCGGCCATGCTGCTCAGGTTGCTGGCGGTGTCGGTCAGGCCGAGCAGGGCCAGGGGGTCGAGGCTCGCCACTGTCTGCCCCAGGAAGCTCAGCTCGTAGGGGTCTACCTGCCCGAAGGCCGCGCTGGCCTGCTGCACCGCCAGCACGAACAGGCCGGCCAGGCCCGCGGCCGGAAGCAGGGCCACCAGCCAGCCCAACAGCAGCCCCACCCGCAGGGCCGAGAAGAGCGAGATCCGCCTCACCGTGTAGCTCATCGATGTCTTCCTTGTTGTTGCTTGCGCCCCGTTCTGCCGGGGCCGTCTTCTCAAGGAATGACGAGCCCCGCGCCGCCCCGGTTGCGTCGCGCGCCGGCCCTCATTATATTCTCATCGGGTTGTCGGATTATCCATGTGCCTGGCAAAAAGATAGTGCTTCGTGCACAAATGCAAGGTTGACATTGCATAATGGGCCGGTTACTATTGGCTGCAACTTCAACTACTCCAGCGTCACGAGCCTGCTATGTCCAACCAACTCGGCGCTCCAGCCTGGCCCGCAGGCGACCCCCTCTTCCACGAGGTCTGGGAGGCCTCTCTCGACGCGAAGGTGCTCTCCGACGGGGCGGGAATCGTGGTGCTCGCCAACCCGGCCTACTACCAGCTCTACGCCTTCAGCCCCGAGCAGGTTCTCGGCCACGAGTTCGCGATCATCTTTCCCGAGGCCGAGCGCGAGGCCGCGCGGGCCGGTTATCAGGCCGTCTTTCAGGCTGGCCAGCCGATCGAGAGCATCGAATCGACGGTCAGGCGCGGTGACGGCAGCGTCAGGGTCGTCGAGACCCGCGTGAGCTTCATCGTGCGCGCCGGCGAGCGCTATATGCTCTCGATGATCCGCGATATCACCGAGCGCAAGGCCACCGAGCAGCAGCTGCGCGAGGCCCAACAGCTCCTCGAGGCCGGCCAGCGCATGATGCACCTCGGCAGCTTCGAGGTCAGCTTCAAGACTAATCAGACCATCTGGTCCGACGAGGTCTTTCGCATCTACGGGCTGCCGCCCAGCCCCGAGCCCCTCGACAACCACGCCTTCATCTCCTACGCCCACCCCGACGATCGCCATCGTTTGCTGGAGAGCGCTCGTAGCTTCAGCGTCGACCCGGTCTCGCGGCCGATCGAATATCGCATTCTCAGGCCCGACGGCGACATTCGCTCGCTCATCGCGATCCCCCGCCTCGAGTACGATCAGCACCAGCAGCCCGAGCGCATCATCGGCGCCGTGCTCGATGTCACGGATCTGCGCCGCCTCGAAGACGAGCGCGCCCGCCTCGCGGCTGTCCTCGAGGCATCGCCCGACCCCGTCGGCATCGCCGACCCCGCGGGCTGGGTGCTCTATCTGAACCCCGCGGGCCGCCGGCTCCTTGGCCTCGACCACGAGGCGCCCCTGAGCGGGCTGCATATCCGCGATATGTTCGACCCGTCCACCTTCCCGCGTATGCTAACCGAGGCCATCCCGGCCGCCGCCGCCCAGGGCATCTGGCGCGGCGAGAGCCTGCTGCGCTCCTACGATGGCCGCCTGCACCCCGTCTCCCAGGTGATCATCAGGCATACCGACGAGGCCGGCGCGATCACTCACTTCTCGACCCTGGTGCGCGATATCAGCGAGTTCAAGGCCGCCCAGAGCGCCATCGCCGAGCTCAATCGCTCGCTCGAGGCCCGTGTCGCCGAGCGCACCGCCCAGCTCGCCGAGACGGTGCAGGAGCTGCTGCAGGAGGTCTCGGCGCGCGCCGCGGTCCAGGCCGAGCTGCAGGCCGTGCTGCGGCTCCAGCGGACCATCCTGGCCAGCGCCAGCTACGCCATCATCGCGACGAGCCTCGACGGCACCATCGTCAGCTTCAACGCGGCCGCCGAGCGCCTGCTCGGCTATAGGGCCGACGAGGTGATCGGGCGCATGTCGCTCGTCAGCCTGCACGATCCCGACGAGCTGCGCGCCCGCACCGAAGACCTGGCCCGCATCCTTGGGTTCGGCCTCGACCTCGCCAACGGTATCCTGCACCCCGTCGTGATCGGCGAGCAACCCTACGAGGCCGAGTGGACCTACAGGCGCGCCGACGGCGGCACCCTGCCCGTGACGGTCTCGCTGACCACGCTGCGGGACGAGGACGGCCAGCCCGAGGGCTTCCTGAGCATCGTCGCCGATATCAGCGAGCGCCGCGCCGCCGAAGAGGCCCTGCGCCGGGCCAACGCCGACATGGCCCGCGCCGCCCGGCTCAAAGACGAGTTCCTCGCCAACATGAGCCACGAGCTGCGCACGCCCCTCAATGCGATCCTCGGCCGCGCCGAGGTGCTGCAAGAGCAGGTCTACGGCCCGCTCAACGAGCAGCAGCAGCGCTCGGTCCATAGCATCGAGGAGAGCGGGCGCGACCTGCTCTCGCTGATCAACGATATCCTCGATATCGCCAAGATCGAGGCCGGGCGGATCGAGCTGCAGCTCGAGCCCTGTGATGTCGTCGCCCTCAGCAGCGCGAGCATGCGCATGGTCAGCGAGGTCGCGCAGAAGAAGCGGATCGCGGTCAGCTTGCAGATTGACGGGCAGGTGAACCGCATTCTCGCCGATCAGCGCCGGCTCAAGCAGGTCCTGGTCAATTTGCTCTCCAACGCCGTCAAGTTCACCCCGGCCGGCGGCGCCATCGGCCTCGAGGTCTGCAGCGACCCCGAGGCTTGCGAGGTGAGCTTCGCCGTCTTCGATACGGGCATCGGGATCGACCCCGAGGATCAGCAGCGGCTGTTCCAGCCCTTCGTACAGATCGATAGCTCGCTCTCGCGCCAGTACGCCGGCACCGGCCTCGGGCTCAGCCTGGTCCATCGCCTGACCAGGATGCACGGCGGCCGGGTCGAGCTGCAGAGCGCCCCGGGCAAGGGCAGCCGCTTCACGGTCGTCCTGCCGTGGCAGGCCGCCACTCTGGCGCCCCCCCACGAGCCCCCTGCGGACTACGTGCCCCCTGTGCCCGACGAGCTCATCTCGACCGGCGCCCTCGTGCTGCTGGTGGACGATAGCTACGAGAATATCGAGCTGCTCCGCGAGTATCTCGAAGCCCTCCGCTACAGGGTCGCGGTGGTGCGCTCGGGCCTCGAGGCGCTGCAGGTCGCCCCGGTCATCGACCCCGCCGTCGTCGTGATGGATATCCAGATGCCGGGGATCGACGGCCTCGAGACGATCAGGCGCCTCAGGGCCGCCCCCGCCACCGCCCGGCTGCCGATCATCGCCCTCACCGCCCTGGCCATGGTCGGCGACCGCGAGCGCTGTCTCGAGGCGGGGGCCAACGAGTATATCAGCAAGCCGGTCTCGCTGCGGGTGCTCGCCGGCCTGATCGCCCGCTACACCGTCGCGTCCGCCTCAGGCGCCGTCGGCCAATAGCTCCTTCGAGCCATGGGCTCCGCCGCCGCCGCCGCGTCCGAATGGCTCCTTCTGTCAATGCCTCCGCCCGGGTCGCCATGCTATGCTCGACGCCGTGAGCACTGGTTTACCCGAGCGCGATGACACTGGAGGAGATCATGGCCGGTCCTCTTGGCACCAATATTAAGTTCGCTGTAGCCAATAACGCCGACGGCAGGCTCGAGGCCTTCGCCCGCGGCGCCGATAACGCCCTCTACCACCTCTGGCAGACCGTGCCCAATGGGCCCTGGTCGAGCTGGAGCAGCCTCGGCGGCGTCCTGACCAGCAACCCCGCCGCCGCGCGTAACGCCGACGGCCGGCTGAGCGTTTTCGTCATGGGCACTAACAATACGCTCTATATGAAGTCGCAGACCGCCCCCAACGGCGGCTGGTCCGACTGGGTCAACCTCGGCGGCCAGTTTCAGGACGAGCCTGTGGCGGTGAGCGCCCGCGGCCGCATCGCTGTGTTCGCCCGCGGCCTCGACGGCCAGCTGGCCTACAGGATGCAGCGTGACCTCAACGGCCCCCTCGGCGACTGGCAGAGCCTCGGCGGCTTCGCCACCAGCGCCCCTGTGGTCGGCGTCCACGCCGACGGCCGCATGGAGGTGATCGTCCGCGGCACCGAGAGCAGCGTCTACCTACAGCGCGAGACCAACACCGGCTTCCGCGGCGTCTGGACCAACCTCGGCGGCATCGTCACCAGCTACATGGCCCTTGGCTACCACGCCGATGGGCGCATGGCCCTCTTCGCTCGCGGCAGCAACATGGGCCTCTATGTGAAGTCGCAGCAGGTCGCCGGCGGCAACTACGGCGAGTGGGTGAACCTGGGCGGCCACCTGACCAGCAACCCCGCCGTGGCGCGCTACAGCGACGGCCGCCTGGCCGTCTTCGTCCGCGGCGGCAACGGCGCCCTCTACCAGATCCAGCAGCGCAGCGCCAACGGCCCCTGGATCGAGTGGCGCTCCCACGGCGGCTACCTCACCAACAACCCCGCCACCGGCGTCCAGGCCGACGGCCGCCAGGCGGTCTTCGTCCAGGGTACCGCCGACGTCGCCTACTACTCCAGCCAGGTCGCCCTCACCAGCGGCTGGTCGGGCTGGGTCATCCTCGAGCGCGGCCGCTCGGTGCTCGGCAGCGCCATGAAGGCCCTGGCCGTGGGCGACGCCGACCCCGCCCCCGTGCCCGGCGAGGACATTATGCCCGAGCTTCCCGCGGGCACGCCCGTCCCCGACCTGGCCGAGTAGACCACGCCATGATCGAAGAGGCGCGGGGGCCGCAGGCCCTCGCGCCGCTGTTATGCTCGCCGCGTCCAGCCGAGATAGACCCCGGCGCCGATCAGCAGCAGGGGCAGCCAGACCATCGAGGCCGCGAAGAAGGTCGGCAGGTTGGCGACGGCGATGATCACCCCCACCGCGAACAGAATCACCGCCGGGATGACCGGCCATACGCTGCGCTGGCCGAACATAGCCCCGCCCAAGACGTAGATGGTGAGGAAGCCCAGGGCCAGCCCCCAGAGCACCGAGACGCCGTCGGTCAGGTCGGCGAAGGTGACCCCGACGCTCAGCCCCGCCAGGATGCTGGCCGGAATGATCAGCCCGTAGATGTGCCGCCAGAAGCCGAAGAAGTAGAAGACCGAGGCGATCGTCAGCAGGATCATGCCGCCGGTGATCTCGAGCGACTGCGACCCGAGGCGCAACAGCAGCATCGCGACGCCGATCGCCACCAGGGCCAGCCCGGTGATGTTCGGTCTGCTCTGCATGGTCGGCAGGCTGCTCGCGGCGGGGCCGGCCTCGGCCGGCAAGCTCAGGTGCTGGGTGGCCATACCGGCCGACGAGCGCTCCGCCGTGCGGGCCCGCTCGGTGTCCTGCTCGTTATAGTTCTCGCTCATGCGTTCCTCCCTATGCCTCTCATCTGCGCTTAATCCTACGACGCAGGGCCGGATGGGAGTGTTGCGTGAAGATTCAGTTTAGATTGTAAAGCGTTTAGATCGAGCGGTCGGTCACCCGCAGGAAGATCTCCTCCAGGTCGCTCACCTGGCCGGCGAAGTGGCTGATCGCCAGGCCGCCCGCGACCAGGCTGGCGAGCAGCGCGCTGGCCGCCCGGTCGTCGCCGTCGAAGTCGATCAGCAGCTGCGGCGGGTCGCCCTCGGGCAGGGCGCGGGCCTCGAGGACGTGGGGCTGGCCCGTGACCAGGGCCGCCGCCGCGCCCAGGGCCGCCGCCATGTCGCCGTCGTCGCCGGCCAGCAGGTGGACCTCGAAGATCCGGTGGGGCTGCAGCGAGCGCATGATCGTCGCCACATCGCCCGAGGCCAGCAGGTTGCCCCCCTCGATGATCCCGATATGGGTGCACATCTCGGCCAGCTCGGTCAGGATGTGCGAGCTGATCATGATCGTCTTGCCCATACTGCGCAGCTCCTTGAGCAGCTCGCGCAGCTCGACCCGGGCCCGTGGGTCGAGGCCGCTGGCCGGCTCGTCGAGGATGAGCAGGGCCGGGTCGTGGATCATGGTCCGGGCCAGGCTCAGGCGCTGCTTCATGCCGCGCGAGAGGCCCATCACATCCTCGTCCTTCTTGTGGCTCAGGTCGACCAGGGCCAGCAGGTCGTCGATCAGCTTCGCGCGTCGCGCCAGCGGCACATCGTAGGCGGCCGCGAAGAAATCGAGGTACTCGGACGACTTCATGTTGTCGTAGACGCCGAAGAAGTCGGGCATGAAGCCCACCTGCCGGCGCACCGCGGCCCGCTCGCTCACCACCGCGTGCCCGGCCACGTAGGCCTCGCCGCTGCTCGGCAGCAGCAGGGTGGTCAGGATGCGCATGGTCGTGGTCTTGCCCGCCCCGTTCGGCCCGATGAAGCCGTAGATCGCCCCCTGGGGCACGCTCAGGTTGAGGCGGTTCAGCGCCAGGGTGCCGCCATAGTGGCGGGTCAGGTCTTTCGTCTCGACAATCGCAGTCATTGCAGCCGCCTCACGCCTCGCGCCTCACTGGCCCAGCCTGATAATATAGAGCGTCTCGCCCTGGCCTCGCCCGACCTCGCCGTCGATCTGCGTCGACCCCGTCGTCGTGGGCGCCCAGCCGAGCAGATAGACGCCGTCGAGCTCGGGGATGCCCTTCTCGCCCTGGAAGGTCGGCCCGCCCCGCGTGAAGCGGTCGTAGCCGAAGAGGTTGTTCAGCACCTGCCCGCGGTTGATCACCCCGCTCGCGCCCGGCGTGACCTGGTCGGGGAAGTTCTGGGCATTGGCCCGCAGGTCGACCGTGGCCGCGTCCCCCGGGCTCAGGTCCCCCAGCTCCTGGGCCGAGGCCCCGTAGACGACCATGGCGTCGCGCAGGGTGACGTCGCCCGCGAGCCGCACCTCGCCCTGCACCCCGGCGGCCGGGTCGACCTGCAGGGCGCTGCTCACCTCGGGCGGTTGGTTCGCCGGCGTCTCGACCAGCAGGGTGCGCAGGGCCGAGACGTCGATCAGCAGCTCGCGCACCCCCGTGGTCGCGCCGTCGCTGGTCACCGTCTCGTTCTGCAGCTGGAAGCTCTCGAAGGTGCCCGGGGTCACCAGGGCCGCCGGGTCGAAGTCGAGCCTGTAGCTGCGCCGCTGGGGCGAGAAGACCGCGTTGAAGACAGTGGTCTGGCCGCCCGCGCTGCCCTCGAAGCTCTGGATGATCGCCAGCTCGGTGAGTTGGGCGCTGGTTCCGCGCAGGGCGAAGCTCGCGCCATAGGCCACGGCCGTGAAGCCCACGACCAGCAGCGGCGTGGTCACCCAGGCCAGTTCGACCCGCCGCAGGCGGCGCAGCAGCAGAAAGTTCAGCGGCCCGACCACGCCAATATAGATCGCCATCAGCAGCAGCATCAGGCCCGGCGAGGGCAGCCTGAGGGCCGGCAGCTCGAGGGCGTCGCGCAGCAGGTTCTCGCTGCGCCAGCGAAACGACGCGCCAATATCCATGCGCGGCGTCAGCTGCAGCACCTGCACCCACAGGTCGGCCTCGCCGTCCCAGGCCCGCAGGGCCGCCAGGTCGAAGGCGGCAAAGACGACCTGGCCCGCCCCTCGCTCCCAGACGGTCAGCAGGCCGTCGCCGTCGAGGCTGCGGGCGCCCGGGCGCGGCGTGACCGCGTTGGCGGTCGTCGCCGGCAGGGTCGCGGCCAGGTCGTCGCGCGAAGCCAGGACGCCGAGGCCGTCGGTCGCGACGTCGGGCCGCAGCGCGCCGACCTCGACGGGCAAGAGCGCGGCCAGGCCCGGCGTCGTCTGCTCGGCCCGCGGCCCGCCGCCCACAATCAGTTGCCCGCCCAGTTGCACCCACAGGGCCAGGGCCGCCCGCTGCCCCTCGCTCAGGTCGGCGGTCGCCAGGTCGTGGACGATAATCGTATCGAGGCCCGCCAGCACCGCGGCGTCGTCGGGCAGCATGGCCGGGTCGAGCCGAATCACCGTCGTGAGGGTGTTCGGGGCCACCGTGGCCGCGCCCAGGCTGTTGAGCAGGCTCGGGTCGGCGCTGATGACACCGATGGCCACCTCCTCGGGGTTGATCGGCGCAAGGCGCACGGGCGCCCGCGCCAGCTCGGCGCCATTCGCCAGCACCGCTACTCGCGCCGAGCGGCTGTCCGTGCCGCTCACCACCGGCAGGGCGATCGCCTTGCGCGCGCCGCGCGGCAGGTCGAGCTCGTACTGGAAGCTCGGCTGACCCTCGCCCGCGAAGCTCCAGGCGATCAGGCCCCGCGTATCGGGCCCATCGTTCGCGACCACGATCGTCGTGGGGAACCAGTGGCCGACCCGGAAGCGGCCCTCGCCATCGTAGCCCGCCCGCACCTCGACCGTCACCGGCGGCTGCTCCTGGGCGCGGGTTGGTGCGGCAGAGAGCCCCGCGCAGAGCAGGGCCAACAGGGCCAGCAGGGGCCGCAGATTCACAGGGGGGTCTCCATAGAACGGACGCCTGGTGGGGCGCGTGAGCAGAGCTGGAGGGGCGCGCGTTACGCCGGCGGCCTGTTGATCTCGTCGCGCTGAAGCTGGGCCTCGTGGTAGTACTTCAGCAGCTCGAGGGTGTCATTGAGGGTGCGGTCTTTGTCGCTGCGCTTGGCGGTGACATTATAGTCGGTGATCCGGCCGACTACGTCGCCGGGCCGCGGCACCTTGTTGAAGGTGAAGGCCCCGCCGCTGCCGGCCGTGGTCAGCACCACGTCGCCGTAGCCGAGGAAGTTGCTCAGGTAGGTCGTCTTCGACGAGACATTGTTGACCTGACTGAGGTTGGCCTCGCGGCGATCCTCCGGGCCGTAGGGCTTCTTCTCGATATCGATCACCTTGTCGCGGGTGAGGATGTACTGGTCGTTCCGATAGTCCTCGATCCGCCAGGCCGTCCAGCCGAGCCAGAACAGGATCACCGCGGCCACGCCCAACGTCGCCCAGAGGGGGTTGAGCGTGATCGTATTGGCGGCGATCACGATGATCAGCAGGCCGCCGAGCAGCACCGCGAAGGGGGCGAGCAGCGAGAGCGCCAGGAAGATCCAGTGGCGACGCCAGACGAACTGGCCGGTCTCCTCGTTGACCTCGGGGTTGGCCGGCACGATCTTGCGCAGCCAGCGCCAGCCCTCGCTCTGGCTCGACTTGAGCGACGCCTTGGCGCCCCCGCCCTTCAGGCCATAGACCCGCTCGCCCACCAGGCGACCGTAGTTCTGGTCGGTCATCGACTTGCGCAAGGCCTTCACCTGGCCCATAATCGCCGCCTGCATGGCCTTGGGGTCTTTGGCCGATTCGAAGACGATATTGCCGTTGAAGCGGGCCGACTTCACCTCGATCGTGCCGTAGCCGAGCCAGTGCTGGGGGTAGGTCTTGGTGGCCGCGCTGACGTCCTGCACATCCTCGAGGAAGATCTGCTGTTGCACGCGCTGCTCGATCAGGCGCGGGATGATCACCTGGTCGTTATCATAGACGACCCGCTGGTTCGTCACGATCAGCTCGTCGTTCAGCCAGTCGTAAACGTTGAAGAGGATCGCCCCCAGGCTGAGCACGGCCAGGAGGATCAGCACGATATTCACGAGGTCGAAGCCCTGGTCGGGGAACATGGCCAGGTCGACATAGAAGACCCGCCCGCCGTTGTAGCGGTAGAAGACCAGGTAGCCGAGCACGAAACAGACGAAGAGCAGCACCCAGCGCGCCTGGCCGGTCTTCTTGGCCCGCACCCACAGGGTGAGCCAGAGCACCACCAGCAGCCCGATCGCCACCAGCAGCGCCCAGTTGAGCAGGTCGAGCCCGAGGGGCGCGCCCGCCTCGCTCACGAAGAAGCCGCCGCCGATGGCGCGATAGATCGCGAAGCCGCCGAAGATGAGCAGGGCCAGCCCGGGGATGATCAGGCGGGCGAGCAGCACGATATAGTGCCGCCCCGTCACGTGGATAATCTTTTCCTGATTGCTCAGCTCGATGGCCGATTCGGCGTCCAGCTCGAGTTGCTTGCGGAACCAGTCGGAGAGCGACATAGGCAAGTGCTCCTGGGCCCTTGGCGGCAATCAGACGGGCCGCGCCAGATACTGCATAATCCAGTCGACCTCGTCGTCGGGCGAGAGGCCGTCGGTCTGAAGGATCACTGCGTCTGCGGCGGGCCGCAAGACATGCTGGTCGAGGTCGTCGCGCCTGGCCAGATCCTCGCGCACCTGCTCGACGGGGGGCGGGTTCGGCCTGCCGCTGATCTCGTCGGCCCGGCGTCGGGCCCGCTCGCTGAGCGAGGTCTCAAGGAAGATCTTGAGCTCGGCCTCGGGCATGACCACGGTGCCGATGTCGCGGCCCACCATGACCACCCGCCCGCGGCGCCCGATCTGCTGCTGCTGGCGCACCAGCTCGCGCCGCACCCCGGGGTAGCGGGCGACCAGCGAGACGTTGCGCTCGACCCCTGGCTCGCGGATGGCCCAGGTCACATCGGCGCCGTCGGCGAGCACCGTGTACTGGCGGCCATCGGCCTGCTCGGGCGGGGTCACCTCGATGCGCACCTGGGCGGCCAGGCCCTCGACGCCGGCCTGCTCGCTCAGGTCGAGCCCGGCCCGCATCGCGCTCAGGGTCAGGGCGCGGTACATCACCCCGGTGTCAAAGTAGAGGTAGCCAAGGCGGGCGGCCAACAGGGCGCCCAGCGTGCTCTTGCCGGCCCCGGCGGGGCCGTCGATGGCGATGACTGAGGGGTGGTCCATATGCTCATAGCCGCCGTGCGGCGCATCAGTACGGCCCATTCTAGCACGCGGCACGCCGGCCTGGCAAGCAGGAGCCCGAGAAAGAACGAGCCCCGCCTTGTGGAGCGGGGCTGTCTCGCGGAGGGTTCAGGGAGGGCTTGCGAGCATCTAGCTGCGCAGCAGCTTGAGAATCAGCTCCTCGGAGGAGCTGCGGCTCTCGGCGGCGCGGGCGGGCTCGGCCTCGCCGCCGAGCCGCTGGGCGGCCGGGCCTCGGGCGCGGAGGCGGTCGAAGAGGCCGCCGGAGCTGTGGGCTGAGTCGCTGGGGATGCCGCTGGCGGCCCCCGGGTGCTGGTTGCGCAGATCGACCAGCCCGTCGACCGTCATCTGCACGACGGCCTCGGCCACGTCGATCTCGGCCCAACTGATCCCCGCCGCGATCTGCCTCAGGCTGGCCTGCCCGTCGATCGCGGCCAGCACCGGGTGGTGGGCCGGCCCGACCCGTCGCAGGGCGGCCTCGCGGGCGAGCAGCAAGGTGGGGATCAGGTCGAGGTGCGGTACATAGGCGCGGATCAGCTTCCAGCGCGCGGCAATGCGCTCGGCGCCCTGCAGGTTGTGACCCAGCGAGCCCGAGAGCGTTTCGGCCTCGACCTGCATATTGCTGACAAAGGCGAAGGTCGCGCTGCTGAGCTCGAGCAGCTCGGCCAGGGCTTCGACCCCGTGCGAACGGCCGTGCTCGACGTGGTAGACCACGCCGTCGCGTACGTAGATGCGGCCCTGCTCGCTCGGCCCGTAGATATTCAGGACCCCGGTGACCGAGCTGTAGAC
Source organism: uncultured Oscillochloris sp. (assembly GCA_964555675.1). Classification (GTDB taxonomy): domain Bacteria; phylum Chloroflexota; class Chloroflexia; order Chloroflexales; family Chloroflexaceae; genus CAIWXH01. The sequence goes on from CAZKTU010000089.1 coordinate 19,034, forward strand.
GACCATTTCTACCAGTTCGCGCAGCGGAAATGTGTCGAGCGATCCTTCCAATTTCACCTTGATGCTCCCCGGCTGTGATGAAGTGTAGGTGTGGGCAGCGTACATGGCGCACCTGATCCTAGCACTTTTCACCCGCTTGGCGCAACATGACCCCGGTACCTATGCTTGATAGAGCTTTGGCGCACCTGTCTCAGGAGCGACGTACTCGACGCGGGGGTCGACTCGGGTATGGAAGGCGTCGGGACTTCATCATACTACACAAGGTTTTACTTTTCTGCAATCTATCGCTAGGATTAAGGTGACAGTTTTTTTATGTGCAATAATAATGTAGCCGCGGGGTCTTCTGCGGGCAGCCCGACGAGCGCCATCAGGCGCAGGGCATTTGTCGTGGTCGCCAGCCCTGGCCGTAGCACATAGTCGAAGCGCATCTCTGGCCCCTCGCGCCCCTCGACGAAGTGCTCGCTGAAGTGGGCCAGCCTGGCCCGATCGGCGAGCAGCGGCGCGTCGGCCAGGGCCAGGTCGTGGGTCGATACAGCCCCGATCGCTCCCAGGTCGCACAGATGGCGCACGATACGGGCGGCCGCCACCAGCCGCTCGGCGCTATTGGTGCCGTGCAGAATCTCGTCCAGCAGAAAGCAGACCAGGGGCCCGCCCTCGGCCCGCGCTCGCTCGGCCCGGTCGACGATCTGCTTCAGCCGCCGCAGTTCGGCCATGAAGTACGAGACGCCCTGGGCCAATGAGTCCTGTACGCGCATGCTGGTCGCCAGCGTCACCGGCGGCAGGCTCAGGGCCGCGGCGCAGACGGGCCCGCCGGCCTGGGCCAGAGCGAGATTGACCCCGATCGCCCGCAGCAGGGTGCTCTTGCCCGACATATTCGAGCCTGTGATGAGCAAGAAGCTGCCCGGCGGGCCGAGCTCGACGTCGTTGACCACGCAGCTCGTCGGCGGCAGCAGTGGGTGGCCGAGGGCCTGCGCCGTGACCACGGGCCCTGCGCCCCCATCAACCCTGGCGAAGCTCCACCCCGGGTGGTCGTGGCGCAGGGCCGCCAGGGCACAGAGGGCTTCGAGCTCGCCGAGGGCGGCCAGCCAGGGGCCGACGCGCTCGCCGCTGCGGTGTCGCCAGGCCTCGGCCAGGGCCACGACGTGGAAGCTCCAGAGTAGCCCGAACTGCAGGGCCGGGAAGAGCAGCGAGCGACTCAGCTCGGCCGCCGCGGCGATCAGACTGAGGCGCTCGAGACGCCTGTCGGCCCGCCCGGCGCCCTCGCCCAGGGCTGCCTGGAGCCGGCGCAACTCCTCGGCCTGCAGGGGCGCGGCGGCGGCGTGGCCGAACAGGGCCCCATAGGCCCCGAGCAGCTCGGCCCGGTCGTAGAGCTGGGCCATGGTCTCCTGGTTGCGCCAGCCGAAGAGGGCCGTCAGCAGCAGGTTGAGGATGAGCGGCGGGCCCCAGAGGGGCAGGGCGGTGAGCCCGGCCAGCTGGGCGCCCAGGCCGGCCAGCAGCAGCAGGGGCGAGAGGCGGCAGAGCCAGAGCAGGGCCGGCCGGCGTAGCAGCCAGGGCGCGCCCGCGGCCCAGGCGACAAAGCGCTCGTAGGGCCCCTGGCCCTCGCCGGCGCGCCCGGCCAGGTAGGCCAGCTCGTCGCGCAGGTCGAGCATGGGGGCGAGCTCGGCCACGGCCCCTTGCCGGAGGACTACCGTGGCGGGGGATGCGGGGCGCAGCAGCCAGCTCTGCACGGTGGCCAGGCCGGCGGGCGAGCGGGCGGTGCCGAGGAGGTGCTGGAGCGAGGCGGGGCCGAGCAGGTCGAGGTCGTAGGCGGTCGCCTCCGCTTCGCCGTCGCCGGGCGGGGCGGCGGGCCGCCTGAGGGGCAGCTGGGCCCAGTCGCGGCTCAGGCGCAGCAGGCCCTCGCGGCTTTGCTCGGCGAGGGAGGCCAGGCGGTCGCGGCGGGCGGCGAGCCGGTTATGGTAGGCGACAAGGGCGAGGAAGGCGACGGCGAGGGCGGCGGCCAGCCAGAAGAGGGCCGGCAGGGCGCGCCACCAGCCCAGGCCCGCGGCGGCGAGGAAGGCGACACTGACGATCAGGCGCCAGTTGGCGACGCTCGCCCAGCGGGCGGCGGCGGCGGCGCGCAGCGCGCCGAAGCGGGCCGCCCGCTCGGAGTAGATCTGTCCGGGGGTAGTCACCAGGGCAGTAGCGCCGCAGGGCGACGCCCGGCCTCACGGGGCCGGAGGAGCTGAGGGGCGCCCATAGGGCGGGATATCGTAGATATAGTTCTCAAGCTGCTCAATCATAAAACTCTTCTCGGCGATCACGTCGGCGACGACGTCGCGGATCGAGATCATACCCAGCAGGCGGCCCTCATCGAGCACGGGCAGATGGCGCACGTGCTTCTCGGTCATCAGGGCCATACACTCCTCGACCGTATTCTCGGGGCGCACATAGAGCACCCGCTCGGTCATCAGGTCGCGGACGCGCAGACCCTCGGCGGGGCCGTGGGCCAGCTTGCGGGCGACGTCGCGCTCGGTCACGATGCCGAGCAGCCGCTCGCTGTCGACCACGAGCAGAGCGCCAATATCCTTGGTCGCCATCAGGCTCATGGCCTCGCCGACCGGCGCGTCGGGGGTGGTGGTCCAGATAGTGCCGCTTCGTTGGTGCAGCAGGCGCCGAACAGTCTTCATGGCCGCAGCTCTCCTGGTGCCTATCGAGCTTCTCTTCCGGGGGGTAGTGCGGACAGTATACCCGAATTCTAGGCGGCCGGGGCGGTCGTCGCGGCGGGCGCGCGGGCCCGCCCGGGGGCCGGCGCGGTGCGGGCCAGAGCCGTCGCGCTGAGCAGGACCAGACTGATCCAGACCAGGTCGGCCATCAGTAGGTGGACCAGCTGCATCCAGATCGGGGCCTTGAGGGTGATATTGAGGCCGCCGAGCAGGATCTGGGTGAAGAAGAGCCCCACCAGCGACCATGCGAAGCGGCGCGCGGCCGGGTCGGCGCGGCGGGCGGTGACGGCGCGGGCGAGGAACAGTGTGTAGAGGCCGACCAGGGTGCCGATGATCGGGTGGATGACCCGCATCTGCACCAGGGGGTGGGCTGCGGTGTTGATCGGCTGGCTGACCCCGCCGGGGATGGCGCCATGCTGGAGCAGCGTATCGCCCAGGGCGGTGATGGCGCCGCTGGCGCCGACCAGGGCCACGCCGAACAGGCCCAGGCCGAGCAGCCAGGGCAGGCGGCCCTGACCGCGCAGGCTGATCGGCGCGCCGCCCGAGGCCCACCAGGCCGTCAGGGTCAGGGCGCCCACCAGCAAGAAGGTGTTGACCAGGTGCAGGGCCATCATCAGGGCCCTGTTAGTCGAAGTGTTCATCGCCACGAGCTCGAAGAGCACCAGGGCCGCCCCGAGCAGGGCCTCGAGCAGCATGAAGACCATCACCGCCGTGGCGCCTCGGCGCACACTGTGGCCGGGGCCAAAGGCCCTGAAGGCCCAGATGAGCAGGGCGATCGCCCCGAGCAAGGCCAGGCCGCTGGTGGCCCGGTGGAAAAACTCGATCTGCTGCTCGACGCTGGCCGCGCGCGGGATGACCTGTCCGTCGCAGAGGGGCCAGTGGTCGCCGCAGCCGGCGCCCGAACCGCTGGCGCGCACGAAGGCGCCCCAGAGGATCACGAACAGGTTGTAGCCGAGGTTGGCCCAGGCGAAGGCGGCAAAGCGTGCGCGGGTCACGGCCGTTCACTTTCTAGGGGTGACGCCCGAGAGCGGATTTGCCGGAACTATACCATATTGACCCGGGGTCCGGCAGCAGTCGTGAGCGCCGCTTGACAAGTACAGGGCAGTGGAGTATACTGCCGGACGTTGCGGGCAGGGCGATGGTCTCACTCCCCCGGGAGGCAGATCCGACACGAAGAAAACTGTGGGTTCGGACAAATGAAGTCCACCCCTCCCTAGGGTCACCAGTGGTGACGCTAGGTTTTTTTCACCCGCCTACCCGATGCACCTTGACAATCGAGTGTGGTTCGATTTCGTGCGGTCACCGTTCGTCGGCATTGCCGATGTGCGGATGTTCTAAGATACAACGCAGAGTTTGATCCTGGCTCAGGACGAACGCTGGCGGCGTGCCTAATG
>CAZKTU010000090.1:0-3151 GCA_964555675.1 uncultured Oscillochloris sp.
CTCTGACGCCAGGCTACGTCTAATGGGCGGCGGCGCATCCAGGGGCCGTCGCCCTGCGTCATGTGTGGGTGAGGCCTCCGCTGTGCAGTGCTAAGGAGCGCGTGTGGATCTGCTGGCCGGCTTGAGCTATCCGCTGAGGGCCCTCGCCCTGATCAACCGCACGCCGCGGCTGTGGGGCTATGTGATCGTGCCGATCCTGGTCAATCTCGTCGTGGGCGCCGTGCTCTACCTGGGCCTGTTCGTCGTGATCTGGCAGCAGCTCAGCGCCAGGCTGGCCGACAGCCCCCTCGGCGGGGCCCTGGCCGTGGCCCTGGGCGTGGTGGTGGGGATCGCACTGGCCGTGGGCATCGGCTTTGTGCTGGTGCGCTTCGGGATCGTGCTCGGCGCGCCCTGGTACGGGCAGCTCTCCGAGAAGCTCGAGGGCATGGTCACTGGCAGCGGCGATATCCCGCCGCGCCTCACCGCGGGCGAGATCGGCTACGATATCTGGCGGGCCCTGCTCTTCGAGCTGAAGAAGCTGACCCTCTTCCTGGCGATCTGGCTGCCCTCGCTGCTGCTGCTGCTCATCCCCGGCCTCGGCGGAATCATCTACACCGCGGTCGGCATGCTGCTCGGCGCGCTGATCTCGTGCCTCGACTTTTTCGACGGCCCTCAGGAGCGCCGGCGCATGAGCTTCCGCCAGAAGCTGGGCACGGTCCGCTCCAGTCTGCCCGGCAGCCTGAGCTTCGGCCTCGTGGCCGCCGCCCTGGTCGCCATTCCCCTGGTCAATCTGCTGGCCATCCCGCTCTGCGTGGCGGCGGGCAACCTCTTCGTGCTCGAGCGCAAGCTGTTGGCTAAATAAACTGTTCGAAGACGCGATTGCCCAGCATGCGTCCCCGTTCGGTGAGGCGGACCCGCCCGCCTGAGCGCTCGATCAGGCCCTGGGCGGCCAGCTCGGCCAGGGCCGGGCCGTAAGCGGCGTCGAGGCTGAGGCCGCAGCGGGCGGCGAAGTGGGCCTCGCCGACCCCGGTGTTCAGGCGCATGCCCATCATCATGGTCTCGGCGCGCAGGTCCTGGGGTGTCAGCTCGGTCACCTCGGCCACGGGCAGGCGCCCCGCCGCGACCGCGGCGATGTACTCGTCGATGCCCAGCAGGTCTGAGTAGCGCTGCGGGTAGCGGTGGCCGTGAGCGCCCGCGCCGGCCGCCAAGTAGTCGCTGTTGAGCCAGTAGGCCAGGTTGTGGTGGCAGGCCCGCGCCGGCACGCCCGGCAGCAGCTCTGCGCCGTCGGGCAGAACCCAGTTCGAGATCTCGTACTGAACATAACCGGCCGCGCCGAGGCCCTCGATGGCGGCCTCGTACATGTCCGCCGTCGCGTCGTCGTCGGGCACGCTGACGCGCCCCGCCGTCACCTGGGCGAAGAGGGGGGTCTGCTCCTCGAGGATCAGCGAGTAGAGCGAGAAGTGGTCGACCTCCCAGGCGGCGATGGTGGCGAGGGTCTGCTCCCACTGGGTCTGATCCTGCCCGGGCAGGCCGAAGATGAAGTCGAGGTTGAGGTTGTCGAAGCCGGCCTCGCGGGCCTCGACATAGCTCTGGCGGGCCTCGGCGGCGGTATGGATGCGCCCGAGGATGCGCAGAGTCGGGTCGTGCAGGCTCTGGACGCCCATGCTGAGCCGATTGACGCCTAGCTGGCGCAGGCCGCGCAGGTAGTCGCGCCCCAGGACGGTGCCGGGGTTGGCCTCGCTGGTGATCTCGGCCCCTTCGAGGGGCACGAGGTCCGCCGCGGCGGCCAGCACACGCTCCATCTGGCCCAGCGAGAGCATGGTCGGCGTGCCGCCGCCGAGGAAGATCGTCGGGCGCAGGGCGGCCGCCTCGGGCGAGGCGGGTGGCGGCGGGGGCGTCTGGGCGGCGAGCATCCCCAGCTCGGCGCAGAGGGCCGCCACATAGGCCTCGATGCGATCCTCCATGTTGGCGTAGGTGTTGAAGTCGCAGTAGGCGCAGCGCCGATGGCAGAAGGGGATGTGGATATACAGGTGGCGCATTTAGTTACTCCCCCAGGCCATCTGGGTCACGGCGGCGTCGGCGTTGGGCAGGTCGCGGGGCTGTCCGCCGATCGGCAGCCAGCGCAGGCTCGAGCGCTCGTCGTCGCCGTCGCTGACCTCGAGCGCCACACCCGCGCCGTCGGGCGCCCACAGGGCCAGATTAAGGCGTGCGTCGAAGGGCGGCGCGAGCTCGGTCGGCGCGGCGCCGGGGGCGGCCAGCTCGACCGGGCCGAAGGTGGCCCCGGTGGCGGCCCCGCTGGCGTCGCGCACCAGAGCAGCGATGAAGTAGCGCACTGCGCCGCCCGCCATGCCATGGGGCGCGCGGGCGAAGCTGCCCTCGGCGGCCAGGGGCTCGGCGGCGCCTGTGGCCGCGTCGGCCCGCCAAAGGCGCGGCCCGCCGCCCTCGCTCTCGCCCTTGCCGGCGATGAAGAGCAGCGCGTCGCCGTCAGCCGACCAGACCTCCTCGCCACAGTAGCCGGCCTCGCCCGCGGGCAGTGCGACGCGGGTCACCTCGCCGCCGGCGGCGGGCATCACGCCGAAGCCGCAGTCTTCGTAGAAGAGCGAGAAGACCTGCACCAGGACGCGCGCGCCGTCGGGCGAGAAGGCGATCGGGCGGTAGCCGCTGACGGTGCGGGCGGGGTTGATCGGATCGTCGACCGGGTCGTCGGCTTGCAGCAGCTCGGGCGCGCCGCCGGCGAGGGGTAGCCTGTAGAGACCGCTGGGCAGGTCGGGCGGCGCGCGGTTGTTGAGCAGGCGCAGGAGCAGCGCCGCGCCATCGGGCGTGAAGACCAGATTGCTCAGCTCGTGCCCCTGCTGCTCGTAGCGGATGCTGCGGGCCTGACCGCGGGCGTCGGCGAGCACCAGGCGGTCGCTCTCGACATCGCTGACGATATAGGCCAGCTTGCCGTCTGCCGAGGCGGCGAACTCGACGATCGGCTCGGCGCCCGGGAGCGGGACCGGTTCGGCGGTGATCACCGCCCGGCGGGTCGCATCGCGCTCGATGCGGGCGATCTGGCCGCCCTCGAGGATGTAGAGCGGGGCGGGCAGAGTCTCGCCTGCGGGTGGGGCCGTGCCGGCGGGCGGGGCCGCTGTGGGCGAGGCCGCTGTGGGCGAGGCCGCTGTGGGCGAGGCCG
>CAZKTU010000090.1:3251-22987 GCA_964555675.1 uncultured Oscillochloris sp.
GGCGGGGCCGCTGTGGGCGAGGCCGCTGTGGGCGAGGCCGCTGTGGGCGAGGCCGTGGCGGCGGGCGTCTGGGCGGGTGGGGGCGCCGGCGGACCGCCACAGGCTGTAAGGAGGAGCGCGGCGAGGGCCGCGATGATGATGGGTACTCTCATATCCCTAGTGTACCGCATGCCGAGCTGAGCGGGGAGGGCTTTGCCCGCCCCGGCCCACCCGAGACCGAACAGCTCGGCTGTTTGTGCACTAGCCGCGGGCCGCGGGCCGCACGAAGAGCAGATAGTTGGCCAGGGCGGCGCAGGCGTAGAAGGCGGCCGTGGCGACGAAGAGGGGCGCGAAGCCGTAGCGCTGCTGGACCTCGGCGCTGATGTTGGGGCCGATGATATAGCCCGCCGAGAAGGCGCCGTTGATCAGGCCGATCACGATCGGCCTGGCCCGCTCGGCCGAGCGCTCCATGGCGTAGGCGTCGTAGAGCGGGGCGGCCATGTTCATCAGGGCCCCGCGCACCATGGCCGCCAGCCCCGCCAGCCAGAGGGTCGGGGCGATGCCGAGCAGCAGCAGACAGGGGATGGCCAGGCTCTGGGTGAGCACCACGCTGGCCGGCTTGCCCAGGCGGCGCGAGAGCAGCGGGGCGAGCAGAGTGGCGGCCCCGGTGACCACGCCGACGGCGGCGAAGATCACCCCGAGGGCCGCGTCGGGGGCCGCGTAGCGCTGCCGAAAGTAGACATTCAGGAAGGGGATCAGCAGGGCCGCCCCGCACGAGATCAGCAGGGGCGAGACCATGAACGGGAGGGCGGCGAGGGTCGCGCGCAAAACATAGGGCAGGTCGACGGCGGGTGGCTCGGCCGCGGCGGGCCGCGCTTCAGCCGGTGTGCCGCGCGACGCGTCGAGCAGCAGCGGCAGGGCGGCGAGGGCGGTGAGGGCGGCGGCGACGACGAAGGTGGCCCGATAGGCGGCGGCGCTCTGGGGCGGGAGGGCGAACAGGCTCGCCATGAGCCCGGGCATGAGCCCGCCGATCAGGCTGCCCAGGCCCGCGACCCCGATATTGAGCCCGGCGCTGAGCGAGAAGAGCAGGTCGCGCTCGCTCGGGCCGCTGTGGCGCATCATAAAGGGCGCCGCGCTGACCTGGAAGAGCACCGCCGCCGGGCCGCCCAGGGCCACGGCCGCGAGGAGCGGCAGGGGGGCGCTCCAGAGGGCCGCGCCCAGGAGCGAGGCGGCGTGCAGCAGAGCCCCGGCCACCAATGCGGGGCGCGGCCCCACCCGGCTGACCAGCCACCAGAGGGGCAGGCTGAGCATGGCCGCCACCAGGACGGGCAGGCTATTGAGCAGGCCGAGCAGCGAGAGCGAGCCGACCAGGGGCAGGGCGACCGAGCGCTCGTCGTAGCCGAGTTCGATCAGCAGCAGATTGAAGAAGAGCGAGCTGACGGCGAGCCCGAAGGTGAGCAGGGTCGTATGGAGCAGGTAGAGCCGGGCCGGCCCGCTGAGGTTGCGCATGGGCATGCTCTTGTAGGCGACAAAGGCCGCCAAGAGCATACCACAAGCGGTCAGGCGCCGCGCAGCGAGCCGATCCTGCTCACGGTCTCGGCGGGGGTGGCGAAGCCCTGGGCCACCAGGCTCTGGCGCTCGTCGCGCCGGTAGCGCAGGGTCGGGTAGCTGACCACCCCGGCGGCCCTGTGGCGGGCGAAGGCCGCCTTGACTCCGGCGCGGGCCTCGGCGCTCTGCCAGCGGGCCGCGAACAGCTCGGGGTCGGCGCCGTGGGCGGCGGCCAACTCGGCCAGGGCGGCCAGATCGTCGAGAGGGACGCCTTCGAGGTAGTGGAGATCGGGCAGGGCGGCGGCGAAGCCGAAGGCGCCGGCGGGAGCCAGCTGCTCCATCACAAAGATCGCCCGGCAGGGGGGCTCGGAGTCGCTGATATAGCGGCCCTCAGCCAGGAGGCCGTCGAGGAAGGTTGCGCTCGGACTGCAGCCCGCGACCTGGCGCAGGCGCTCGAAGCCCGCGAGCAGATAGTCGCGATGGGCCGCAATCGGCCCGACGCGCTCGCCCGTCACGAGGCCGCCGTAGCGCAGGATGATCGGCAGGTCAGGGTTGGCGTTCGCCGCGGCCCGAATCGACGGCCCGAAGGCGAAGCACCAGCCGCACAGGGGGTCGAAATCGTAGATCAGCGCTGCTGAGCTCATGGGTAGCTTTCTAGGCCCAGAGGGCCCTATGGTCCTCCGCGAAGGCGCGCAGGCTGCGCGGCGGACGGCCGAGGAGGCGGGCGGCATCGGGGGTGAGCGTAGCCGCCATGCCGAGGCGCGTGGTGGTGTAGATCGCGGCCATGACGGCCACATAGGCGGGGGCGCCGCCCTGGGCCAGGTTGTGGCGGGCGAAGCGCAGCAGCGATGGGCGGTTATAGACGATGCGGCGGCCGAGGACCTGGCTCAGCACGCTCGCCACCTCGAAGTAGTCGAGGGCGACGGCCCCGGTCAGCGGGTAGGCCCGGCCGAGGTGACCATCCTCCGTGAGCGTGCGCGCGGCCACGGCGGCAATGTCGCGCACGTCGATGAACGAGGTCTTGCCGCGGCCGGCGGGGACGATGATCTCGCTCTGGTCCCTGATCTCGGCCCGGTGGGCGTCCGTGAGGTTCTGCATGAAGAAGCCGCAGCGCAGCATCGTCCAGCCCAGGCCCGAGGCGACGAGCCGCTCTTCGATCGCCCGGTGGGGCACGAACGGGTTGCGTTCGGCGCCGAGAAGCGAGAGGAAGCAGACCTGCTCGACCCCGGCGCGGACCATGGCTCGGAGGAAGGGGTCGAACTGGCGCTTGACGTCGGAGAGCTGGGGCGGGCGTAGCAGGAAGACACGCCGCACGCCCTGGAGGGCGGGCTCGAAGCTGCTGGGGTCGGTGAAGTCGAAGCGGGCGAAGGCGGCGCCTGCGGGGAGGCCCCTCGGGGCACGAGCGGCCGCCCGCACGGGGTGCCCGCCGTCGACGAGGAGCTGGGCCAGGGCCGCCCCGGCGTTGCCCGTCGCCCCGGTGACCAGGATAGGGGTGGTTTCCATGGAGGATGGACGGAGTGAACTACGTCCTCGCCTTTCCAGTGCTGACCGTCGGCCCGCTGCGGAGGCCTCCTGCCCTCCCTGAAGAAATTATACCAATCGGTCTAATTATCGTCAAGCCGGCCCGACCGATCGCCGGCTTCCGTCCTACGGTGTGCCGCACGTATGCGTTGCGAGCATTTAGCCGATGCCTGCCCCCGTTCCCTGGGCTGTGCTGGCGATGAGCTGCACGGCCGCCTGGTCGCGCAGGGCGGTGAGGCTGGGCAGGGCCTCGGGAGTGGCGAGGACCAGCAGGTGGTCGCCGGCCTCGAGGGTGGTGGCGCCGCCGGGGATGAGCTGGGTGTCGCCGCGCTGGATCTGCACGAGCAGCACGCCGCGTGGCAGAGCCAGCTCGATCAGGGTCTTGCCCACCAGGGGTGAGGCAGGGGGAATTACGGCCTCGATGATGCGGCTGTTGAGGCGCACCTCGGGCACGAAGGTCTGGGTGTCGGGCGGGTGCTCCCCCGCCTCGTTGACCCCGAGGAACTGGGCCACGCGGGCCATCGAGATGCCCTGGAGCAGCACCGAGACCACCACGATGAAGAAGACCAGGTTGAAGATCAGCTGGGCCTGGGGCAGCCCCGCCAGCAGCGGGTAGGTGGCCAGCACAATCGGCACCGCCCCGCGCAGGCCGGCCCACGAGACCATGGCCAGCTCGCGCGGGCTGCGGCCGAACCAGACCAGGGCCGCCACCACACTGATCGGGCGGGCCACCAGCACGAGGAAGAGGGCCACCAGCAGGCCAGCGCCGGCCACGCTGATCAGCTGCGAGGGGAAGGCGAGCAGCCCCAGGGTGAGGAACATGCCGATCTGCATCAGCCAGGCCAGCCCGTCGTGGAAGCGCAGCACCGAGCGTTTGTGGACCAGGTTCGCGTTGCCCACCACGATCCCGGCCAGGTAGACCGCCAGAAAGCCGTTGCCGTTGAGCAGGTAGGTCGCCGAGTAGGTCAGCAGGGTGAAGCCCACGGTCAGGACGACGTACAGCCCCTCTTGCTGGAGCCTGATGCGGTTGATCAGCCAGATCATCAGGCGTCCGAAGACCAGGCCGCCCACGGCGCCCACGGTCATATCGATCAGGAACTCGCCCAGGAGTTGCCCGACCGAGCCGCCCCCCGCGCTGAGGAAGCCGGTGAGGCCGACGGTCAGGAAGACGGCGATCGGGTCGTTGCTGCCCGACTCCAGCTCGATCAGCGGCTCGAGGCGATGTTTGAGGTTGACCCCGCTCATGCGCATCACCGAGAAGACCGCGGCGGCGTCGGTCGACGAGACGATCGCGCCGAGCAGCAGTCCCTCGAGCAGGCTGAGGCCGAGCAGCCAGGCGGCGAAGGCGCCCAGCAGGCTCGCGCTGAGGATCACGCCGACATTCGCCAGGACCAGCCCCTGGGCGAGCACGGGGCGGATGGTCGGCCAGCTGGTATCGAGGCCGCCCGAGAAGAGGATGAAGGCCAGGGCGACGGTGCCGACGGCCTGGGCGAGGCCATAGTCCTCGAAGGCGATACCCCCGGGGCCCTCGGAGCCGGCGAGCATGCCGATGGCGATGAAGAAGATCAGGGCCGGGACCCCGAAGCGGCTTGAGGCTCGGGTTGCGATGATGCTCACGATCAGCAGGATCGCGGTGACAAGCATGCCCAGTTCGATCAATACACGCCCTCCTTACTATGTGCGCACGGTGTTTCGGCCGCCACAATGGCGATTCTATCTCTGATCGTACGTGTTGCACGCACGAGAGTCAAGGTTGTCCGCCCGCCCGCCACGCCCGGCCGGTAAACCGGCGGGCTAGCGCTACGAAGCCCGCCTGCGCGGGCTCCGCCAGGCCGCGTAGGTGGGCTCCGGGCAGTTTACCGCCCCGCCGTAGCTACCCTGTGCGGCCGCGGCGGCGGGCGCGGGCCAGGCTCTGACGAATGGCCGGCAGGCGCAGCACGAAGAGCAGCGCCACCAGGGCGCCGAAGGCGATTGGAGCCGTGAGGAGGTCGCGGTCGAGCCAGTAGTAGTGCAGCACCGCCAGGGGCACGGCCAGGTAGACCAGCCGGTGGAGGGCGCGCCAGCGCGGCCCGAGTCGGCGTTGCCAGCCGTCGGTCGAGGTGAGGGCCAGGGGGATCAAGGCGACCAGGGCGATCAGGCCGACCGTCATGGCGCGGCGCTCGCCCAGGTCGCGCCAGATCAGCTCGAGGTCGAAGCCGCTCTCGTACCATGCGTAGACCAGCAGGTGGGCGAGGGCGTATAGGAAGGCGTAGACGCCCAGGGCGCGGCGCACCTGCAGCGGCTCGCGGCGCCCGCTCAGCGTGGTCAGGGGTGTTGCGGCGAAGGCGGCCACGAGCAGTACCAGGGCCACCAGGCCGCTGCGCAGCATCAGATAGCGCTCGAGGTTGATCGGCAGCGCCCCGGCCAGGGCTTGCAGCGCGAGGATCGGCAGGGGCGCCAGGGCCAGCCCGTGGGCCAGGAGGCGGTGCCAGTTGGCGCGCAGCCAGGGCGTCGTGTTTGCAGCTGGTGTCATGATGGTACAACAGCGGGCCAGGGCAGGGTGCGGCGAGGGGTTCCCCGAAGCTGCGTCACGGGAGAGTCGCATGCCGCACGCATGGCCTGCGAGCATCTACCCCAGATGCCGGGCAAAATCCTCGTCGAAGTCGCGCCAGACGCTATGGATGTGGGTGCCGCCATTGCGCGAGTTGTCGAACTCGAGCAGGAAGGTCGGCCCTTGCAGCCGGTAGTAGTGGGGGCGCTGGGGCTCGAGCGGCCCCGCCCAGCCGAAGCGGATCTGCGGGCGGCCCGCCGCCTCGAGGCGCCCGAGCAGCGGCGCGGCCACCGCCTCGGGCAGCGTGCCCAAATAGGCGGCGATAATCTCGTCGATCAGCCCCTGCTGCGGCGCGTCGAGGTCGCCATAGGCCACGCCAACCGGGTCGAGGGGGGCCACGGCCGGCTCGTTCTGGGTGACGTGGCGGGTCAGGGTGCGCGTGTCGAAGATCGCCTGGTCGCGGGCGGGGCCCGCCAGCGAGACAACCAGCTCGCGGGCGGCGTCCTCCTCGCGCGGCATGGCTCGCAGGCCCGCGTCGCTGGTGGTGGGCCAGGCCCCGTGGAAGAAGGGGGCGGCGGTGACCGTCCCGCCGACCACGGCGTAGTGGCGCGAGAGGTGGTGCCCCTCCCAGCGCCAGCCCCAGGGGTCGGCGCCCGGCTCGCCGAAGACGGTGACGTAGTAGAGCTCGGGGTCGTTGCCGAGGGCGGCCTGGAGCGACATAATGTCGAGGGCCTTCTGGTAGCCCGTGGCCGAGGCGCCGCTCTGCAGGAGGGCCAGGGCGGCCGTACGCTGCTCGGGGCTCATGGCGTTCAGGGGCAGGCCGTTGCGGGGCACATTGCGCGGGGTCGTCCAGTGCCAGCGCACCCGCTCGGGGTCGGCGAAGGGGTAGACCGCGCTCGCGCGCTGCTCGGGGCTCAGGGCGGCGAGGAACTGGCCGGCGGCGAGGGCCATGGCCGAGCCGAGGGCGGCCTGGGGGTCGGCGGTGGGCGCCGGCTCGGCGGTGGGGGCGGCGGTGGCGGCCTGGGCAGCAGCGGGCGCGGCGGTGGCTGCCACCGTAGGCGCTACGGTTGGCGCGACGGTGGGGGCGGCAGTGGGCGGTGGCGCTGCGGTGGGGGCCGTGGTGGGCGGGGTCTGGGCGGCGGGCGCCGGGGCGCAGGCGGCGAGGGCCCCGCCGAGGCCGCCGAGGGCCGCGAGGCGTAGGGCCTGGCGTCGAGTCAGCTTGCGCTCCATGGGTCTCCTTCTGAGGCCCGGGGGGCCCGGGCGTGCAAATGGCGGCGCATGCGCGCCGGCCGCTGCTTTTATCGTACCCCAGATCGGCGGGACGCGGGCCAAACCCTCAGCGATCGCTCAGGAAATGGCGATACTCGACCATCAGACACTGGCTCTGCACGACCTTGATCCCGGCCTCGGCCAGGGCCTGGGCGACGCCGTCGTGCCTGATCCCCGACTGGAACCAGACCGCGTAGGGTTTGGCCGCCAGCATATCGTCGAGGTGGGCCGGCAGGTCGGCAGGGCGGCGAAAGACGTCGACGATGTCGATCGGGTCAGGCACGTCGGCGAGGCGATGGTAGACCGGGCGCCCGAGGATGGTGGCGACGTCGCGGTCGAGGACGGGGACAGGGATGATCTCGAGCCCCATCTGTAGCAGGGCGGCGGGCACATAGTGGGCCGGCTTATAGTCCTGGCGCTCGGGGCGCATGCCGAGCACCGCCACGCGCCTGGTGCGCCGCAGCAGCTCCTGGATCGCCCCGTGGTCGGTCAGCAGATTGGCTTGATACTCCATGACAGCACCCCCTGGTAGTGGTTCGCTACATCATACCAGAGAAGAATCAGCGAGGCGGCCACCAAACTGGTGGCCGCCTCGCCGTCCGTCACTGGCGAGCTGAGCCTAGCGCCTGGTCGTGCCCTGCACGGTCTCGGACGGGGCCGAGCTGCCGTTGCGGTTGCGGGCGACGACGTAGTAGGCGTAGGTCGTGTTGGGGTTCAGGTTCTGGTCGCGGTAGCTGGTGAAGTTCGAGTTCGCCGTGCCGACCTGATTGAACTGGCCGACCGTACCGTTGGTGACCACCGCGCGGAAGATGAGGAAGTTCTCCTCGTTGACCGAGTTGTCGCGCCAGCGCAGGGTCAGGGTGGTTCGGCTCGGGTTACCGACCGTCAGGCCCGAGGGCGCCTGCGGGATCTCGCCCGGGGTGACCACGCTCACCGCCGTGCTGGCGAGCGAGGTCGCCGTCACGTTGTTTCTGGTCACATAGGCGCTGACCCGGTACAGGTAGGTGGTCTTGGGCTGGGCCGTGGCGTCGCTGTAGCTGCGCGCGCCGCGGTTTGGCCTAGCGATCACGGCGAAGACCGGGTCGCCCACGCCGTTGGTGTCCACGGCCCGCTCGACGATGAAGCCGGCCGTGGGGGGCGCGTTGTTGGGCCAGTTGTAGCTCCAGCGCAGCTCGACCGGGATGTTGACCGGCGTGATGACGCGGAAGTTACTGGGCGTGGCGGGCGGGGCCGGCGGCGTGGTCAGTTGGAGCAGGTTGGAGCTGACCGCGCCCGCGCCGTTGAAGGCCGTCACCCTGTAGGCGTAGGTGGTCTGCGGGGCGACGCTTGAGTCGGCGAAGCTCGTGACACCGCCTGCGACCGGCGAACCCTGGAGCTGGGCGAAGGCGCCGACCACGCCATTGGTCACCGGGGCTCGCTCGATGCGGTAGCCGTCCACCGTGCCGCCCGCCGCGCTCCAGAACAGGCTCACCTGCGGCCCTGGCATGAAGGCCGAGGCCAGCACGATCGGGCCGGTCGGGGCGCCGCCGGTCTTGGCCTGGATGGGCAGACTGGGCAGCGAGACGCCGATCGGGTTGAAGGCGCGCACCTGGTAGTTGTAGGTCTTGCCGCCTACCAGGCCGTTGGTGTCGGTCCACTGCACACCGCCGGTTGCGCCGCCGGCCTTCGGGCTGTCGATGCGGGCCACCTCGACGAAGTCGGCGGTCGGGGGCACGTCCTGGCGCTCGATGATGAAGCCCGTCTCGTTGTCGGCCATGTCGAACCACGAGAGGGTGATCGTGTTCGCCGTCGCGCTCACGAAGGTCAGCTGCTCGGGCGCCAGCGGCAGGTCGCCGGGGGTGGTGGCCGAGACCACGCCTGACATGCTCGAGCCCTTGCCGTTGAAGGCCTCGACCTTGTAGGCGTAGGTCTTGCCCACGTTCAGACCGTCGTTGCGGAAGCTCAGGCGCGCGTTGCTCGCCCGCTCGGCGGCGGTCGGGTAGTAGACCTTCAGGGTGTCCCACGAGGCGGTCGCGTCACTCAGGCCGTAGCGGGTCCAGATGACGTAGCCGTCGGCGTTAGGCACCTGGTTCCAGCTCACGTCGATCGCGAAGGGGTCGAAGGGCGCGGCGGCGACGCCCGGAGCGGCGGGTGCGGCGCTCTGGGTTGTGCTGGCGGCGTCGACCTGGAAGGGCTCGCCCTTGCCGGTGAGCAGCCAGGCGGCGTAGGCGACGCCGCCCCAGTTGTCGCGCAGGGCCGCGCCGTCGAGGGCCTTGAGCTGGCCGAAGCTGGCGATCTCAGGCAGGGTGGTCTGGCCGTTGACATACGCGACCACAACGTCGCTCAGGTAGGTGGGCGTGAGCGGGTAGTTGGGCTCGTAGATGCTGGGCGGGCCCTCGGGGCGCACGTTCGAGTTGTCGCTCGTGCGCAGGTGCTCCATGTGCTCGCGGCTGTGGGTCTGCCAGTAGACCTCGGCGCGGGCGTTGAGGACGGCGTTGGCCGGGGCGTCGAAGGTGTAGGTGACGATGTCGTAGTTCTGGCCGTCGCCGAAGCGCTCGCTGTCGAGGGTCGGCACGAAGGTGGCCGGGTCGTAGGTGTAGAAGCGCGTGCCCGACTCAAAGTACTCGGCCTTGTTGTAGCCGGCCGGCGGGATGCGGTTGTCGAAGATCACCACGTCGTTGAGCAGGCTGACCGACGGGGCGCAGCTGGTGTACGCGCCGGCGGCGTCCTTCTTGCAGGTCGCCGTGACCTTCTCGTAGACCATCACCGCGTTGCTGCCGCTGTCGATGGTGTTACCGAGGGCGCGGGTGAAGCCGGTGCTGCCGGCGTCGGTCTTGAGCGTGGCGCTATTCTGGTCGTAGACGCCCGACTGGTAGACCGTGGCGCCGCTGCCGTCGGTGACGTTCAGGCTGAGCCAGAAGCGGCGGCCGTCGGGGTAGCCGGTGGGGATGCGGTGGCCGGAGGTGTTGGTCACCTTAACCTGGAGCTCCCACTTGCCGGTGGTGGCGTTATAGGTGGGGGCCTTGACGATCTCGACGTTGAGCGCATTGCGCAGCTGCAGCTCGGTGTTGCGGATGGTGCGGTCGTAGCTGTTGTCGCGGCTCGACATCAGACCGGGGAAGACGCGCGTATCGCGGCCGGTCGGGGCGCCGATGATTTCGAGGTCGACCTCGGGGTAGAGGATCTTCATCATCGCCGGGAGGTCGCGGTTGGCGCCGGCCAGCTTGTGGACGGTGGTGCCGCCGTTGGGGTTGCGGTCTTTGCCGTACGGGGCCCAGCCGACCAGGGTCGGGTCGGCGTTCAGGGTCACCGGGGCATTGTCCGCGTACTCATGCTTGAGCGAACCGGCGTGGCAGCTCTGGCAAGTCTGGTTGCTGGCGCCGTAGCTCGAGTACTTCCACTCGGTGTAGGTGCGCTGCTCGGGCATGCCGTGGTTGAGCACCGGGATGGTCAGGTCGTGGCACGAGCCGCAGAACTCGGCCGAGCGGATGAAGTCGCCCTTGAAGGTGGGGTGCTCGAGCGAGATGGCCTGCTGCGAGAAGTTGGGCGTGCCGTCGGGGTTGCTGGGCGGGGCGATCGGCACCTCGAAGTG
This sequence comes from uncultured Oscillochloris sp., assembly GCA_964555675.1. Taxonomy (GTDB): domain Bacteria; phylum Chloroflexota; class Chloroflexia; order Chloroflexales; family Chloroflexaceae; genus CAIWXH01. Next base: position 13,670 of record CAZKTU010000090.1, read on the forward strand.
GATCGGCACCGAGCCGTCGGGGTTGTAGACGATCTCTTGCCCGACGCTATTGAACTGCGGCATGCCGCTCGGCACGGGGTTCTTGATGCCTGTGTAGCCCGTGGGGTAGATGCCGTAGGTCTGGCCGGTGTACATAACGCGGTTCTCGCTGTCTTTCAGCGGGACATCGCTATAGTAGACCTGGACCGAGCCGGCGTACTTGCCGCCGTAGGCCATGCCGTCGTTGTACTGCAGGGTCGCGTCGCCGAGGGGGTCGCCCTTCTGGGGGCCGTTGGGGTAGGGCAGGCCCGCGTGGGGCCAGTCCTTGAAGCCGGCCATCATGTTGAAGGCGGGGTCGGCGCCGACCAGGGTCTGGAGGGCATCGACGTCGGCCTGGGTGGCGCTGCCGGCGGGCTTGAGGCCGCCGATCTCCTGCATCTCGACCGAGCCGATCGCGCGGTGGCAGGTCTCGCACGAGATGCCCTCGTCGTCGGTGGAGGCGAGGATGGAGTGGATCATAGTGCTGCCGTTGCCCTGGCCGGCCATGGCCGGGTCGAAGCGGCCCGAGAGCCAGCCGTTGGGGCTGTGGCAGCGGAAGCAGATATTCGCGCCGCCGTCTTGCCCGGTGAGGCTGCGGACGGTCTCGTTGATGATCATCGCGTTGGCGCGGAAGATCGGGTCGCGGGCCGAGGAGGCCATGTTCGAGCCGGCCCAGTTGCCGTAGTGGCCGACCTGCTGGTCGACCGTGCCGCCGTGACATGCGCCGCAGGTCACGGGGAACTCGAAGACGTTAAAGGGGGCCGGGAAGGTGATATTGCCCAGCTCTTGGGCCTGGGTGCCGGGGTTGGGGACGGCGGTGCCGACGGGCATGGTCTTGCCCCCCGGCAGGGCGGCATAGGCGATGCCGATGCCGAACAGTAGGAAGCTCGCTATGGTTGCGAGCAGGCGGAGGCTAAGCCTGCTGGTGAGCAGGCGTACAATAGTAGCCATTTCTTCCCCCCAAACTATGCGGCTGCTTATGGCGCTCGTCGGTCGAGGACGAGCGTGAGCAGACCCCCGCCGCGATCGGGGTCAAGGCTGAGTGTGCCGGCCCCGCGGGCCCAGACGCCGTTCACCCGCGCAATGGGCAAGGTGATGGGGAGCATGAGGGCCTGGCCGGGCTTGGTCGGGTCGAGGTCGAGCTTCGTCACCAGCACGCCGGTGACGACGCCGGGCGGCTGGCGCTGGCGAACAGCGGGGGTCGGCACCGTCGGGTCGGTGAGCGTCCAGTTGCCGCTGATGTACCAGCTGCCCGCCGGCTGGCCCGGAAGATCCTGGTTGGGCCAGAAGGCGCCAAGGACAAGCTGGAATTTGCCCTCCTTCATGAGTGTGCCCGCGGTGGCCGTAGCCTTGCCCGTGAGCACGTAGTTGCTGACCAGGGTGCCTTCGGGCAGCTCTGAGCTGGTGCCGGCGTAGAAGGTGGTGAGCTCGCTGAGCTGCCAGGCGCTGGTCTCGCTTTGGCCTGGCGCGCCGGCTGACGAGGCCGGCGACGTAGCGGCGGACAATCCCGGGTCGAGGGTGGGGAGCGGCGTCGTGGCTGTGACATTGGCTGCCACATGGCCTCCTGTCAGGGGCGCGGGCGCATCCTCCCTGCCGGCGGCGGGGCCGGCAGCGCACGCGACAAGGGTGGCCAGAGCCACGACGCCGAACAGGCTTGTCAGGGTGTGCGGATAGCTGGACATGACGATGTCTAGGGCCGCCATGGGGCGGCGCTGCTGGCCTGGCTTGACTGAATAGCCGGGCTCGTGACGCCTGCCGGTTGTAGCATGAGGGTGTGATGTGGGAAGGCAATGCTATTGTAAGGCAATTGTTGTTGCTCGTGAATAGCAGAAGTCCTGTGTGGAGGGTTGATAAGTGCTGTGCAAAGGCTGAAAATGGTGATGGTGAATAGATTGTTACTAATTATATTGGCAACATAGGGGTCTGAATGTGGATTATTGGAATATTCTAAATATGTGAAAGATTGATCGAAGAATGAAACCGAGGGAATAGCGGCTGTGTGATCGCCTGAGGCTTCAAGGAAGATGGATTATTGGTGTTTATGTTGGTTTAAGCTTATTCCAAGCTTATTCCAAGAAAATAAAAAGCGGGTCCGGCGTTATAAACGCCGGACCCGCTGAGACTGCCGTCACGCGCTAGCTGAGGGGCTCTTTACCGATATTGAAGGCGCATGTCTCGGCGCCCTGGCCCATACAGGTACACTGCTCGACGACGAAGCGCTTGCCGCCACTGGCCCAGGCCGCCGACTCTTCGAGGATGCCGCGGGCGAGGTAGAAGTTGGGGGCCGGTTCGCGGGCGATACAGTTCGAGCACTGGGTAATATGATAGACGAATTGGGTCTTCTCTTCTTTGATATGGGGCTTGAGGTCGGTAAAGCGGTCGAAGACCTGGGTCACCGCATTCAGGATGATCTTGAGCTTCATCGAGGGCGGCATGAGCTTCATAGCCAGGTCGGACACGCTGAGCAGGGGGCCGAACTCGCGCAGGCCGAGGTTGAAGGCCACGCGCCCGGCGCGCATCTCGAGGCCGCGGGCGCCGCGAGGGCCGTACATCGTATGCAGCGCATGTGAGGTGGCCGCCTGTGACTCAAAGGGGTAACCGCGCTTGAAGTCATTTGGCGGGTACGCATCGAGGTACTCGGGGAGGTTGGCCAGTCGCAAGACAGCCTTGACGCCGTTGGCGCCCATCACCTCCTCGAGCGAGAGGTAGGTGAGGTGGCCGATCTTGTTGGTAAAGGTCAGGCCGCGAAAATTGTCGGTGTTGCTCATGGCCGTACCTGCTCCTCTCGCGCCGGGAACCGCCCGGCCGCTGGTGTCGCGCCGCACATTGTTCTAGATACTACAACGTTTCGTGGATTTGCGCCATATTTGACCCGGCTTTTCGTCGCCGCAGGCCCACAAGGGCCGTCGCCCACCCGTAGGCGCGCCAGGGGGTTCGCTGTGGTATCATCCTGCTAACGCTTTTTCGTGCCCAGAGGCAAGTAGCTGGAGAACAGCCCAGTGATTAGCGAGCAGACCCCGCGCCGCGTGCTGGCGGTGATGGCCCACCCGGACGATATCGAGTTTATGGCCGGCGCGGTGCTGGCCCGCTGGGCGCGCGCCGGCGCCGAAGTGTACTTTCTGCTGCTCACCGACGGCGATAGCGGCAGCCGCGACCCGGCCATGACCCGCGAGGCCCTGGTGGCCCTGCGCCACGCCGAGCAGCGCAAGGCGGCTGCGACGATCGGCGCGGTCGATGTGCGCTTCCTCGGTTACCCCGATGGGCGGCTGCTGCCCAGCATCGAGGTCCGTCTCGCGATCGCCCGTGCGATCCGCCAGGTGCGCCCCGATGCGGTGATCACCAGCGACCCGCGCTTCTACTATAGCGACGACTATATCAATCACCCCGATCACCGCGCCGCCGGCGAGGCCACTTTGGCCGCGGTGATGCCCCTGGCCAACACCCGCCTGGCCGCCCCCGAGTTGCTCGCCGAGGGCCTCGAGCCCCACGATGTCCACGAGGTCTATCTGGCCGCCGCCGACCAGGCCAACTGTTGGATCCCCGTGAGCGAAGAGGACGCAGCCGTGCAGATCGAGGCTCTGCGCGCTCACGCTAGCCAGGTCGGCGACTGGGACTTCGCGCCGATGGTGCGCCAGTTCCTGCAGGGCGCCGCCGAGGAGGCTCGCGCCAAGGGCGTCGACTGCGAGCTGGCCGAGGGCTTCCGCCTGATCCGGCTCGGTCGCCCCGACCCCGCGCCGCTGGCCGCCGATGCCGAGGCCGCCGCCCAGGGGAGCTGAGGTGTGGAGCGCGTCGGTCGCCTCAGGCGACCAACTTGCAGCTGAGGAGAGGACGATGATCAGTCTCGAGCTGGCCCAGCAGCTTCAGGACGCCGGGCTGGCCTGGCGGCCCGCCGAGCGGGATAGCTTCGTGCTGCCGGGGCGCGGGATGGATGAGCAGATCTTTGTGGTTAGCCCGGTCCCCGCCATCGTCCAGCTCTACAACGGGCAGCCCGTGGTGGCCTTCCAGGCGAGCGCCGAGTGGGCCCTCGACTATGTGATGCTGGCCGAGGCCCTCTGGCTGCCCGACGAGGGCCAGCTGCGCGCGGCCCTGGCCGACGCCGTCGCGCCCGAGGCCGAGCTGCGGCTCGAGCGGGTCGCCGGCGGCTACAGCTGCACGGTGGGCCTGGCCGGCGCCGCGACCCGCTTCGACGGCCCCGACGCCGCCACGGCAATGGGGCGGGCGCTCCTCGCTGCGCTCCAGGGGTCCTAGTATCGCACGTTACATGTTCGCGCGGAGTCGAGACCAAAGACCAAGGACCGATGACCAAGGCCGGGCTTCTGCCCGAGCAGTTGGTCGCTGGTCTTTGGTCTTTCGTCTTTCGTCTTCGGTCGCAACCGGGCAGGCCCATCCGGAGCTTAATAGCGCTCCTCGGCCAGCAGGCGGGCGGCGGCGACCTCCCAGGGGGTGGTGCGGCCGCGGCGGGCGGCCTGCTCGGCGGCCTCGCGCTCGAGGGCGCCCTCGGTGGCGGCCAGGACGGCCTCGGCGGCGGCGATCGTCTCTTGCCAGGAGGCGGGGTGGGCCAGGGCCAGGGCGGCCAGCTCGCGGGCGCGCTGGGGTAGGCCGGTCGCGGCGTAGATCTGGGCCGAGCCGACCATGGCGTCGAGGATGAGGGGCAGAGCGCCGACCTCGCGGGCCAGGCGCAGGGCGGCCAGCCAGTGGCCCTGGGCGGCCGCCAGGTCGCGCAGGCTGTAGGCGATCTCGGCCAGGCTGTTGTGGGTGCTGGCCGCGCCGTGGCGGTCGCCCAGACCCTCGAAGATCGCCAGGCTCTCTTCGAGCAACTGGCGGGCCGAGGCCTGCTCGCCGACCAGGCCCAGCACCCGTCCGAGGCTGCTCAGGCTCCAGGCGGCGTTGACCTCGTCGCCCAGGGCGCTGAAGATCGTGCTGCTCGCGTCGAGCAGCTCGCGGGCGCGGTCGTACTCGCCGCGGCTGCCGGCCAGATCGGCCAGGGCGTCGATAGCCCAGGCCACCCCCGGTTGGTGGCCGAGGGCCCTGTAGGCGGCCAGCCCCGCGTCGAGCAGGCGGCGGGCGGTGTCCCAGTCGTCGCGCTCGCAGGCGACGATGCCCAGGCCGGTGAGGGCGAAGGCCACGTCGAGGTCGACCGCGTGCTCCTGGAGCACCGGCAGGGCGGCCCCGAGCTGGGCCTCGGCCTCGGCGAACTGGCCGACCCAGCAGTGGAGCGCCCCGAGGCGCGCCTGGGCGCGGGCCGCCAGCCCCTGGGCCGCGCGGTCGGCGGGCGGCGCGCTGCGCACCAGCAGCTCGAGGGCCTGGATGCCGTCGGTGTACCAGCCCCGCAGCTCGTGGAGCCGGTAAAGGCCGTCGAGGGCCCCGTCGAGGTCGTCGTAGCGCCCCTCGCTCACGGCCCAGGCCCAGGCCTTCCAGAGGTTGTCGTACTCGGCCTCGAGCTCGATCAGGGCCTGGCGCTGGTGGCTGCCCTGGAGGGCGGCGTTGCCCTGCTCGAGCTGGCGCAGGCAGTAGCGGCAGAAGCGCAGGGCCGTGGCCCGCGACTCCTCGGGGTCGGCGGCCAGCTTCTGGGCCGCGTACTGGCGCAGCAGCTCGTGGATGGCGTAGCGACCGCTGCGGTCGCGCCGGATCAGGGCCTTGTCGGCCAGGCCGGCCAGGACGAGCGGGGTCGCGCCGGCCACCTCGGAGGAGGCCACGCGGGTGAAGCCGTCCTCGAAGATCGAGAGGCGGCGCAGGGCCTGGCGCTCGGCGGGGCTCAGGCGCTCCCACGACTGCGCGAAGACGCCCTCGACGCTGCGGTGGCGCTCGGGCACGTCGCGCAGGGTGGTGGTGAGCAGGGCCAGGCTCTGCTCGAGCTCGCCGGCGATCTCGCCCGGGGTGAGCACGCGCACCCAGGCCGCGGCCAGCTCGATCGCCAGGGGCATGCCCTCGACCAGGCGGCAGATCGCGACCACATGGGGCAGATCGTGCGGGGTCAGCTCGAAGTCGGCGCGCACCTGGCGGGCCCGCTGCACGAAGAGCTGCACCGCGCTGTAGCCGGCGGCGTCGGCCTCGGTGGCGTCGGGGGGCACGGCCAGCCCCGCCAGGTCGACCACCCACTCTTCCTGGAGCTGCAGGCGCTCGCGCGAGGTGACCAAGAGCTTGAGCTGGCGGGTGCGGTGGACCAGGTCGCGCAGCAGGGGCGCGCCCTCGAGGGCCAGGTCGGCGTTGTCGAGCACCAGCAGGGTCTGGCGGTCGCGCAAGGCGCCCACCAGGCGCTCGAGCGGTTCGCCCTGGCCGGCGACGCCGAGGGCCGCGCCGATCGTGCTGAGCATACGCTCGGCGGTGCTGACGCCGACGAGCGAGATCTGGTGTACGCTGTCGGCGAAGCGGGCCTGGTGCTGGGCGGCGGCCTGCACGGCCAGGCGGGTCTTGCCCATGCCGCCGGGGCCGACCAGGGTGAGGATGCGACAGGCCGGGTCGGCCAGGGCCGCGCCGATCGTGGCCAGTTCCTCTTCGCGGCCGAGGAAGGGCAGGGTGGGGGCCTCGATGGCCGGGCCTGAGGGGGCCGGGGCCGCCGGCAAACGTGGCGGGGCGCTGCTCCAGCGGCTGCCCTGGGGGTTGCGCTCGCCGAGGCGGATCTGCTCATAGAGGGCCTGGCTGAGCTCGTCGGGGGCCGCGCCGAGCTCGCGCTCGAGGCTGTCGGCGAGCACGCGGTACTGGCGCAGGGCGGCGGCGCTCTGGCCGGTGGCCGCATAGAGCTGCATCAGGCGCCGGTGGGCCGGCTCGTCGAGGGGGTCGAGGGCCAGGCGGCGGCGGGCGTAGGCCAGGGCGGCCTCGGGGTCGTCGGCGGCCAACTCGGGCGCGCTGAGGGCCTCGAGGGCCGCGGCGAACTCGCCGCGCAGGGCCTCGGCTTGGAAGAACTGCCACTCCTCAAAGGGGGCGCTGCCGGGCAGGCTGAAGCCGGCCATGAAGTCGCCCCTGTAGCGCTCGACGGCGGCGCGCAGGGCCTCGGGCGGGCCGCTCAGGCCGGCGCGGAAGGCCTCGATGTCGAGGCTGAAGGCCGCGTCGCGGCGCAGGGCGATCGACCCGGCCGTGGCGTAGAGCCACGGGCGGACGGTGACGGTCAGCTCGGCGAGGGCCCGGCGCAGGCCGGCCCGCGCGGCGGCCGGCTCGTCGTCGGGGGCGATCAGCGCGGCCAGGGCCTCGCGGGTGTGCTCGCCGGGTTCGACGGCGAGGTAGGCGAGCAGGGCGAGGGATTTGCGGCGCTCGAGGGCGACCGGCCTGCCGTCGGCCAGCAGCTCGGGCGGGCCGAGCAGTCGCAGCTCGAGGGTCTGGGGGGTAGTCGCTACTGTGGCCATACCGCATTGTACCCCAGGGGCGCGGCCTACGCTGCAACGGGCGCTGCAACGGCCCCGCAACGCAGGGCGGGGCAAGAGCGCAACGCGAGGCCCGTAGAGTAGGGGAGGAAAAACGGTGCGACCGAGAGATTCTTATGCTGACCAATCAGAACAAACAGTTGTGGCGCTACCTGCTGGGCTTCTTCTTTCAGACGGTGCCGGGGGCCATGCTGGCCCCCATGCTCACCCTGGGCCTGGCGGCCCGCGGGGTTGACGCGACCCTGATCGGGGCCCTGGCGACCGTCGGCTCGGTGGCCTATATCTTCTCGCTGCCCGCCGCCCCGGCCCTGATCGGGCGGATCGGCGCGGTGGCGACCCAGCGCGTGGGCGTGCTGCTCGGCGCTGCGGGCATTCTGGGCCTGACCCTGAGCGACTGGCCGGCCCTGTGGGTGGTGCTGTACGCCGCCACGGGCTTCGCGGCCGGGCTGCGCTACACCATCGCCGAGAGCTGGGTGCCGGCCCTGGCCGGCCCCGACGCCCGCGGCCGGGCGGTGGCCCTCTTCCAGACGATCGTGGGCGCCTCGTCGTTCATGGGCGCGGGCGCGCTGCTGCTGACCGGCAGCGAGGGCCTGCTGCCCCGGGCGCTCGCCGTTGTGGCGACCCTGATCGGCGTGGTGGTGCTCTGGCCGATCGAGGCCCCGGCCCAGGCCGGCGGCGAGGCGAGCTTCGCGCTGAATTGGAGCAGCCTGCGCGGCCTGGTCGGGCAGGTCGGCCCGGCGGTGCTGGGCGCGGCCCTGATCGGCGGGCTGTTCGAGTCGGGCCTCTCGGTGGCCCTGCCGCTCTTCGGGCTGGCGATCGGCCTGGGCCCGGCCCTGGCCGCCGGCCTGGTGACGGCCCTCGGCCTTGGCAGCCTGGCCCAGTACCCCTTCGGGGCCCTGGCCGACCGCTTTCCGTGGCGCTCGGTAGCCCTCGGTACGGCGGGCATGATCGCGCTCAGCGCGCTGCTACTGCCCTTCGCGACCGGCTGGCCGTGGCTGCTGCTGGTGCTCGGCGTGGTCTGGGGCAGCGCGGGCGGCGGTCTCTACACCCTGGCCGTGATCAGCAACTCGAACCGCTGGCGCGGCAAGCAGCTGGTCGGTGTGTCGGTGGTGACCCAGTTCGCCTACATGATCGGCGAGGCCGGCGGGCCGGCGATGGGTGGGCTCGCGATCGACCTGGCGCCGCAGTACGGCTTGCCGATCCTGGTTGGCGTATCGGCCCTCTGCGGGCTGGCCCTGCTGCTGGGCGCGCCGCGGGTGCGCGCCGAAGCGCCGCGCGGGGCTGTGCCGGCGGCTGATGCGGTGCAGGCCTGATAAAGTTTGGGATGATGGCACAGGGAGGGCCTGGCCCTCCCTGTGCCCTTTCAGCTTAGCAGAGCTTGCGCCAGACGGCGACCTTCTGGAGGTTGCCGAAGATATCGGTGACGGTGCGCTCGCCAGCCTGGGCGACCAGGGCGGGGAAGTTGGCCAGGCGCTCGGCGAGCAGCTCGTTGACGGCCTGGATGGGGCGCTCGTTGTCGGTGAACTCAGCCAGGGCGGCCACGTAGATGCGCTCGAAGCGCCGGGCCAGGGCCAGGATAAACTCGTGGGACGCGAAGGTGGCCCCCATGGCGGTGATCACCTCGGGGTAGTGGGCCTCGAGCTCGCTAAACGGGGCCGACATAACTGACATAGCGCCCTCCTCTGTTCTCGTGAACCGTCGACACTGATCAGTTCAGGCCTGGAGGGGCTGCGCCCTAGCGTGCGCGCGCCCGTTGTTGGGGCGGCGGCCGGCTGCGTCGGGGCAAACTGGCTTCGAGGGGCAGTCCTTGCTGGCAGTATAGCACCGCCAATTACAGCGAGTGGTAACAAACCGCTACCTATGTCACGAAAGGTTCTATAGATAACCTAGCGCCGCGGCGGGGGTACGGTGACCTCGCGCTTGAAGAGGCCGCGCTCGAGGT
>CAZKTU010000091.1:0-22857 GCA_964555675.1 uncultured Oscillochloris sp.
CCTGCTGCTCGTGGGCCCCGTTGCGATACGCGTGCAGGAAGCAGATCGCCGCGGCCTGCGGGTCGGTGCGCTCGATAAAAGCCGCCAGCTGCTCGAGCGTCGCCGGGTCGAGGGGGGTGACCACCTCGCCGAAGGCGTTCATACGCTCGTCGACCTCGCAGCGCATACTGCGGGGCACCAGGGGGCTGACCGGCGGCGAGTGCAGGTCGTAGATGTCGTAGCGCATCTCGCGCTGACTGTCGAGGGTGTCGGCGAAGCCCGCCGTGGTGATCAGGGCCACCCGCGCGCCGCGGCGCTCGATCAGCGCGTTGGTGATCAGGGTCGTCCCGTGGATGCTCAGCTCGACCTGGCCGCCCTCGGCGCCCACCTCGGTCAGGAGGGCGCTCCAGCCCTCGATGACGGCGCGGGCGGGGTCGTCGGGGGTGGTGAGGGTCTTGTAGGTATGGAGCTCGCCCGTCTGCATGTTGCAGAGGACGAAGTCGGTGAAGGTTCCGCCGATGTCGAAGCCAAAACGGAAGCTCGCCTGAGCGGCCATGATTACTCCTGACAAGGTTCGTCGCGGCGGGCCGCGCGAGAGACCGGCTCAAGCAGGACGAGCAGTCGGCGTGGAGCGGCGGCTGGCGCGGGTCAGGGCACGGGGGTGTTGTGTGGCCCAAGCATACTACGACTGCTTCGCACTTGTCAAGCCAACTGTTGACAGTTGACAACGTATTCTGATTGTGCTAGATTTTCCACAACACCCAAGCGGCCACATGCTGATACGTCCAATGTCGGACCGAAGCGCCTCGCACCATACAGCCGCGTGAGCTGTATCGGCGGCCGCTCGTATATCGGTCTGGCCTGTGTAGACCATGCTCCCCACAGTCGTCACCCTTCGATCTGGGCAACGCTGCTCTGTACCGCGACCGACGGGGCTATGCTCCAGATGAAGCACGAGGATGGTATGGATCAGGCCTCGACACACCCTGGGTCGGACCAACGGGCGGCCAGGGCCGGACAGAACAGGCGCTACAGGCTCGGCTTCGATATCGGCGGCACCTTCACGGATTTTGTGCTGATCGACGACGAGACGGGCCGGATCAGCAGCTACAAGACCCTGACCACGCCTCACGAGCCGGCGGCGGCGGTGATGGAGGGGGTGAGCGCTCTACTCGAGCAGGTGGGGGCGCAGGGGCGCGCGATCGAGACCGCCATCCACGGGACGACCCTGATCACCAACGCGCTGATCGAGCGCAAGGGCGCCCGGACGGCTTTCGTCACCACCAGAGGCTTTCGCGATGTGCTCGAGATCGCGAAGGAGATGCGCTACGACATCTACGACCTGCTGCTGGTGCTGCCGCAGCCCCTCGTCGCGCGGCCCCTGCGCCTCGAGGTGGACGAGCGGCTGAACGGGCGCGGCGAGGTGGTCACCCCCTTGAGCGTCGCCGACCTCGAGGCGATCAAGCCGCTGCTCGAGGCCGAAGGCGTCGAGGCCGTGGCAATCTGCCTGCTCCACTCGTACCGTAACCCGGCCCACGAGCAGCTGATCAGGGCCTGGCTGCACGAGCACCTGCCCCAGGTCAGCGTGGCCCTCTCGTGCGAGGTCGCGCCCGAGATCCGCGAGTACGAGCGTATGTCGACCACGGTCGCCAACGCCTATGTCCAGCCCCTGACCGAGCGTTACCTGTCGCAGCTCGAGCAGCAGTTGCGGGCGACGGGCTTCGAGCGCCGGCTCTACCTGATGCTCTCGAGCGGCGGGATCAGCACCGTCGACACGGCGATCCGCTTCCCGGTGCGCCTGCTCGAGTCGGGCCCCGCGGCGGGCGTGCTGGCGGCGACCTTCTATGGCGAGGTGGTGGACGAGCCGAGCCTGGTCTCCTTCGATATGGGCGGCACCACCGCCAAGATGTGCCTGATCAAGGACGGGCGCCCGACCATGACCAGCACCTTCGAGGTGGCGCGCGTGCACCGCTTCAAGCGCGGCTCGGGCCTGCCGGTGCGCATCCCCGCGATCGAGCTGATCGAGATCGGCGCCGGGGGCGGCAGCATCGCCCGCATCAACGAGCTGGGGCTGCTGAAGGTCGGCCCCGACTCGGCGGGGGCCGACCCGGGCCCGGCCTGCTACGGCTTCGGCGGCCAGCGCCCGACGGTCACCGACGCCAACCTGCTGCTGGGCTACCTCAACCCCGACTACTTCCTGGGCGGGCGCATGCAGCTCGACCTGGCCGCCGCCGAGCGGGCGATCGCCGCCGATCTCGCCGGCCCCCTGGGGGTCGACCCGATCGTGGCGGCCCACGGGGTGCACCAGGTGGTCAACGAGAGCATGATCGCCGCGACGCGCATCCACGTGGCCGAGCGGGGCGCCGATCCGCGCCGGCTCAAGCTGATGGCCTTCGGCGGCGCCGGGCCGATCCACGCCCACCAGATCGCGCGAGCCCTGAAGATGCGCGGCTATCTGATCCCCGCCAGCGCCGGGGTCACCTCGGCCCTGGGCTTCCTGACCGCGCCGGCCTCGTTCGACTTCGCGCGCAGCTTCGTGGCGCGCCTGACGACGGACCTGCTGCCCGAGCTCGACGCGATCTACGCCGAGCTCGAGGCCCAGGGCCGGGCCATGCTGCGCGAGGCGGGCGTGGCCGAGGACGAGATGCGCTTCTTGCGCCAGGCCGACCTGCGCCACGTCGGCCAGGGCCACGAGATCCCGCTGCCGCTGCCCTTCGCGCGCCTGGCCGAGGTCGACCTCGACACCGAGCTGCGCCCCTACTTCTACGATTTCTACGCGGGCATCTACGGCCACGCCCATCGCCACCTGGCACTCGAACTCATCACCTGTCGCCTGACGGCGACGGGCCCACGCCCGCGGGTACGTCTGCGCGAGGCCCCGGCCGATTCGCGCCCGGCCACCGTGGCGATCAAGGCCGAACGCCGGGCCTACTTCGCCGAGCTTGGCGGCTTCGTGCAGGCGCCGGTCTATGACCGCGCCCGACTCGCGGCCGGCATGAGCTTCATGGGGCCCGCGATCGTGGAGGAGCAAGACTCTACGGCGGTGATCGGCCCGGGCGCGCTGGTCTCGATCGACCAGCACGCGAACCTGCTGGCGACCTTTACGCTGGACAATGGGCGGTAGGCGGACGACCAACGACGGTCGACAAGGTCCATGACAAGGGGTGAGCAGCCTTGTACGGCTGACGCCCCCGCACTACCATCCGGTCTCGATAGGCTCTGGTGTTGACCCGCAGTCAGGAAGGAGCAAGGGTTATGACCTCACGTCCAGGGAAGCCCCATCAGCGCGCACGTCTGGGGAGCGCAAGCACACTGCTGCTGCTCGCGATCGTCACCCTGATCCTGGCCGCGTGCGGCGCCGCACCGCCGGCCGCCGAACCCACCGCCGCGCCCGCCGCCGAGCCCACCGCGGCCCCCGCCGCCGCCGCCCCCACAGAGGCTCCTGCGCCCACCGCCGCGCCCGCCGCCCCCACCGAGGCCCCGGCGCCTACGGCGGCCCCCGCCGCCGCCGAGGGCGGCAAGACCGCCACGATCGGCATGGTCGAGCTGGTCACCTCGCTCGACCCGCCCACCGACTGGGCCATCGCCGCCACCTGGATCCACACCAACATCTTCGACTGCCTGGTCTGGCGCAACCGCGAGACCACCGAGTTCGAGCCCTGGCTGGCCGAGTCGTATGAGAACCTCGACCCGACCACCTGGCGCTTCAAGCTGCGCGAGGGGGTGACCTTCCACAATGGCGAGCCCTTCGACGCCGAGGCGGTGGTCTGGACCTACGAGCGCATCCTGGCCGACGACACGATGATCACCTACCCGCAGTGGACCTTCATCAAAGAGATCAATGTGATCGACCCGATGACGGTCGACTTCGTGACCCAGGCCCCCGAGCCGGCGATGCTGAGCAAGATCTCGGGCACCGGCTGCGGCATCCAGGCCCCCGTGGCCGGCAAGGCCCAGCAGGAGAGCGGCGCCGAGTACACCCCGATCGGCACCGGCCCCTTCAAGTTCAGCGAGTGGGTCAAGGACGACTACATCAAGCTCGAGAGCAACCCCGACTACTGGCAGGGCGCGCCCGACATCGAGAACCTGTTCTTCCGCGCCATCCCCGAGACCTCGACCCGCGTGGCCAGCCTGATCGCCGGCGACATCGACCTGACGGTCGGCGTGCCGACCCAGGACTGGGAGCGCATCAACGCCAACGAGGGCACCAGCGTCGAGGAGTACCTGACCAACCGCACGCTGCTGCTGGCCCTGCGCACGGCGCCCTCGGGCGGCATGCCCGAGTGGAGCGGCCCGACCGAGGACCCCCTGGTGCGCGAGGCGATCAGCCTGGCGATTGACCGGGCCACCCTGATCGAGCTGGTCGACGGGATGGGCATCCCCGTGCTGAGCCGCGTCACCCCGCCCACCCTGGGCTGGAGCGACGAGTTCTACAACCAGGTTGGCGAGTATAATCCCGACAAGGCCCGCGAGCTGCTGGCCCAGTCGAGCTACAATGGCGAGCCCCTGACCTTCCACACCTCGACCGCCTTCACCTACCAGAAAGAGGTCGCCGAGGCAATTACGGCGATGCTCCAGGACGTCGGCTTCACCATCGACCTGCAGGTGATGGACGTGACCACCTTCCGCGAGAAGGTCTACTTCCCGAACATGAACGAAGAGCTCTACATGGACGCTCTGGGCAATTCGTTCTTCGACCCCTGGATCACCGTGCGTGAGTACGCCGTCGGCCAGAAGGCCCGCTCGGGCTGGGTCAACGCCGAGGTCGAGCGGCTGATCGACGAGGCCGGCGTGAACATGGACCCCGAGGCCCGCGCCGAGCAGTACATCCAGATCCAGCGCCTGATCAACGAGGAGAACCCCGCGGTCTACCTCTTCCTGATGAAGGACGCCATGGGCAAGTCGGACCGCCTGAACTTCACGATGAACCCCGACAACTTCCTCTGGATGGGCTTCGCCACGATCAACGAGTAGCTCTGGTCGCGGCCGGGGCGGGCCAGGGGGCCCGCCCCGGCCATCGTTGTGGCCGGGGCGCGCTGAGGAGCCAGAATGGGCCGCTACATTGCGATTCGTGTCCTTCAGCTGATCCCGTCGCTGCTGGGCCTGTCGATTATCCTCTTTCTGTTGATGCGCCTGGGCGGCGACCCGGTGGCCCACCTGGTGCGCCCCGAGGCCGACGAGGCCGAGATCGCCGCCGTACGGGCGGCCTACGGCTTCGACCGCCCGCTCCACGAGCAGTATTTCACTTCGCTGAGCCGGCTGGTGCGGGGCGACTTCGGCGAGTCGGTGCGTTTCCGCACCGATGCCATGCCCCTGGTGCTCGAGCGGCTGCCGGCCACCCTGCAGCTGTCTCTGGCCGCGATCCTCGTCGCGATCGTGATCGCCATCCCGGTCGGCCTGATCTCGGCCCTGTTCCAGAACTCGCCCCTGGACATCACCCTCACCCTCACCTCGACCCTGGGCCGGGCCATGCCGAACTACTGGCTCGGGATCATGCTGATCCTGCTCTTTAGCGTACAGTTGCGCTGGCTGCCGGTCTCGGGCACGGGCGACTGGACCCACCTGGTCTTGCCGGCGATCACCCTGGGCATCGGCATCGCGCCGGCCCTCTCGCGCCTGCTGCGCTCGAGCATGATCGAGGTGCTGCGGCGCGAGTATGTGGTGACGGCGCGGGCCAAGGGGCTGACCGAGGGGACGGTGGTGCTGCGCCACGCCATGCGCAACGCCCTGATTCCCTTCGTCACCATCTTCGGGCTGCAGGTGGCCTGGCTGCTGGGCGGCGCGGTGATCGTCGAGGAGGTCTTCGCGTGGCCGGGGATGGGCCGCCTGATCTACCGCTCGGTGCAGGTGCGCGACCTGGCCGTGGTGCAGGCCGGCGTCTTCGTCTTCGCGCTGATCGTGATGATCGCCAACCTGCTGGTTGACCTGTCGTACGCGATCCTTGACCCCCGCATCAGCTACGGCGATAAGTGACGGGCGTCACCACAGGCGAGGTTTGAGCTTGAAATCGACACAGGTCGTCTCGAAGCCCATTGTGACCCGTCCGCGCGCGGCCAGCCCCCGCTGGGTTCGCAGCCTGCAGCGCAACACCGTCGGGGTGGTCGGGCTGCTGATCGTCGCCACGGTGCTGTTGATGGCCCTGACGGCCCCGCTGATCGCGCCCCACGACCCGGCCAAGCTGAATGTACGCACGCGCCTCGCGCCGCCGGCCTGGTCGGCCGAGGGCGACCCGCGCTTTCTGCTGGGCACCGACCAGCTCGGCCGCGATGTGCTGAGCCGCCTGATCTATGGCTCGCGGGTCTCGGTGATCGTGGGTGTGCTGGGCGTGTCGCTCTCGGTGCTGGTCGGGGTGACGATCGGCCTGATCAGCGGCTATGTGGGCGGCACGGTCGACAATATTCTCTCGCGCACCGTCGATACCTTCATGGCCATCCCCTTCATCATCCTGGCCCTGGCGGCCGTCGGCTTCCTCGGGCCGGGGTTGGTGAACCTGGTGATCGTGCTGGGGCTGACGGGGTGGGTCACCTTCGCCCGCGTGGTGCGCGGCGAGGTGCTCTCGGTGAAGGGCATGGAGTATGTCACGGCGGCCCGCACGGTCGGGCAGTCGGGCTGGCGCATCGCCCTCTTCCACGTGCTGCCCAACGTCACCGCCTCGATCATTGTGCTCTCGACGCTGCAGATCGCGACCGTGATCATCGCCGAGTCGTCCCTGAGCTTCCTGGGCATGGGCGTGCAGCCGCCCACGATCACCTGGGGCCTGATGCTCTCTGAGGGGCGCAACCACCTGGCGACCTCGTGGTGGCTCGCGACCTTCCCCGGCATGGCGATCAGCCTGACCGCCCTCGGCTGCATCCTGATGGGCGACTGGCTGCGCGACGCCCTCGACCCGCGCCTGCGACAGGGGTAACGCCAATGACCTTCTCAATCACGGGCTTCGACCCGGCCAGCGGCCTGATGGGGGTGGCGGTGGCGACGCGCTACTGGGCCGTGGGGGCGCGGGTGCCCTATGTGCGCGCGGGCCTGGCGGCCCTGGCCGTGCAGGCCTACGCCCAGCCCTACCTGGGCTACGATACGCTACGCCTGATGGGCGAGGAGGGCCTGAGCGGCCCCGCCGCCCTCGAGCGGGTGCTGGCGGCCGACCCCGGGCGCGACTGGCGCCAGGTCGGCCTGGTCGACCACCTGGGCAATCTGTACGGCTACACCGGGGTCGAGACCGAGCCCTGGAGCGGGCACCTCGTCGGCGCGGGCTGCGTGGGCGCCGGCAATATGCTGGTCAACGCCGAGACCGTCGGCGATATGGTGGCGACCTTCGAGGCGCGCCCCGAGCTGGCCCTGCCCGAGCGCCTGGTGACGGCCCTGCAGGCCGGCCACGCCGCCGGCGGCGACCGCCGCGGCCAACAGTCGGCGGCGGTGTATGTCGTCCACCGCGAGGAGGCGCCCTACCTCGACCTGCGCGTCGACGACCACCCCGACGCGATCGCCGAGCTGGCCCGCCTGGTGGCCGCCACGGCGAGCGACCCCCTGGTGCGCAGCGCGCGCTTCGCCGGCGGCCGCGCCGCGCCCCCCGTCGACGAGTATCGCGCCCACAAGGAGCGGCTCAGGGGCAAGGGCCTCGCGTAAATGGAAAAGGCTCGCCTACCAATGGACCCGATCACTCTCGACATCCTCTGGCAGCGCCTGATCGCGATCATGGACGAGATCGACCAGATGATCGTGCGCACCACCTTCTCGACCATCCTGAGCGAGAGCCGCGACTTCGCGTGCATCCTCACGGACGCCGAGGGGCGCTCGCTCTGCCAGTCGGTCTGGAGCACGGCGAACTTCTCGGTGGTGCTGCCGCGCACCGCCAAGGCCCTGCTCGACCACTTCGGGCCAGATGGCCTGCGCCCGGGCGATGTTCTGGCCACCAACGACCCCTGGATCGGCACCGGCCACCTGCCCGACTATATCCTGCTCTCCCCGGTCTTCTGGCGCGAGCGGGTCGTCGCCTATATCGGCACGATCGCCCACGTCTCCGATGTGGGCGGCCACCCCGGCGAGATCGAGGGCTTCGACGTGTTCAGCGAGGGGCTGAACATGCCGCCCTTCAAGCTCTACGAGGCCGGCGTCGAGAACGAGCTGGCCTTCAGGATCATCGGCCACAACTGCCGCGTGCCCGACATGCTGCTGGGCGACCTGCGGGCGATGGCGGGCGCCGCCAAAGTCGGCGCCGAGCGCGTCGGCGAGTTTCTGGCCGAGTACGAGCTGCCCGACCTCGCCGAGCTGGCCGCCGAGATCCTTGGGCGCTCGGAGGCCCTGATGCGGTCCAAGATCGCCGCCCTGCCCGACGGCGTCTATAGCTACGGCCTCGACATCGACGGTTATATCGAGACGGTCCATCTTCACGTCAGTGTGACGATCGCCGGCTCGGATATTTTTGTCGACTACGCCGGCTCGTCGCCCCAGACTCAGCTCGGCTCGATCAACTGTGTCTACAACAGCACCTTCGCGGCCTCGCTCTTCCCCTTCAAGTCGGCCCTGGTGCCCGACCTGCCCAACAACGAGGGCCTCTTCCGCCCGATCCACGTCTCGGCGCCCGTGGGCAGCATCCTCAACGCGACCTACCCCATGCCGGTCAAGGCGCGGGCCAAGACGGTCAATAATGTCAACCAGGTGCTCTTCGGGGCCCTCTGGCCGGTCTTCGGCCCGCGGGCCAACGCCAGCAACGGCGCGATCTGGCCCTTCGTGCTGAAGGGCGACGACGACGAGCTGGGCTACTTCCTGGTCGATATGCTGCCCCACGGCGGGCGCGGCGCGACCCCCACGGGCGACGGCAGCATCCCGGTGGCCTACCCCGAGAATAGCACGATCACCCCGTGCGAAGTGCTCGAGACGCGGGCGCCGATCATGTTTCTGCGCAAGGAGCTGCGGCCGGACAGCGCGGGGCCGGGCCGGCAGCGCGGCGGGGTGGGCCAGGTGATTGTGTTCAAGCATGTCGGGACCAGGCCGATGATCTTCAACCTGACCCCCGACCGCATCACGACGGTGCCGCCCGGCTTCGACGGCGGCCGGCCCGGCAAGATCGGCGAGGTGCGCATCGACGGCGAGCTGGTCACACTCTTCCCGCCCATCTTGCTGCAGCCCGGCGCTGTGGTCGAGCTGCATATCGCCGGCGGCGGCGGCTTCGGCCCCGTCGCCGAGCGCGACCCGGCCCACATTCTTGCGGACCTGGCCCTGGGGCTGATCAGCGAGCGCGGCGCGGCCGAGGATTACGGGTTCGGCGCCGGGGCGCCGGGGGAGTAACATGGAGCCCAACGGGCCAGACGGCGGCATCGACGCGATCACCCTCGAGATTATGTGGCAGCGGCTGATCGCGATCATGGACGAGGTCGACGACGCGATCGTGCGCACCTCGTTCTCGACGATCGTCGGCGAGAGCCGCGACTTCGCCTATATTCTGACCGACGCCAACGGCTCGTCGCTCTGCCAGTCGAGCTTCAGCCCGCCGAACTTCTGCGTGGTGCTGCCGCGCACGGCCAGGGTGCTGCTCGAACGCTTCCCCGTCGAGACGCTGCGCGAGGGCGATGTGATCGCCACCAACGACGCCTGGATCGGCACGGGCCACCTGCCCGACTATGTGATGATCAGCCCGGTCTTCAAGGGCGGGCGGGTGGTCGGCTTCATCGGCAGCATTGCCCACGTCTCGGACGTCGGCGGGCACGCCGGCGATATCGAGGCCGCCGACGTGTTTCAGGAGGGCCTGCGTCTGCCGCCCTGCAAGATCTACGAGGCCGGCCAGCCCAACCTGCTGGCCTTCGAGATCATCGGCAACAACTGCCGGGTGCCCGAGATGGTCCTGGGCGACATCCACGCCATGGTGGGCACCCACAGGATCGGCGCCGAGCGGGTCAAGGAGTTCCTCGACGACTACGACCTGGCCGACCTGCGGGCCCTGGCCGCCGAGATCCACGGCCGTTCTGAGCGGCTGATGCGCCAGAAGATCGCCGCCCTGCCCGACGGGGTCTACGAGTTCGGCCTGGACATCGACGGCTATATCGAGATCGTACACCTGCAGGCGCGGGTCACGATCAGCGGCAGCGAGGTCCACGTCGACTACACCGGCAGCTCGCCCCAAACCCGCAAGGCCTCGATCAACTGTGTCTACAACACCACCTTTGCCTCGACGATCTACCCCTTCAAGTGCGCCCTGGCGCCCCACATCCCCAACAACGAGGGCCTGTTCCGCCCCATCCGGGTGACCGCGCCCGAGGGCTGCATCCTGAACACGACCTTCCCCCACCCGGTGAAGGCCCGCGCCAAGACCACCAACAACATGAACCAGGTGCTCTTCGGGGCCCTCTGGCCGCTCTTCGGCGAGCACGCTCAGGCCGGCTCGGGCTCGATCTGGCCCTTCACCCTCTCGGGGAGCGAGGCGGGCTACGGCCGCTTCCTGGTCGATATGCTGCCCCACGGCGGGCGCGGCGCCGTGCGCGAGCTCGACGGGCTGGCCCCGGTGGCCTTCCCCCACAATAGCACGGTCACGCCCTGCGAGATCATGGAGGTGCGCGCCCCCGTGCTCTTCCTGCGCAAAGAGCTGCTGCCCGACTCGGCGGGGGCCGGCCGCAGGCGCGGCGGGGTCAGCCAGGTGATCGCCGTGCGCAATATCGGCAGCAGCCCCATGCATCTGAGCATCATCCCCGACAAGATCGTCTGCGAGCCGCCCGGCCTTGACGGCGGGCGCCCCGGCAAGCTGGGCCAGGTCTACCTGGCCGGCGAGCGTCTCACCCGCTTCCCGCCGCTCACCCTCGAGCCGGGGGCCGAGCTGGAGCTGCTGATGCCGGGCGGGGCGGGCTTCGGCCCCCCGCACGAGCGCGAGCGCGAGCTGGTGCGCCGCGACCTCGCAATGGGCTATATCACCGCGGAGGGGGCCCGCCGCGACTATGGGCTAGAGCCTGAGGCTGATGAGCCGCCGCACAGTCAGGAGTAATGCAATGAGCGCCAAGCTCGACCCGATCACCCTTGAGATCCAGTGGCAGCGCCTCGTCACGATCGCCGACGAGATGGATAATGCCACCATCAGGGCCTCGTTCTCGACCATCGTGGGCGAGAGCCACGACTTCGGCTGCATCATCATGGACCAGGAGGGCTCGGCGATCGCCCAGGCCCAGTTCAGCCCGCCCCAGTTCTGCACCATGCTGCCGATCACCACCAAGCACATGCTGCGGCGCTTCCCCAAAGAGACGCTGAGCGAGGGCGACGTGCTGGTGACCAACGACCCCTGGATCGGCTCGACCCACCTGCCCGACTACAATCTGGTCACGCCGATGTTCCGCGGCGGCCGGATCGTGGCCTTCCTGGGCACGGTGGCCCACGTCTCGGACGTGGGCGGGCACCTGGGCGACCTCGAGGCCTACGATGTCTTCATGGAGGGCATCAGGATCTTGCCGGCCAAGTTCTACAAGGCCGGCGAGCCCAACCACGAGCTGCTCGAGATCATCGAGGCCAACTGCCGCGTCCCCGAGAATGTGCTGGGCGACCTGCGGGCCATCGTCGGCACCCACCGCATGGCGATCAAGCAGCTCCAAGAGTTCATGGACGACTACGAACTGGCCGACCTGACCGAGCTCTCGGCGGCGATCCAGGACCGCTCGGAGGCCGCCCTCAGGCGCGCGATCGCCGACCTGCCCGACGGGGTCTACAGCCACGAGGTGACCGGCGACGGCTACCTCAACCCCTTCACCCTGAAGGTGGCGATCACGATCGAGGGCTCCGAGATGCACTTCGACTTCGCCGGCAGCTCGCCCCAGCAGGGAGACGCGGCGATCAATGCGGCCTACAACATGACCTACGCCACGGCCGTCTACCCGATCAAGTGCATGCTCGTGCCCCACGTGCCGAACAACGACGGCCTGGTCCGGCCGTTGAGCGTGGTCGCGCCCGAGGGCAGCATCGTCAACTGCACCTTCCCGGCCCCGGTCAAGGCCCGCGCCAAGGTGATGAAGCACATCCCGCCCCTGGTCTTCGGCGCCCTGGCGCCCCTGCTGCCGGGCGAGACGATCGCCGCGGCGGGCGGCATCTTCCCCTTCCACTTCAACGGCGACGACCCGCGCTTCGGGCGCTTCAACGTCCACGTCCTGCCTCACGGGGGCATGGGCGCGATGGCCGGGGCCGATGGGCACCCGCCCGTGGCCTACCCCCACAACAGCACGGTGACCCCCGCCGAGATCACCGAGATGCGCTCGCCGGTGCTGATGCTCAGCAAGCGGCTGCTGCCCGACTCGGGCGGGCCCGGCCGGCAGCGCGGCGGCCTCGGCGTGGAGTATGTGCTCAAGTGTGTGGCCCAGAAGCCGATCACCCTGACCATCCGCCCCGATTTGCTGCGCAACCCCGCGCCGGGGCTCTTCGACGGTCTGCCGGGGGCCCCGGGCGCCGTCTTTGTGAACGGCCAGCGCATCGAGCGCTTCATCCCGATCAGCTTCCGCCCGGGCGATATCTGTGTGCTGCACATCCCCGGCGGCGGCGGCTATGGCCCGCCCCACGAGCGCGACCCCGAGCTGGTGCGCACCGATGTGGCGAACGGCTTCGTCAGCGTCGAGGCGGCCCGCTCGATCTACGGGCTCGACCTGCAGGCGTCCTAGCGCACGGTAAAACGATAGCTCCCCGATCCAACGGCGTAGACTGCCGCGTCGGCCTCGCGGCGGAGCAGGCTTACGCCCGCGGCTTCGGCGGCGGGCCCGGCGCCCTCGCGCACCTCGGCGCCCGCCTGGGCGGGCACATAGACCGTGGCCGTGGTGTTGGGGGGCACCGTGATCGCCCACGTGAATACGCCGTCCTCTAGCGTCCAGGCGCTGTGGATGGGGCCGTAGGGCGAGTCCAGGCTCGCGGTCGCGCTGGTGAGATCGCCGCCGAGGAGCGGGCGCATCACGATCCCCTTGAAGCCGGGCTGCTGGGGGTCGAGTTCGATGCCGCCAATTGCCGCGTACATCCAGGCCCCGATCGCCCCGTAGGCGTAGTGGTTGAAGGAGTTCATGCCCGCGTCCTGGAAGCCGCGGTCGTGGGTCCAGCCGTCCCAGCGCTCCCAGATCGTGGTGGCGCCCTGGGTGACCGAGTAGAGCCATGAGGGCCAGGTGGTCTGCCGCAGCAGGCTGTAGGCCAGGTCGGGGCGGCCATTCTCGCTGAGCACCGCGGCGAGATAGGGCGTGCCGACGAAGCCCGTCGAGAGGTGGTTGCCGCGCTGCTCGATGTCGCGCACCAACTCTTGCATGGCCAGGGGGCGCAGGGCCGCGGGCAGCAGGTCGAAGTGGAGCGCCAGGACGTAGGCGGTCTGGGTGGCGCCGCCGACCAGGCCCCGCGGGGTGACGAAGCGGGCCTGGAAGGCCTCGCGCGCGTCCGCGAACATCGCCTCGTAGCGGGCCGCGTCCTCGGCCTTGCCCAGGACGGTCGCGATCTTGCCCAGGAGCCGGCTGCTGTAGGCGTAGAAGGCGGTGCCGAGCAGCTCCTTCGAGGTATTGCCGAAGCGGTCGTTCGAGCCGTCCAGGGCCAGCCAGTCGCCGAAGCCGTGCCAGCCCGTGTAGTCGGCGTAACAGCGCAGGCCGTCGCGGCTCGTCGCGTGGAGGAACTCGACGTAGCGCCGCATCGAGGCGTAGCGCTCGGCGAGGATGCCGGCGTCGCCGTAGCACTGATAGATCGTCCAGGGGCAGATCACGGCGGCGTCGGCCCAGGCCGGGCCGCCGTCGACGGCCGCCGTGGCCCAGGTGGTGGCCGCGTCTTTGCGCACCACGGGGTTGGGCACCACCATGGGGATGGCCCCGGCGGGCGACTGGGCGTCCTCTACGTCGCGGGCCCAGCGCGTAAAGAAGGCCGCCACATCGAAGTTGAACGCGGCGGTGCGGACGAAGACCTGGGCGTCGCCCGTCCAGCCCAGGCGCTCGTTGCGCTGCGGGCAGTCGGTGGGCACGTCCACGAAGTTGCCGCGCTGGCCCCACTCGATATTGTGCTGGAGCCGGGTGATCAGCGGGTCCGAGCAGCTGAAGCTGCCGGTCTGCTCCATGGCGCTGTGAATGACGACGCCGACGACCGTGTCGCGGCCAGGCCTCCCGGCCAGGCCGGCGAGCTCGACGTAGCGGAAGCCGTGGAAGGTGAAGCGCGGCTCCCAGACCTCTTCGCCCCCGCCCTTCAGGGTGTAGTGGTCGATCTGCTTCGCCGTGCGCAGGTTGGCGGTGTAGAGGGTGCCGTCGGGGTTGAGCACCTCGGCGTGGCGCAGGGTGATCGTTGAGCCGGCCTCGCCGCGCACGCTGATCCGCAGGCGCCCCACCATGTTCTGACCGAGGTCGAAGATCCACTTCGAGGTTGGCCACTCGGGCAGCTCGCGGGGCTCGGCCACGGGCGCGAGCTCCATGATCCGGCGCACCGCGGGGCTGCGCGCCCCCGTGAGGGCGATGCCGGGGTCGGCGAACGTCTCGACGGGCAGCCAGCGGGAGGCATCGTAGCCGGGGGTGTCCCAGCCGGTCAGCTCGCGGCGGGCGTCGTAGCTCTCGCCCATGATCATGTCGGACTCGAGGATCGGGCCGTAGGCGCAGGTCCAGTCGGCGCCCGTGGCCAGCGTCTCGACGCCGCCGTCCTCGTAGGTGATCACGAGCTGGGCGAGGAGCAGGGGCCGGTCGCCGTAGCGCTGGCGCTCGAGCCAGCCGACGTAGCCGGCGTACCAGCCGTCGCCCAGGATGGCGCCGAGCACATTCTCGCCCTGGCGCAGTCCCTCGGTCACGTCGTAGACCTGGTACTGCACGCGCTGATCATAATCGGTCCAGCCGGGGGCGAAGAGATCCTCGCCGACGGGCTGGCCGTTGAGGTGGGGCTCGTACACGCCCAGGGCTGTGGCGTAGAGGCGCGCCCGCGCCACCGGCTTGCTGAGGCTGAAGACGGTGCGCAGGAAGGGCGCAGGGCTGGTGGTGTGCGAGCCGCCCGCGAGCATGCCGCCCACCCACGCGCCCCGCCAGTCCGCCCGCTCGAGGAGCCCGGCCTCCCACCAGGCGGGCTCGCTGTAGGGCGAGGGCTGACCGTCGGCGTCCCAGGCCCGCACCGCCCACCAGGCCCGCTCGCCGCTCGCCAGGGGGCGCCCGCCGTACACGACGCCGAGGGACTGCTCGGAGCTGACCTTGCCGCTGTCCCAGAGGTCGCCGCGGCCTTCTGCCAGGGCCTCGGGGCTGCTCGCCACGAGCAGCTGATAGGCGCTCTGGCGCTCGCCGCGCCGCTCGGACGCGAGGGCCCAGCTCAGGCGCGGCTGCGCGATGTCGAGGCCGAGGGGATTGACGAGGTGCTCGCAGCGCAGCCGGGTAGTCCGCAGCCCTGTAGGCATGGCTTCATTCCAATCTATTGTACGCTTGGGGCGACGCCGCTCGACGCACGGACGACCAGGTTGCCGTAGACGATACTCTTGACCGGGATGAACGCCTCGGCGTTGAGCTGCCGGTGGAGCAGCTGCATGGCGATGATGCCCATCTCGGCCCGGGGGATGTGGAAGCTGGTGAGGGGCGGGCGGGTGTCGGCGCTCTCGGCCACGTCGTCGATGCTGGCAATCGCCATATCCTCGGGGATGCGCAGGCCGGCCTCGCGGATGGCCTCCAGCGCGCCGAAGGCGATCTTGTCGTGGACCGCGACAATGGCGCGGGGGCGCTGCGGGAGCGTGAGGATCTCGCGCATCTGGGCGTAGCCGCGCTGCGAGGTGCCCGTCGCCGGCAGGGGGGCCCACTCGGCGCGGGGCAGGCAATCGGCCTCGGCCAGGGCCGCCAGGCAGCCGCGGTAGCGCTCGGTCAGGCTGCTATATTTGGCCGGCCCGCGCAGCAGGCCCACCGTGGCGTAGCCCTGGGAGAGCAGGTGCTTCGTGACGGTGTAGCCGGCGACGAAGTTGTCGCCGATCACGCAGGGGATCCGCTTGCCGGGGATGTAGCTCTCGATCAGCACCAGCGGCAGCCCGGCGTCCTGGGTCTGGGCGACCATCTCGGGGGCGATGTCGCCGTCATTGGCGATCACGAGGCCCTGCACGTCCTCGGCCAGGGCGGCGTAGGTGCGGTCGAAGCGCTCAGCCTCGCGGTCGAACATGTGCAGCCGCACCTGGTAGCCCAGCCGCTGGGCCTCGAGCTGAAAGCCGCGGATCACCTCGCCGTAGAAAATGTCGAGGATGGCGGGCATGGCGCTGCGCTCGATCAGCAGGCCAACGGCGAGGGGGCGGCTGTCGCTCTGGCTCTCGACGACATAGCCCAGGGCGCGAATCGTCGCCCACACCCGCGCTCTGGTCGCCTCTGAGACACCGGGCCGGTTGCGCACCACGAGCGATACCGCCGAGACCGAGAGGTTGGCCCGCTCAGCCACATCCCGCATGCTGGGTTTGCGCTTCTTCTCCCTCATCGTCGCTCCGTCCGTCGCCAACCTTGTCTCAGAATACAGCACTTTCTTTGCCTGTCAAGCTAAACATTCTAGTAGAACAATAGCTGCAAACAAGCGCTCATTCTAGTACCATTAAGAAAAGACTCTCACTGAAATTGGTACAGCTTTCTGGAAGTGCCTGCCCAGTTGCGACCAAAGACCAAAGACCATCGACCAACGGCTTGGGCAGGCGTCTAGCCTTGGTCTTTGGTCCCTGGTCTTTGGTCAGAACTGGCGAAGGATTTCTCGCTGGCGCAACTTGATGTCTAGTTGACGGAGGCTAGAAGCATGCTAGAATGCGACGGAAGCCAACAGACTCGTGAATAGGCCCGGCCCCGCCGGCGTGCGTGCTCGGGCGAACCCGTGGGCACCGGCGTCGGGAGTGTATGCTGCGGCGCCGGCGGGAGCTTTTGGTATGCACAACAATGATGTTGCCGGCGCGGGGCGCCGTGAGTCCGCCAGCCGGCGTCGTAGGCCCCTGCCCCACACCCACGTGCTCCTCGACGACCCGCTCTGGGCCGAGCGCCAGCGGGTCAACCGCGAGCGAACCCTCGGCCATATTTACGAGCAGTGCCGCCGCACCGGGCGCATCGACGCCCTCGGCGGCGTCTGGGACCCGGCGGTGGTCGCCCGCGGCACCCTCGGCGGCAACGTGACGGTGCTGTTCTGGGACTCCGACGTGGCCAAGTGGCTCGAGGCGGCCTGCTACAGCCTCGCCACCCACCCCGACCCGGCCCTGGATGCCCTGCTCGATCAGGTGATCGCCAGGATCGCCGCCGGCCAGCAGCCCGACGGCTACTTCAACAGCTGGTTCGGCTTCGTCGAGCCCGCGAAGCGCTGGTCGAACCTGCGCGACTGGCACGAGCTCTACTGCGCGGGCCACCTGATCGAGGCCGCCGTCGCCCACTATGCCGCCACCGGCAAGCGCTCGCTCCTCGACGTGATGCTGCGCTACGTCGACTATATCGCCACCGTCTTCGGGCCCGCCGCCGGCCAGCGCCACGGCTACTGTGGCCACCCCGAGCTCGAGTTGGCCCTGATCCGGCTCGCCCACGCCACCGGCGAAGACCGCTTCCTCGCCCTGGCCCGCTACTTCGTCGACGAGCGCGGCCGCCTCCCCCACTACTTCGAGCAAGAGGCCCTGGCCCGCGGCGAGGACCCGGCCCAGTTCTGGGCCGGCAGCCACGAGTACAACCAGTCGCACCGCCCCGTGCGCGAGCAGCACGAGGTGGTCGGCCACGCTGTGCGCGCCGCCTACCTCTACAGCGCCATGGCCGACCTGGCCGCCGAAGACGGCGACGCCGAGCTGCTCGCCGCCTGCCGGCGCCTCTGGCGGCACCTGACGACCCGGCGCATGTATGTGATGGGCGGGATCGGCTCGTCGCGGCGCAACGAGGGCTTCACCAGCGACTACGACCTGCCCAACGAGAGCGCCTACGCCGAGACCTGCGCGGCGATCGCCCTGGTCTTCTGGGCCCAGCGCATGCTGCAGATCGACCTCGACCGGCGCTACGCCGACGTGATGGAGCTGGCCCTCTACAACGCGGTGCTCAGCGGTATCTCGCTCGAGGGCGCCCACTACTTCTACGACAACCCCCTGGCCAGCGCGGGCGACCACCACCGCAGCGAGTGGTTCGCCTGCCCCTGCTGCCCCCCCAACCTGGCTCGCATCGTCGCCGCGATCGGCGGCTACTTCTATAGCCACAGCGACGACGAGGTCGTGGCGCACCTCTACGGCCAGAGTACGGCGCACCTGACCCTGGGCGGCCAGACGGTGACGCTGCGCCAGGTGACTAGGTACCCCTGGGACGGCGCCGTGACCCTCAGCGTCGCCGTCGCCGCCCCGACCGCCTTCGATCTGCGGCTGCGCCTGCCGGGCTGGTGCGCCGCCCCCGCCCTGCGCGTGAACGGCGAGGCCGTGGACCTGGCCGGCGCGACCGAGGGCGGCTATGCCCTGCTGCGCCGCACCTGGCGCGACGGCGATGTCGTGACCCTCGATCTGCCGATGCCGGCCCAGCGCGTCTACGCCCACCCCGCCGTGGCCGCCGACGTGGGCGCCGTGGCCCTGCGCCGCGGCCCGCTGGTCTACTGCCTCGAGCAGGTCGACCACGACGCGCCCATCCAGCGTCTGCTGCTGCCCGCCGCGGCCGAGCTCAGGGCCCGCTTCGAGCCTGAGCTGCTGGGCGGGGTGGTGCTGCTCGAGGCCGAGGGCCTCGCCCTCGTCGACGCGGGGTGGGAGGAGATGCTCTACAGCCCCAGCCCGCCCGCGGCGGCCCCGTGCGCGCTCCGCGCCATCCCGTACGCCGCCTGGGACAACCGCGCCCCCGGCCCGATGACCGTCTGGCTGCGCGAGCAGCCGTCGTCGCCCCAGCCAGCTACGCCGCCAAGCCCCGGTACGCCTTGACACGGAGAACCCTATGAGCTCGAGCACCAGGACCGCCCGCGTCACCCTCGACAACGAACGGACGATCGGCGCTATCTCGCCGCTCCTGTTCGGCGGCTTCGCCGAGCATATGGGCCGTTGCGTCTACGGCGGCCTCTACGACCCCGGCTCGCCCCTGGCCGACGAGCGCGGCTTCCGTCGCGACGTGCAGGCGGCCCTGCGCGAGATGCGCCTGAGCATCCTGCGCTACCCCGGCGGCAATATGCTCAGCGGCTACGACTGGCGCGACGGCGTCGGCCCCAAGGAGCAGCGCCCCCGTCGCCGCGAGCTGGCCTGGCAGTCGATCGAGAGCAACCAGTTCGGCACCGACGAGTTCGTCGACTACTGCCGCGCCACCGGCATCGAGCCCATGCTCGGCGTCAACCTGGGCACCGGCACGATCAAAGAGGCCGCCGCTCTGGTCGAGTACTGCAACGCGCCCACGGGCACCTTCTACAGCGACCTACGGGCCGCCCACGGCTACGCCGCGCCCCACGCCGTGAAGTACTGGTGTGTGGGCAACGAGATGGACGGCCCATGGCAGATCGGCCACCTCGAGGCCGCCGAGTACGGCCGCAAGGCCCGCGAGACCGCCAAGGTCATGCGCATGGTCGACCCGAGCCTGAAGCTGGTGGTCTGCGGCTCGTCCAACCCCCATATGCCCACCTACCCCGAGTGGGATCGCGTGGTGCTCGAGCATACCTGGGAGCACGTGGACTACCTGGCCCTCCACGACTACGCCACCAACTATGCCAATGACACCGATAGCTACCTGGCCCTCTCGGCGCAGTTCGAGGCCTACCTCGACACGATCAGCGGCATGATGCGCTACGTCAAGGCCAAGCTGCGCTCGAAGCGCGATGTCTATCTCTCCTGGGACGAGTGGAATGTCTGGTACAAGGATCGCTCGGGCCGCGGCGGCTGGCAGGAGGGCCCGCCCCTGAGCGAGGAGGTCTACAACCTCGAGGACGCCCTGGTGGTCGCCCAGTGGCTCAACGTCTTCCTGCGCCGCTGCGATGTGCTGAAGATCGCCTGCATCGCCCAGGTGGTCAACACGATCTCGCCCCTCACCGTGAAGGGCGACCGGCTGCTGCGCCACCCGACCTTCTACCCCTTCGTGATGGTGGCCAACAACGCCGCGGGCCTGGCGCTTCAGCCCCTGGTGAGCGCGCCCGAGCACGAGACGAAGCAGTTCGGCCCCATGCCCCTGCTCGATGTCTCGGCCAGCTACGACGCCGAGCACGACCGCGGCGCGGTGTTCCTGGTCAACCGCAGCCAGACCGAGACGGTGAGCACCGAGCTGCGCTGGCAGGGGGCGGCCCCGAGCCGGGCCGATGGCATCGCCCAGCTCGCCGGCACGGACCCGAAGGCGATCAACAGCTTCGAGCAGCCGAACAACCTCGTGCCGCGGCAGCTCGCGGCGCAGACCGTAGCGGACGGCAAACTCACGCTGAGCCTGCCCCCGCTCTCGTTCACCGTCGTGCCTACCGGAGGGTACGCGCAATGACCACCACCACACTCACCATTCGCGCCGAGGCCCCGATCGGGACGATCTCGCCGCGTCTCTACGGTCACTTCGCCGAGCACCTGGGCCGCTGCTGCTACGACGGGCTGTGGGTCGGCAACCGGCCCGACGCGCCCGCCCACACGAACGGCTTCCGCAGCGACGTGCTGGCCGCCCTGAAGGCCCTGCCGGTGCCGCTGCTGCGCTGGCCGGGCGGCTGCTACGCCGACCACTACCACTGGCGCGATGGCATCGGCCCGGCCGCCGAGCGCCCGATCCGCCTGGGCATGTCCTGCGGCCTGCAGGTCGAGGACGACAACAGCCTCGGCACCGACGAGTTCCTCTGGCTCTGCGAGCAGCTGGGCGCCGAGCCCTACCTGGCCGGCAATGTCGGCAGCGGCACACCCCAGGAGCTCTGCGACTGGCTTGAGTACTGCAACACGGCGGTGCGCACAACCCTGGCCCGCGAGCGGGCCGCCAACGGCCGCGCCGCGCCCTGGGGCGTCAAGCTCTGGGGCGTGGGCAACGAGAACTGGGGCTGCGGCGGCAACTTCACCGCCCTCGGCTACGCCCACGAGTTCCGCCGCTTCGCCACCATGCTGCGCCACGTCGACCCGACCGCCGAGCTGGTGATCTGCGGCCACGACGATGCCTGGAACGCCGAGCTGATCCCCGGCCTCGGCCGGCACCTCAGTCTAGTCGACCACTATTCGATCCACCGCTACTGGATCAGCGGCGGCCCCGAGACGGCCTTCGACGAGGGCCAGTACTACGCGCTGCTCGCCGAGGCCGACGACACCGAGGCCTTTGTGCTGCGCACGGCCGCCCTGCTGCGCCAGGCCGCCGGCAGCCCGGGCAGGCCCGACACCGAGCTGCGCGCGGGCGAGAGCGCGGCCCCGATCATCCACGGCAAGCGCACCATCGGCATCGCCCTGGACGAGTGGGGCGTCTGGCACCCCGAGGCCCGCGAGTGGGGCCCCCGCGGCGCCGAGGCCCGCCAGCCCGTCGACTACGAGCAGACCAACACGCTGCGCGACGCGCTGGCGGCCGCTGTGGCCCTGGAGGGCTTCCACCGCCAGTGCAATGTGCTCAGCCTGGCCAACCTGGCCCAGATCGTCAATGTGCTCCAGTCGGTGGTCAACACCCAGGGCGCGCAGATCTATCTCACGCCCACCTACCACGCCCTGCGGCTCCACGCGCCCCACATGGGCGCCACGGCCCTGCCGGTCGAAGTGGCCTCTGGCCTCGCCCTGCCCGGCGGCGGCCCCGCGGTGAGCGCCACGGCTTCGCGCAGCGCGGACGGGCTCGCCGTCACCCTGGTGAACCGCCACTACAGCGCCGGGGCCAGCGTGCGGCTCGTCTGCGCCGCCGCACCCGAGGTGGCCCGCGGCGAGCTGCTGGCGGCGGACAGCCCCGCGGCCGCCAATAGCGTCGCGGCGCCCGAGCGCGTCGCCCCCACGGCCCTCGCTGTTGCCCGCGACGGCGACGGCTGGCGGGTCGAGCTGCCGCCCCACGCCATGGCTACCATTACGCTGAGAACAGCGTAGCATGGGAGGCGGCGGCAAGGCGCCTGCATAGCAGTAGAGGAGTAAGGCATGAGCACCCAGAAAGACGCCATCGAGCGGGGGAAGACTGTCCTCGGCGTCGAGCTCGGCTCGACGCGCATCAAGGCGGTGCTGATCGGCGAAGACCATCTGCCGCTCGCATCGGGCAGCTACGAGTGGGAGAACCGCTACGAGGACGGTGTCTGGACCTACAGGCTCGACGATGTCTGGGCGGGCCTGCAGGCGAGCTACCAGCAGCTCGGCGACGAGGTCCTCGCGC
Source organism: uncultured Oscillochloris sp. (assembly GCA_964555675.1). Taxonomy (GTDB): domain Bacteria; phylum Chloroflexota; class Chloroflexia; order Chloroflexales; family Chloroflexaceae; genus CAIWXH01. The sequence goes on from CAZKTU010000091.1 coordinate 22,131, forward strand.
GCTATGGCACGCCCCTCACGACGGTCGGCGCGATCGGCCTCAGCGCCATGATGCACGGCTATCTGGCCTTCGATGCCGACGGAGAGCTGCTCGTCCCGTTTCGCACCTGGCGCAATACGATCACCGGGCAGGCGGCCGAACAGCTCACAGAGCTGTTCCAGTTCAACATCCCCCAGCGCTGGAGCATCGCCCACCTGTATCAGGCCATCCTGAACCAGGAGCCCCACGTCGGCGCGATCAGCCACCTGAACACCCTGGCCGGCTATGTCCACTGGCGGCTGACGGGGCAGCGGGTGCTGGGCGTCGGCGATGCCTCGGGCATGGCCCCGATCGACAGCACGACCAACAACTACGACGCGCGCATGGTCGAGCAGTTCAACCAGCTGCCCGCGGTGGCGCAGCTCCCGTGGCGGCTGCAAACCATCCTGCCCAGGGTTCTGGTCGCGGGCGAGGCCGCCGGCGCGCTCACCGAGGCGGGCGCGAGGCTGCTCGACCCGACGGGGCGGCTGCAGGCGGGCATCCCGCTCTGCCCGCCCGAGGGCGACGCGGGCACCGGCATGGTCGCGACCAATAGTGTGGCCGAGCGGACGGGCAATGTCTCTGCCGGGACCTCGGTCTTCGCCATGATCGTGCTGGAAAAAGCCCTGTCGAAGCTATACCCCGAGATCGACATGGTGACCACGCCCACCGGCAAGCCGGTCGCCATGGTCCACAGCAACAACTGCAC
>CAZKTU010000092.1:0-22833 GCA_964555675.1 uncultured Oscillochloris sp.
CGCGCCACCCCGCGCTGGTCGGTCGCCGGGCAGGTGGCCGCCGCCGCCGCGTCGAGTGCCGGGCTGCCGGCCAGCAGCGCGTGGGTCAGGGTCGGCCCGCCGTTGTCCGCCAGGGGCCCGAGCAGCGGGTCGACGCCGAACTGGTCGCCGGCTTCGGTGAGCACGCAGGTGCCGTCGCTCGCCAGGTTGCCGCCCTCCGAGTTGATGCTCACCGGGCCGGGGCCGAAGAAGCCGCGGAAGCACTGGTCGCCGCTGTTGCCCGCCAGCACGCTGCCGAGCAGGCTGGCCTGGGCGCCGACCGCCGTGAAGGTGCCGACGAAGATCCCGCCGGCGGTGCCGGCCGGCGAGCTGTTGTTCGCCACCGTGCTGTGGCTCAGGCGTAGCAGGCCGTCGGTGTGGAAGACCGCGCCGCCGTGCCAGGCCGTGCTGGTGTTGCCGCTGAGCGTGCTGCTCTCGAGCTGGGCCTCGCCCAGGGTGCGCATGCCGCCGCCGACGTTGCCGGCCGTGTTGCCCGTCACCAGGCTGCGCTCGAGGATGATCAGGCTGCCGGCGAAGCCGTAGATCCCGCCGCCGTCCGAGGCGATGGTGGTATTGTTGCGCACGGTGCTGTCGCGCAGGCTCAGCGTGGCGCCCCCGCCGACGTAGATGCCGCCGCCGCCCTGCCAGAACTGGAAGTCGCCGTTCGTGCTGCTACCCTCGACCGTGACCCGCTCGAGGCGGGCCTGGCCGTTGACGATCATCGCGCCGCCCAGCTGGAAGCCGTAGCCGTCGCTGATCACCAGGTCGCGCAGGGTGGCGGAGGCGCCGCCCTCGACCACCATGATCCGCACCGCGTCGCCGCCGCTCAGGCGCAGGCCGGGGGCGCCCGCACCCTCGATGGTCACGTCGCCGGTCACGCTCAGCTCAGAGCCCAGGTTGATCGTCTGGCCCGCCAGCGCCGGCGCGAAGCGCACCGTGCCGCCGCGGCAGACCTGACCCAGGGCCTCGCGCAGCGAGCCGGGGCCGCTGTCGGCCGCGCTGCTCACCGTCACCTCGTCGGGGCAGCTCAGCTTAAGCCGCAGCTGGTCGAGCAGCAGCGGGCCGTAGCCGCTCGAGGTCTCGAGCTCGAAGCCCCACACCTCGCTCAGGGTCAGGCCGTCGTTGGGCGCGCCGCGGGGCTGGTCGTCGCTGCGCGTGAAGGCGCTGAAGGGCAGGGTGACCTTGCGCCAGCCGGTGAAGTCGTCGCGCACCTCGGCCTCGAAGCGCTCGGCCGTGTCGCGGGCGCTGTAGACCCGCACGTAGTCGACCTGCATCGACTGGGGGAAGAAGGCGTCGGCGCCGACCGGGCCGCCGAAGTTGCCGCCGATCGCCACGTTGAGCAGCAGGAAGAAGGGGTGGTCGAAGACCCACTCGTTGGGCGCCACGCTGGCCGGGGTGGCCCGGTGGTACTCGATCCCGTCCACGTACCAGACGATCAGGTCGGGCTGCCACTCCATGGCATAGGTGTGGTAGGCCTCGGGCACGGGTCCGGCAAAGCGGTAGATGCCACCGAAGCTCTCGCCGCCGCTGTAGCCGGGGCCGTGGATGGTGCCGAAGATCGTGTTCGGGTCGCGACCGACGAACTCCATGATGTCGATCTCGCCGGTCTGGGGCCAGCTGACCTGGGCGATGTCGTTGCCCAGCGACCAGAAGGCCGGCCAGAAGCCCGCGCCGCCGGGCACCTTGATGCGCGCCTCGACCCGGCCGTGGCCGAACTCGAACTTGTTCTGGGTCAGCAGGCGAGCCGAGGTGTACTTGCACGGGCCGTAGTAGCAGGTCAGACCGCTGTCGGCGCCCTGCTCGCGCACGGTGATCAGCAGGTTGCCCTTGCCGTCGTGGGCGGCGTTCTGCGGGCTGTCGGTGTAGTACTGCAGCTCGCTATTGCCCCAGCCGGGGTTGCTGTTGATCGTGCCGTCGCCGATCTCGTGCGTCCACGAGGTTGCGTCGGGCGGCGAGCCGGCGCGCCGGTTGAACTCGTCGCGCCAAGCCAGGCGCCAGGCGCTCGGGCCCAGGTCGGGGGCGCGGTTGTCGCGCAGGGTCAGCTCGAGCTCTTTGCCGGTGCCGCGGCCGTAGAGCCAGAAGCTCACGCCCTCGGCGCCGCTCCAGTCCTGCGCGTAGGCGAAGTCGCGGCTCAGCTCGATCTCGCCGTTGCCGGGGCGGGTCGCGCTGAGAATGCGCTCGTAGCCGCTCTGCCCGGGCAGGGCCAGGGCATCGCCGGGGGCCAACTCGCGGCTGCGCAGGCGCGCCGGCGCGTCGGCCTCGTACAGGTCGGGGGCCCGCTCGAAGTCGTCGATCAGGTTCGCGTCGAAGGTCTCATTCTCGCGGATGTCCACCCTAGCCGTGCGGGCGACACCCAGCTCGGCGCCGAGCGCATCGCTCAGGCTGACCAGGATCGACTCGGTGCCCTCCCACTTGCCGTCGTCGAGCGTGCTCACGCTGAAGCGCTGCTCGCGCACGCCGGGGGCGAAGGTGAGCGTGCCCGAGGTGGGCAGGTAGTCGCGGCCGGCCGTGGCCAGGCCGTCGGCGGTGGCGTAGCGCACCGTCACGGGGGCGTCATTGGCCTTGCTCAGCTTGACGCTGAAGGTGGCGCCGCGGCCCTCGGTGGCGTTCACGACGTTGCCGCCGAAGCCGACGGTCAGCGGGCGCACCGGCGCGGTGCCGTAGATCTCGACCTGGTCGAGGTACCAGGTGCGCGGCGTGCCGCCCGTGCTCAGGGCCCCGAAGGCCCAGCCGTGGACCTCGCTGAGCGTGAAGCCGTCGCTCGGGGCGCCGTTGCCGATCTCCTTGCGCGCGAAGCTGTCGAAGGGGAACTGCAGCTGCCGCCAGCCGGTAAAATCGTCCTTGAAGCTCACCGAGTAGCGCTCGGCGTCGTCGCGGGTCGAGCCGGCGCTGCGGTTGTCCAGCACGTCGAGGAAGAGGTCGGTGCCGCTGCCCTGGCCGTAGACCCAGAGCGAGAGCCCGAAGAAGGCGCTCCAGTCCTGGGTGACCCAGGTGTTGGCCGCGCCGTTCTCGAAGTTATGGATCACCACGCCGAAGGATTGGACATTCATGGTCGTCTCGAGCGCGCCGTTCGGGCTCGGGGCGCCGGGCCGCGCCGCGGGGGCCGCCTCGGTGCGGGCGAAGCTCACTGTCGAGCCGCCATCCTGGGCGTTGAACCAGCCGACGGGCACGCCGTTGCTGTCAGCGCCGGCGGCGAGCGGGGCCTCGAAGTCGTCTACGACCGGCAGGGTCGCGGCGAAGGCCGGGGTGGGCGTGGCCCCGAGCCCACTGGTGAGCAGGGCGGCGAGCAGCAGCAGAACCAGCCATGGTTTTCGGGCGAGCATCGTTGCGTTTCCTTGCATGCGGGCTGATGGTCTAGCGACGGACGGTAGGCCCGGGACGGCCGGTGGGCGGCTTACAAGTTTCGGGCGCTGCGCGTTATCTCTACGTGTGACACTCCTCGGACTAATCGACGGCGGCTCGTGGCGTCAGGCCTCCAGGAAGACGGTGACGCTCTCGACCTGCCCGTCGCGCTCGAATATCTTCCGGCTGATCTGCTGGTCGAGGCAATCGCCGGCCTCGCTGCGCGTCGTGCCATCGGCAAAACGCACGCTGATCCGCGGCCCGGCGCCGCGCACATAGACCACCGGGATCTGGCAGAGGGTGAAGGCCAGAGCCCCGGGCGGCAAGCCCAGGCTGCGCCGCTCGCCCGCCAGATCGATATAGCTCAACGCCCCGGGGCCCGCGCTCCACTCGTCGGGATCGAGCAAGCGCGGACGGAAGGCGATGCGCCCACTGTGGATTGTCACGCCCAGCTCGCCCAGGCGCGCCAGCAACTCCTCCTTCACCTGGCCGGTCATGCCAGGCTGCTGGGCGCCCCGGCCCTGAGGCGTGTGCGAGTAGGGATCGGTCGGAAAGGCGCCGTAGACGGCCGGTGACTTCTGGAAGCCGAGGCCGGCGCGCACCGAGCGGTAGGCCTCCGCCAGCCCGGCCAGCACCGCGGCCTCCGCGCCCGCCTCCAGCGCACTCAGGTAGACCTCTTGCACGGCGAGCAGCAGCTTGGCCACCATGTGCCAGTAGATGCTGCCCAGACCCTCGTAGGCGAAGAAGCTCCCCGAGCGGCCGGTGAACTCGGCGTGGCGGAAGACCTGCTCGAACAGGGCCTCGACCTGCGCGCCCTCGGCGTGGACGAGGGCCGCGAAGCGCTCGTCGCGCGCGAGATCGGCGAGGATGGCGCGCAGGTCGCGCAGGTTGCGGATGTCGCCGCCAAAGTGGTAGTCGCCGTCCACGTCGCGCGCCAGCAGCCGCCCGTCGCCCGCGGCCTCGAGGGCCGCCGGCAGGGCCAGCCCGCGCACATGCTCAGCGCCGAGCCGGTTCTTGGCGCGGAAGCCCGCCAGCTCGCGGTTCGGGTAGAGCATGTAGCTGTCCTGGTCGGCCCGGTACATGGCGCTCGCCCGCAGGGCACCCAGCAGGGCCAGGCTCTCTTCGGGGGCGAGCAGCCCTGACGAGAGGATAGCCACCTGACCTTCGAGCATCTCGGCCAGACGGCCCACGCCGGCCTGGCCCGGGGCCAGGCGCAGCAGGTTGTAGCTGTGATAGAGCCCGTCGTCGCGCCGGTTGGCCCGCAGGCTCTGCTCGACGTAGGCCAGGGCCAGATCGAGGGCCGCGACGGCCGTCGCTCGCTCGAGCGCCCGCCGCTCGCCGCTCAGGCCGACGCCGTACAGGCCCTGCCGGTAGCGCTCGCCCGCCGCCCCGAGCCGATCCATCAGCGCGCGGCGGCTCGTATCGTCGAAGCCGCCCTCAAGCCAGGGGCGGCCCGCCGCGAGCGCGCTATGCACCTCGTCGAGCAGCAGCCCCAGCTCGGCGGTGAGCGTAAGCTCGGCCGGGCCGCTCGCCAGCAGCCCCCGGCTGAAGACCAGGTAGCGCCGCAGGTAGGCCAGGGTCACCACCGAGAGCCCCTTGCCTACCAGGGCGTTGTTCGCGTCGTTCCACTCGGGGCGCTGGGTGTTCATCCAGATCCCGCCCTCGGGCACGAAGTTGACCAACTTGGCCAGGGCCAGCAGCAGCAGCTTCTCGGCCAGGCTGACGTGGACGACCTGCTCGTCGGCGTCCCAGAGCAGCTTGCCGTCGGCCCCGCGGGCGGCGACCCGCGCCACGATCGTGTGCTCGAGCTCCCAGTCGAAGACGATGCTGTCGGCGGGGTCGGCCAGCAGCTCGGCGTAGGGCTTGATCCGGTAGGGCACGTTGACGTGGCTGTAGCAGGGGCGGTCGAGCAGCTCGCCCAGACGCCCGGGCGCGAAGCGCTCGCCGGCCTCGAGCAGCTTGAGCAGATAGATAATCTGGTGGTCGCTCCAGTAGCCGATGTTCGCCCACGGGCTGCTGGGCTCGGGGACCTCCCACTCGACGCCGCTGCGGGTGATCCGGTAGGGGTTGTAGCCGTCGGCCGTGGTGGCGCTCAGGAAGGTGGCCAGCATGCCCTCGAGGTAAGTCGGAAAGGCGTAGGCCAGCGGCTCCCAGTTCTGAAAGAGGTCGCGCCAGTTGCCCTGGTAGTCGAGCCGGCGGGCCCCGCCGGCGCCGCGCACATTGATGCTGAAGCGGTTCCAGGGGCGGCTCGGGTCGCCGTGACGCCGGCTGAAGGTCAGGGGCAGGTACTCGCGGCAGAGCCGCTCGAGGTCGGCGACCCCGCTGGCCGCGGCCAGGGCCCGCAGCTCGCCCACGCCGAGCTGCGGGGGCAGCGCGGCGAAGAACTCCTGGCGCTCGGCGAGCAGGCGCGGGCTGCGGACCGCCACGAAGGCCCGCAGATCGGCGCTGTCGAGGGTGTAGCCGTTGGCGAAGATCCCCCCGCGCATGATATTGAAGAGCGTATTTGCGCCGTGATGCGCGCTGACCATGGGGTCGGCGCTCTGCTGCAGGCCGTCGGCGGCGGCGACCAGCCCCTCGAGGTCGGCCCGGCCGCGGGCCAGATCGGCGTCCAGCGCGGCGGCCAGCGCCAGCGGGTCGTCGCTCAGGGCGCGGGCCAGGGCCGCCACGGCCACAGCGTCCTGGGCCACATCGGCGACGATGCGCCAGGTCTGGGTCGCACCGGGCTCCAGCGCGAGCTCGGCGGCCAGCAGGAAGGCCCCGCGCCGGCCGCGCACATCGCGCTCGCCTCGCACCGGCTCGCCGCGGCGGAACGCGGCCACCTGAGCTGAGGAGAGCAGGGTCTCGGCCCCGTCGAGGCCGAGCTGCCAGGCCACCGTCGCGCGCAGCGCCTCGCTCGCCTCGGCCAGGTCGGTCAGGGTCGAGCTAAGGGCGAAGATCGCCAGGCCGCTCGGGTCGCGCTCGGCCCGCTTGTAGGCGTCGAGCAGGTTGCTGTAGCCGCCCTGCAGCGCGGTCGTCGCCCCGTGGGGCAGCAGGTTCTGCAGCCCATCGAGGAGCGCAACCGTGCAGGGCGCGCCGTCGAGCTCGCGCAGGCGGCAGGTGCGCACAAAGCCGAAGCGCGGGCTGCACTGCCAGGTCGCGCTGAAGGCCAGCCCCAGCTCGTGGTTGAGCTCCTCGAAGACCAGGGTCGTGCTCAGGCCGTCTTTGTACAGGTTGCGCTCGACGCGCGCCGTCCCGTCGGCCAGATCGCCGAAGGGCTCCCAGCGCGTGGTGCGGCCCGCCCGCGTCACGTGCAGAATGCTCAGGGGGCCGCTGTGGCGCTGGCTCTCGTAGAGCCGGTCGTCGGTCTCGTAGGGGAAGAGCGCCGTATCGGGGCTGACCCGGCCCGCGGTGAGCCCGCCGCTGCTGGTGACGAACATCCAGTGGTCGGCCGGGCTGACCAGCGTGACCAGGAAGGGAGCCAGGCGCCCCAGGTCGGCGATACGATAGAGGCGCTCGCCCTCAAGCTCGACGAAGCCGTCTTGCACGGCGTTGACATACGTGGTCATCGCTTCTGCTCCAGAAGGCGCTCAGAGCGGCTGTGCTCAGCGCGCATTATCCTTTGACGGCCCCCGCCGTCAGGCCCGAGACAATGTAGCGCTGCAGCACCAGGAACAGCACCAGCATCGGCAGGGTCATGATCAGCACGGCGGCCGCCAGCGTGGGCCAGTTGCTGCCGTACACGCCCTGAAAGACGATCATGCCGCGCGTGATCGGGTAGAAGTCCTTGTTAGTCAGATAGATCGTCGGCAGGATCAGCTCGTTCCAGATGCCGATCGCATGCAGCACGGCGACCGTAGCGATCGCCGGCTGGATCAGCGGGAAGACGATCGAGGTGACAAAGCGGAAGTAGCCGCAGCCATCCATGGCCGCGGCCTCGTCGAGCTCTAGCGGGAGGGTCTTAATATAGTTTACCAGAATTACGACCCCGATCGGGTTGACCAGGAAGAGCATGATGTAGCCGAGCGGGTTGTTGTATAGGCCGAGGTTCAGCATCAACTGGAACTGCGGGATCAGCGCGACGGGCAGGAACAGCGCGATCACATAGAGCGTGAGCAGCAGGCCGCCGCCCCGGACATAGCCGCGCGAGATCGGGAAGGCCACGAAGACGGCGCTGACGATATAGATCACCGTCGCCGAGATCGTATAGATCAGCGTATTGGTCATGTAGCGCAGAAAGTTCGCCTTATTCCAGGCCTCGACGAAGTTCTCGAAGTTGGGGCTCGCCGGGAGGGCGGTCGCGCTCTTCATGAACTCGGGCATGGTCTTCAGCGAAGTGATCACCAGCATGAGCAGCGGCCCGAGGTAGATGATCGCGAACAGCCCGAGCAGCACATAGGCGCCGACGCGCCCCCAGCTGATGCGCCTGAGCGGGGCCGGCTGCGAGCGGAGGCCGGCGTTCTCCGGAGTAGTGAGTGCGCTCATCCCAGGATCCTCTTTTCTCTGCGCTGCAGGAAGTACTGCACCGGCAGGCCGATCACCAGCACCAGGCAGAACAGCACGATCGAGGCGGCCGCGGCGTAGCCCTGGCGGAAGGCGCTCGTGACGCTGCCCGAGGTCTGGCCGAAGCCCTGGGCGAAGATCAGATAGCCCAGCACCTGGGTCCCGTTCCGATACCCCAGCAGCACGAGGAAGAGCTGCCAGGCCTGGAGCGAGCCGATGATATTCAGCAGCAGATTGGTGTTCACGCTCGGCGTCAGCAGGGGCCAGGTGACATTGCGAAAGACCTGCCAGCCGGTCGCACCATCGATCCGCGCCCCCTCGTAGAGGTCGCCGGGGATGGTCTGCAGGCCGGCGATGAAGATCATCATCGTCACGCCCAGGTTGGCCCAGATCTGCACGAAGATCACCCAGGCGATCGCCTGGCTGGGCTGGCCGCCCAGAAACTCCGAGCGCATCCCGAAGAGCTCGAGCAGGCTCGCCAGCGGGCCGCCCAGGGGGTAGAGGAAGAGCGACCAGATCAGGCCCTGGATGACCGCGCCCAGGATGACCGGCATAAAGAAGATCGTGCGGAAGACATTGACGCCCCTGAGGCGCTGGTTCACGAGCATGGCCAGCAGCAGGCCAAGCGAGAACTGGATGCTGGTCACGAAGAAGCAAAAGATCAGCGTCCGCCCCAGGGCCGCGTAGTTATCCTGCGAGGCCTGGCCCAGGAAGAGAAATTCGCGGTAGTTCTCGAGCCCGATCCAGTTGATCGCCGTGCCCTGGATGCCGCTTGCGTCGGTGAACGAGTAGGCCCCGGTTGCGATCGCCGGCCCCAGCATAATCACCAGGTAGAGCAGAAAGCCGGGCAAGAGCAGCAGGTAGGGCGCCAGCCTGGCCCTGCCGCGCCCAAAATGGTAGTTCCTCACGCCATGCCTCCCCATTGAAAATGGCCGCCACTCCTGTGTAGCGCGAGGGGTTCGCGGGGAGGGCCAGGCCCTCCCCGCGCCCTACAGACTACTTACTGGCGTCGAGCCCGGACTGCAGGTCGGCCTGCACCTTATCAGCCAGAGTCTTCACGTCGTCGTAGGTCCCGAAGGGCTTGAAGTAGGAGGCGAAGGGGTTGGCGTACTCGCCGGCGCCCTTGGGCGCGACCCAGTACTGCTCGTAGCCGACGCGGAAGTTCGCCAGGAAGGGCGCAACCTCGGCGCCGATCGGGCTATCGAGCGTGGCGCCCGGCTGGGTGGGGATGAAGCCCACGGCGTTGGCGAAGGCCTGGTAGTTGGCCGGCTCCGAGAACTCGGTCAGGTACTGCACGGCGGCGTCCTTGTTGGGCGTCTTGGCCGCGATCGCCCAGCCCTGGTCGTACTTGCCGAACAGGAACTTGTTCTCCTCGGGGTTGTCGCTGCCGGGGAAGGGGATGTAGCCCCACTTGAAGCCGGGCTGGGCGGCGTCGATCGCCGAGGCGTACCAGGTGCCGCCGGGGAACATCGCCACCTCGCCCGAGGCGAAGCGCCCGGGGGCCGCGTCGCCGGCGATGCCGCTCGCGCCGGACTCCATCATGTCCCTGGCGTAGACCTGCATGCGCGACCACATCTCAAGGGCCTTGCTGTCATTCCAGGTCGTGCTGCCGGTCCACAGGCCCTCGACCAGGTTGGCCTGGTCGGGGTACATCGCGCCGATCAGACCGTAGGCGCCCACGAAGATCGGCCAGCCGTCTTTGCCGCCGGCGGTCATGCACGAGATATTCGCCTGCTTGAAGGTCTCGCAGGCCGCGACCAGCTCGCTCCAGGTGGTGGGGACGGCGACATTATTGGCGGCGAAGAGGTCCTTGTTGTAGTAGACGCCGCTGTACGAAACGCGGCCGAGGTTGACCTGGTAGACCTTATCCTGGTAGGTGCCGGCGTCCTTGATCGCGGCCGGGTCGTAGTTCTTGATGAAAGGCTGGTCGGTGATATCCATCAGCAGCCCCGCGTCGATCAGCGTCTGCCAGTTCGGCGGGGTCACATTCTTCATATAGGGCTGGGCCTGGTTCGAGAAGCCGAACAGGTCGATCACATCGACGTCGTTCGCCGTGAGGCGGGTCTGGGTAACCGTGCTCAGCTCGCTGGCGTTGACCACGGCCATATCGACGGTGATGTTGGGGTATTTGGCCTGGAACTGCTCGTTGAAGCTGTTCATAAACTCGACCATGGGCGGGTTCTGGTGAACGAGCACGCGCAGGGTGACCTTCTCGGCGGGGGCAGCCGGGGCCGCGTCGCCGGCGGGCGCCGCAGGGGTGGTCGAGCCGCCGCACGCGGCGAGCAGTAGGGCGAAGAGGGCTGTGAGCGCGAGAAGCCATGCGGGCCGGGTCTGGGCATTCAGGCGGGTCATCGTTGAGCCTCTTTCTGGTTGAGAATCTGGGCCGATGCGCGCTCGCCACCGCGGCGATCGCACATGAGAATTTGAAATCGATTTCACATATGAGCGATATCAGCATGGCTACTACCTGCGATGAAACCGCAACTAGATGCCATTCTGATCAACTCTGCCGGCGCCGGCTATGTTTTGAAATCGATTTCAGGTGAGTCGCATTATAGTGGCGATAATCCGTTTGTCAAGGGGCGATTCCGCTCGCTACTCATGAAAGCGATGCCACAATGGCGCGTCCGCGCAGGCCGACAGGACCTCTAAAGGGGCTCGCAGCACAAGTCAAGCGGCAATATGCTACAATCAGGCGACCAGTCCATCCTAGCTGAAAGCGCTTTCGAAATCGTGGCGAACGCAATGAACAGGCAGCCTACCGTCAGCGACATCGCGCGTCTCGCCCGCGTGTCGCCGAGCACCGTCTCGCGCGTGCTCACCGGCAGCAGCCCGGTCCACCCCGAGAAGCGCGCCGCCGTACTGGCCGTGATCGACGAGCTCAACTTCAGGCCCAACCTCACCGCCCGGGCCTTGGTGCGCGGCAAGTCCATGGCGATCGGCATCCTCACCCAGAGCATGTCGAGCCAGTTCTACGGCGAGCTCTCGCAGGGCATCGAGGCGGGCCTGGCCGGCAGCGGCTACCACCCGATCTTCGCCAGCGGCCAGTGGCAGCCCGACGAAGAGCGCGCCGCGCTCAATATCCTGGTCGACCGCCAGGTCGACGGCCTGATCCTGCTGGGCGGCGACCACCCCGACGCCGATCTGCAGGCCCTCAGCGCCCAGATCCCGCTGATCGCGGTCGGCCGCAGCATCGCCGGCCTCGAAGAGCGCTGCCTCCAGGTCGAGAACCGCCAGGGCGCCGCCCGGGCCGTGGGCCACCTGATCGAGCTGGGCCACCGCCGCATCGCTTTTATCTCGGGCATCCCCGCCCACACCGACTCGCGCGAGCGCCGCCACGGCTACGAGCAGGCCCTCCACGAGGCCGGCATCGCCGTCGACGAGCGCCTGCTGGTCGAGGGGAACTTCACCGAGCAGAGCGGCGCCCTGGCCCTCGAGGCCCTGCTGGCCCGCGGCGCCCACTTCAGCGCGATCTTCGCCGCCAACGACCAGATGGCCTACGGGGCCCGCCTCGGCCTCTTCCACCACAACCTGCGCGTCCCCGACGATGTCTCGCTGGTCGGCTTCGACGATCTGCTCACCTCGGCCTACGCTACCCCGCCCCTCACCACCGTCCGCCAGAATATGCTCGAGCAGGGCCGCCGCGCCGCCCAGGCCATGCTCAGCCTGCTCACCGCGACCCCCCTCGACCTCGCCCCCGTCGCCACCGAGCTGGTCGTGCGCGGTTCGACCGCGAGGCTGCGCGGTTAGTATGCTCCGGCGAAAATGAGGGAGCGCTTTTCACCACGAAGAATACAGGGCAAACAAAAAGCGACGGCGAGGAGCAATGCTCCTCGCCGTCGCTGACTGGCGACCCCGGCGCGACTCGAACGCGCGACCTTTTCCTCCGCAGGGAAACGCTCTAATCCACTGAGCTACGGGGTCATATTTTCTCGACCGTGCGGAGTATACCACGCCCAGGCCGATCGCGCAACTTCTTAGAACAGGCTCAGCTGCTCCGGCGGGGCCGGAGGGTCGTCGCCCGCGCCAGTGGGCAGCGGCGCCGCCGCCCCCAGGGCCTCGAGGCGCCGCTGGATGGCCCGGCAGAGGGCCGGCGAGCGCGCTTCGTCGGGACAGTGACAGAAGAAGTAGACCTCGGTGCCCTCGGCCAGCCAGCCGGCCAGGCGCTCGGCCCACTCGTCGAGCAGGGCCTCGTTGCGCGCTGGCTCGGGATGGCCGATGTAGCGCACCATAGCCACCCCGCCGCTGCGCAGGGGCCGCATCGGCACGTCGGGCTTGCGCTCGCGGGCGTCGTCGAGCTTGCCGCCGCCCTCGTCGCCCTCCTGCCTGATCGGGCGCACGTCCATCACCACCCGCCCCGCCCCGTGACGCTCGAGCAACTCCATCAGGGCCGCCTCTGGCCCGGGGGCGTACCAGTCGGGGTGGCGCACCTCGACCGCGACCCGCTGCTCGCTCGGCCAGGCCTCGAGCCAACGGGCCAGGTCGCCGCGCTGAGCGGGGCTGTAGGTGGGCGGCAGCTGCAAAAAGAACGGGCCGAGCCGCGAGCCGAGGGGCGCCAGGCGCTCGACGAAGCCCCGCGTGGCCTCGAGCTGCCTGAGCAGCGGCCCGCTGTGGCTCACCTCGCGCGGCAGCTTGAAGCAGAAGCGGAAGCTTTCGGGCGTCTCGGCCGCCCAGCGCGCCACCACCTCGGCCTTCGGGGTCGCATAAAAGGTGGTATTGCCCTCGACCGTGGTCAGGCGGCGGCTGTAGAGCCGCAGAAAGTCGGCGCTCTTGCTGCCCGCCGGGAACAGGTCGCCCACCCAGTCTTTGTAGGCCCAGATCGCACAGCCAAGGTAGAACACGCTCACCCCTCCGGGGCCACCCGCCCGCGCGGGCGCGCCCTGCGCCAGGCCCGCCAGAACAGGTAGGTCTCGATCGGCCCGGTGATCAGGAAGGCCGCCCAGACCACCCACAGCTCAGGCACGATCCGTACCAGCAGGAAGGCCAGGGCCACCGCCGACCACATCATCACGCCGGTGATCACCAGCGGCGTGCGCGTGTCGCCGGTGCCGCGCAGGGCGCCCGCGTAGACGAAGGTCGCCGCCCAGAGCGGCTGGGTCAGCGTCACCGCCACCAGGGCCAGGGCCCCGTCTCGCACCAGGGTCGGGTCGGTGCTGAACAGCCCGATCAGCGGCCGCGAGAAGAGCATGAAGAGCACGCCCAGCCCGCCCATCCAGATCGCCGCCCAGCGCAGCGCGATCGTGGTCGCGGCCCGAGCCTCGTCCATCCTGCCCGCCCCCACCGACTGGCCGACCAGGGCGGTGGCCGCCAGGCCGAAGCCGAGCCCGGGCAGGAAGGAGAGCGAGAGGATGTTAATCACCACCCGGTTGGCCGCCAGGTCGAGCGTGCCCAGGGTCGCCACCACCGGGGTCAGGGCGGCGAAGGCCGCGATCACCAGCACCTCTTCGAAGGCGGCGGGCAACCCGATCACCAGCACCGCGGCCACGGCCGTCAGACCGGGCACCCATGAGCCGCCAGCGACCTTCACCCCGTTGCGCCCCCGCCACAACACCACCACCAGCAGCACCGCGCCGAGCCCGCGCGAGATCAGTGTGCCCCAGGCGCTGCCGTTCGCCCCCAGGGCCGGCAGCCCCACGTGCCCGTAGATCAAGGCCCAGCTCAGCCCCAGGTTGACCACGTTGGCCAGGGCCGTCACCAGCATCGGCGTGCGCGCATCGCCCGCCCCGCGCAGCACGGCGCTCGCCAGGATCATCAGCGTCAGGGTGACGATCGAGCCGAGCTTGATCGAGAGGTAGCTCTCGGCCACTGCGGCCACGTCGGGCTCGAGGCCAAAGATCCCGATCAGCGCCGGCGCGAAGATCAGCCCGCCGATCGAGAGCGGAATGGCCACCAGGACGCTCCAGATCAGCGCCTGGCGCGCGTGCCGGCTCGCCTCGGCCAGGTTGCCGGCCCCCACGGCCTGCGCCACCAGCACCGAGGCGCCCACGGCCAGGGCGCTCAGGGCCGCCAGGATGACGTAGATCACCTGCAGGGCCGTGCCCACCCCGGCCAGAGCCACCGCCCCCAGCCCCGCCACCAGCAGCGTGTCGACCACGCCCAGCAGGGTCTGCAACAGGTTCTCGCCGATCACGGGCGCGGCCAGGGCGAAGACGCGGCGGCGCGTGCGCGCGGCGTCGGGCGGGGCGACCTGCTCGTCGGCATCCCCCGGTTGGATCTGCGTCTCAGTAGTAGTTGTCACAGGACTATTGTAGCATCGCTTGCCGCCCTGCCTACGAGCCCGCCAGCAGCAGCGGTAGCGCGAGCCGGTGTAGCATCACGACCTCGACCTGGTCGTAGAGCACCTGGTAGTCAAAGGGCGTCAGCCCGTCGCAGTTGTTCCAGAGGTTCTCGCTCTCCAGGGTCAGCACGAACGACGGCTCGGCGAAGCCCTTGGCCTCCTCGGCCACGCCCCGGCCCGCCAGCGGCGCCCGCACCCGCCCGCCCGGCCCCTCGAGCTCGAAGGCCAGGTAGCGATTAGTGCCGTAGTCGACCTCGAGGGTCACGGTGTACCACTGCCCCGGGACAAGTGGAGCCTCGATCAGGTCGCTCCAGTTGGCCACCCCCGGGGCCGTCTCGGCCCAGATGTGCCAGCCCCCCGCGTCGGGCAGGTGCGGGTTCGCGACGTACTGCAGCCCCGCCGTCGCCGTCGTCCAGCCGCCACCCTGGGCCGCCCTGGTATTCTGCAGCGAGAGCTCGGGCCCAGTCTGGCCGCGCCCCTGGCTCGCGGCGGGGATCAGCACCCGCGCCCTGTAGCGCCACACCGCCCGCGCGTCGGCCGGCGTGAACGAGCTATAGGCGATCAGGTGGTTGCTCTTGCTCAGCTGCCCCCGGTTGGCCCAGACGCTCAGGCTGCCCGCGCCCGCGAAGGCATAGTCGCTCGTGCGCGTCACCGCCCCCGCGCCTGTGGCGTAACACGGGCTCCCGCTGACCACCTCCTCGAAGACCTTCCAGCCCGTATCGGCCTCGAAGCCCTCGCTGAAGCCGGTGAGCCCCTGCTGGGCGCGCAGCGGCGTAGCTCGAGCGCCCATGTCGCTCAGGGCCAGGGCGGCGACGATCAGCACGAGGGCCCGAGCGAGCGGCATAGGGATCTCCGAGGCGAGCGCGTCGTCCGAGGCTAGCCCCGGGCGACCACCCGCTCGAGCAGCTTGACGCTGGCGTAGATCGCGTCGATCGCGGGCGTGGGCGTCCCGGTGAGCCGCCCGAGCTCGGCCACGGCGCCGACCAGGGCGTCGACCTCGGTGGTCCGGCCCGCCTCGATATCCTGCAGCATCGAGGTCTTGTGGGCGCCGATCTCTTCGGCCATCTTGATGCGCCGCTCGATCGAGACCGGGAAGCGCACGCCGAGCTGCTCGGCGACGGTCTGGGCCTCGGCCATCATGCGCTCGGCCAGGCCGCGGGCCAGGGGGTCGGCGATGATCACATCGAGGGTGGCCCTGGTCAGGGCGCTGATCGGGTTGAACGAGAGGTTGCCCCACAGCTTGAGCCACAGCTCGTTGCGGATATCGGGCCGCGCGGGGGCCTTCAGCCCGGCCGCGCCCATCAGCTGCGAGAGGGCCAGCACGCGCTCGGTGCGCTCGCCGCTCGCCTCGCCGAGGGTGAAGCGGTTGCCCTCGATATGCCGGATCACGCCGGGCCGAAGGATCGCGCCGGCGGGGTAGACCACGCAGCCGATCACCCGCGCGACCTCGGTGTGGGCGGCGATGTGCCCACCCGGGTCGACGAGCTCGATCCGTCGACCTTCGTACGGGCCGCCCTCGCCCATGAAGTACCACCAGGGGATGCCGTTCTGGGCGTAGACCACCGCCGTCTCGGGGCCGTAGAGGGCCCGCATCGGCGCGGCCAGGGGCGGCAGGGCCTGGGCCTTCACCGCGACGATCACATAGTCCTGGGGGCCGGCCTCCTCCATGCTGGCCGTCGCCAGGGCAGGGCGGGCGACCTCGGTGGCCCCGTCGGCGTACTCGACGGTCAGGCCGTCGCGCCTGATCGCCTCCAGGTGCGCGCCCCGCGCGATCAAGGTCACCTCGGCGCCCGCCAGGGCCAGCTTCGCGCCCAGAAAGCCGCCGATCGCCCCGGCGCCCACGATACAAATGCGCATACGCTTGCTACTCTATTCCTCTCGCACGTCCCCGCGCGCTACAGCTTCCGCAGGTAGACCTGCTGCAGGGTGTGGCGCACGCCCTTCTCAAGGATGAGATCGGCGCGTTCGCGGGTGGGCTCGATATTCTGCTTCAGGTTGACGTAGTTGATCTCGCGCCAGATCCGCCGCGCCGTGGCCACGGCCTCCTCGACGCTCAGCTCGGCGTAGCGCCGGAAGTAGGACGACGGATCGCGGAAGGCCGTCTCGCGCAAGCGCAGGAAGCGCTCAATATACCACTGCTGCAGGTGCTGCTCGTCGGCGTCGACATAGATCGAGAAGTCGAAGAAGTCCGAGACGAAGACCTGGGGCGCCCGCGAGGGCCTGCCGCCCCGCTGCAGCACATTCAGCCCCTCGACGATCAGGATATCGGGCCGGTCGATCACCAGGGCCCTGTCGGGCACGATATCGTAGACCAGGTGCGAGTAGATCGGCACCTCGAGGCGCGGCACGCCCGACTTGACGTCGGCCATGAAGCGGATCAGGCGGCGCCGGTCGTAGCTCTCGGGGAAGCCCTTGCGGTGCATGATCCCCCGCTCTTGCAGCACCTGGTTCGGGTAGAGGAAGCCGTCGGTCGTGATCAGCTCGACCGTGACGCCGCCGTGCATGCGCGCCAGCAGGGCCTGGATGATGCGGGCCGTGCTGCTCTTGCCCACCGCGACACTGCCCGCGATCCCGATCACATAGGGCACCCGGCTCTGCGAGGGGCTGCCGAGGAAGACGTTGGTCACGGCATAGAGCTGCTGCGAGGCGTCGTAGTAGAGCTGCAGCAGCCGCAGCAGGGGCATGTAGATATCGGCCACGTCCTCGAGCGAGACGGTATCGTTGAGACTGACCATCGCGTCGAGCTCGTCGGCGGCGATCGGCATGGTGGCGCCGTTGCGCAGGGCAGCCCACTCGGCGCGCTGGAAGCACAGATACGGGCTGAGACGGCGCTCGGCGAACGAGGTTGCCATGCGGGTAGTCCTTGTTCTAGCTATGTGTTACGCCCCCAGCCCAAGGGTTTTGGCCATGGTGATCCGTTGCAGCTTGCCTGTGGCCCCGCGGGGCAGGGCCTCGAGGATGTGGATCTGGCGCGGGACCTTGAAGTCGGCCAGGGTGCGGGCGCAGTGCTCGCGCAGCTCGCGCTCGCTGGCCTCGCCCCGCAGCACGACGGCGGCGTGGACCTCCTCGCCCAGGGTCTTGTGGGGCACGGCGAAGGCCAGGGCCTCGGCCACGGCGGGGTGGCGCAGCAGCACGTCGTCGATCTCGAGGGGCGAGATCTTCTCGCCGCCCCGGTTGATCAGCTCCTTGAGTCGGCCTGTGAGGCAGAGGTAGCCGTCTTCGTCGATGACGCCCTGATCGCCGGTGCGGAACCAGCCGGCGCTGAAGGCGGCGGCATTGGCCTCGGGGTTGTTCTCGTAGCCGTCGACCACATTGCCACCGCGCACGACCACCTCGCCCCGCTCGCCCTGGGGCAGCAGCGCCCCAGCCTCGTCCATAATCGCAACATCCACGCCGATGCCCACGCCGACCGAGCCGGCCTTGCGCGGCGCCGGGGGCAGCGGGTTCGAGGCCATCTGGTGGCTCGCCTCGGTCATGCCGTAGCTCTCGAGCACCGGCGCGCCGAAGGTCGCCTCCAGCCGCTCCATCACCACGGGCGGCAGGGGCGCGCTGCTCGAGCGGATGAAGCGGAAGGGGTTGGCCCGGATCACCTCGGCGTTGCGCTCGGCCCGCTGCAGCAGTAACTGGTGCATCGTAGGCACCGCCGAGTACCAGGTCGGCCGATACTCCTCGACCCAGGCCCAGAACTTGAGGGCGTCGAAGCCGGGCGGGCAGATCACCGTGCCGCCCGAGGCCAGGGTGCTGAGCAGCGAGGCCACGATCCCGTGGATATGGAAAAGGGGCATCACGCAGAGAGCCCGGTCGCCCGGCCCCAGGCTGTAGGTCGCGCCGATGTTGGCGGCCGAGGCGGCCAGGTTGCGGTGGCGAATGGGCACCCGCTTGGGCCTGCTGGTGGTGCCGCTGGTGTGCAGGATCATGGCCACGTCGTCGGGCGTCGCCAGCGAGGGCTGCGGGCTGCTCGCCGCGGGCCGCAGGTCGCCGCCGAAGGCGAGCAGCCCATCCTCTTGCGCCGCCGCCTCGATCAGCAGCATGCCAGGCAGCATGGCGGCCCGGGCCTCCTCCTGGGTGCCGGGGGCGACGATCAGGGCTTTCGCGCGGGTGTCGTCGTAGTAGAAGGCGAACTCGTCCTGGCGGTACTTCGGGTTGAGCGGCGCGGCGGTGGCGGCGGTGGCGGCGGCGAGAAAGGCGATCGCCATCTCGGGGCCGTTGGCCATGGCGATGGCCACCCGGTCGCCGCGGCCTACGCCCAGGGCCTGGAGCTGCCCCGCCAGGGCGGCCACATTCGCCCGCAGGGCGGCGTAGCTCACGGTCGGGCAGCCGGGCGCGACCAGGGCCGGGTGGTCGGGGGCGCCCGCCTCGAGCAGGTCGAGCAGAGTCTTCTTCACAGGCTCGCGTGCCATGGGTACACTCCGTCGTGATCTGTGCTCAGGTTACTCACGGCAGTTACGAGGGCGCAGCGTCGCGCGCGGGCGGCCGGTCGGCCGCTCACCAGCCGACGGCAGCGCCGTCACAGCGGGCCTCGGTGCCGGCCACATAGTCGCCCGATGCCAGGCGCCAGATTGCCTGTCCGCGCCCGAAGCCGGCGGGCTCGGCCTCGACGACCACATGGTGGCCCAGGGCGGCCAGGCCCTCGACCACGTGGCGGGGCGTCTCGAGCTCGAGCCGCACGGTGCCGTCCTGCTCCCAGCGCCAGCGGGGCGCGTCGAGGGCGGCCTGGGGGTGCATGCCGTAGATGAGGGTGTTGACCATCACCTGAGCGTGGCCCTGGGGCTGCATGTGGCCGCCCATCACGCCGAACGGCCCGACGCCTTTGCCGTCCTTCAGCAGGAAGCCGGGGATAATCGTGTGGAAGGGCCGCTTGCCGGGCGCGAGCTGGTTGGGGTGGCCCGGGGTGGTCACGAAGCCGCAGCCGCGGTTGTGCATAGCGATGCCCCAGCCGGGGATGACCACGCCCGAGCCGAAGCCCATGTAGGTCGACTGGATCATGCTGACCATGTTCCCCTCGCCGTCGGCGGCGCAGAAGTAGACCGTGCCGCCGCGGGGCAGCTCGCCGGGGCCGAAGTCCTGGGCCGTGGAGCCGATCAGGGCCCGGCGGGCGGCCAGGCGCTCGCGGTCGAGCATGGCGGCCACGGGCACGTCGGCCTGGGCGGGGTCGCCCAAGTAGGCGAAGATATCGGCGAAGGCCAGCTTGATCGCCTCGATCTGCAGGTGGTAGCTGGCCGCCGAGTCGCGCGGGTGGCGCGCCAGGTCGAGCCCGTCGAGGATGCCCAGGGCGATCAGGGCGGCGAGGCCCTGGCCGTTGGGCGGGATCTCGGCCACGCTGTAGCCGGCGTAGTCGGTGGTGATCGGCTCGACCCACTCCGAGGCGTGGGCCTTCAGGTCGGCCGCTGTGAGCAGGCCCCCAGTCTCGGCGCTGAAGCCGGCGATCGCCTGGGCGATCTCGCCCTCGTAGAAGGCCCGCGGGCCCTCCTGGGCGATCAGGCGTAACGTGCGGGCGTGGCCCGGCGAGACGAAACGCTCGGCCGCGCGGGGGGCGCGCCCGCCGGGGGCGAAGGTCGCGAGGAAGCCGGCGAACTCGGGGCCGCCGCGCTCGCGGGCGGCGGCGACGCCGCGGGCCCAGTTGTGGCTCACGATCGCGGCGACGGGGGCGCCGCCCTCGGCGTAGGCGATGGCGGGGGCGAGGATCTGGGCCAGGGGCAGGCGCCCGAAGCGGGCGTGCATGTCGCCCCAGAGCTGGATGACGCCCGGCACGGTCACCGGCAGCCAGCCGTGGGTGGGCAGCGTGGCGTGGCCGGCGCTGCGCAGGGCCTCGACGGTCAGGGCGGCTGGGGCGCGGCCCGAGCCGTTGATACCGTGCAGCTTCTGCCCGTCCCAGATCAGCGCGAAGCCGTCGCCGCCCAGCCCATTCGAGGTCGGCTCGAGCACGGTGAGGCAGGCCGCGGCCGCCAGGGCGGCGTCGACGGCGCTGCCGCCGGCCTGCAGCATGGCCAGGCCGGCCTGCGAGGCCAGGGGATTGCTGGTGGCGACCACGCCGTTGCCGGCGATCAGGGGGGTGCGACGAGCGGCGTAGGGGAAGCTCAGCAGGTTATGGTCCACGGGCGCCCTCCATCGGGCTATACGCTTCGGCGGCCAATTGCAGTGAATTATGCCACAAGTCGCGCGCAGACTTCCCCTGAGGAAAGTGAAAGGATTCGGTAAGGTTGGCACCCTTCTCTTTGCGCGCCCCTGGCCTGACGATAGAGCCACACCCTGGCCGCAACAATCTTGAGGGAGGAACGTATGAGCGCTCAGAACCCGAGCCGGACATGGTCGATGGCCTGGATGCTACTCTTCGTAGTCGTCATCCCCTTCGGGCTGGCCTACCTGCTCTTCGACGTCAACCGCTTCGAGATCGGCGTGCTCCTGGCGCTCTTCGGCCTCCTCTTATGGCTGATCTCCCAGGGTGCGGGCTGGCGCCCCGTCCAGAAAGATACCGTGGTGATCGTCAAGGACTCCCTTGACGGAATTACGGCCCATCCCAAAAACTCGTACCTCTACATCCCGATTGTGCATAAACTCGAGGCGGTCCTGCCAACTTACCCGATCACCTTCGAGTTCCCGATCGAGGCGATCGACACCCACACCCCTAACCTCAACAAGATTACGAAGATCAGCGTCCGCGCCACCTGCCAGATCACCAACCCCGAGATGTTCTACCGCAAGTCCCGGACGTACATCGACCGCATCAAGCAGATGGAAGATGATGAGAAGCTGAAGCGCACCGAGGTGGCCCTCTGGCGCAAGCTGCTCGAAGAGGTCGCCAATGTGTATCTCGACGATACGGTGCGTGATATTGTCTGGAACTGGAAAGCCAAATATCTCACTCGGCAGGAGGTGATCGACGACCTCGATCACAAGCCCGAGAAGGACGGCAAGCCCAATTACGACGGCGACCCCTACAGCCTGAGCCGCAACCGCAGGGCCCTGGGCAACCAGGTCAAGTTCGAGGTAAAGCACAGGCTCGAGAAGAACCAGATGGGCTTCCGGATCGACCCGCTCGTCTTCGAGCAGATCGGCATCGACGAAGACTTGGTCAAGCGCGCAAACGCCGACCGACCGAAAGAGCGCGAGAAGGCCGCCCACGAGGCCGCCGTCCTGGCCGAAGCAATCCGCGTTACGGGCGAGGCCGAGGCAGCGGTGCGGGCCCACAGCCTCGCCGGCTTGCTCGATGTGCTGATCAACAAGAACCATATTCCTTATAGCGACCCGCTGATCGCCGACCTTATCCGCGCCGCCCTCTACAAAGACGGCGAGGTCTCCTGGAAGCGCGTTATCGAGAAGAGCGAGAATGGCGACGGCAAGAAGGCTTCGTAGCCGAACATCCCTTCAGGGTGGCGAGTCGCTACTGGCAGGCGTAAGGCTCCCAGCGTATACTATGGGCAGGTACTAGCCGCGCTTCGCACGAGGAGGTGTGTTATGCGCACCAGGGAGCATTACGACGCTGAGCTCGCCGCCCTCAACCACCAACTGCACGACCTGGGTGTGCTCACCACCACCGCGGTGAGCCGCGCCCTCGATGCCCTCGCCCTCCAGGACCGCTCGCTGGCGAGCAAGCTGGTCGAAGACGACCCGATCGTCGACCAGGCCCAGCACCAGCTCGAGGAACACGCCGTCAGCCTGATCGCGCTCCAGCAGCCCGTCGCCCGCGACCTGCGGCGCATCATCGCCGCTATCGCGATCAGCAGCGAGCTCGAGCGCATCGCCGACTACGCCAAGAGCATCGGCAAGCTCGTGATCGGCGCCGGGGACGCGCCCCCCCTCGAGGCCCCGAAAGAGCTGCTGCAGCTGGGCGCCCTGGCCCGCGCCAGCCTCGAGCATGTCCTCAGCGCCGTGGCCAACCACGACGGCGCCGCGGCCCGCGCCATAGCCACAGAGGACGATCACGTCGACCGGGCCTACAAGCAGGTCAAGGCCCAGATCAGCGCGAGCCTGGTCGGCAACCCCAATCCCGAGCGCACCGCCGATCTGCTCTTCATCGCCCATAAGCTCGAGCGTATCGCCGACCGCGCCACCAACGTCGCCGAGCGCGTGGTCTACTGGGCCAGCGCCGAGACGGTCGCGCTGAATCCGTAGGCTCTCGCTCTGCCCCCCCGCCACAATCGCCGGGCGAAATTGCTTCGCCCGGCTGTCGATTCCCGGCTGCCTCGCGCGTCGGTAGGGTGAGGCGGGCGATGGTCGTCCGCGCGAGAGCACAAGGAGCTGACCCCATGCGCTACATGATCCTGATCTACGCCAACGAGACGACCGAGGCGGCCCTCCCCCCCGAGCAGCTGCAGGCCCAGTTCGCCGCCCACCTCGAGCACGCCCGCGAGATGCGCGAGAAGGGCGTGATGCTGGCCGGCGACCCGCTGCTGCCCACCAGCGCCGCCACCACCGTGCGCCTGCGCGAGGGCCGCGTGCTCACCACCCACGGCCCCTTCGCCGAGACCGCCGAGCAGCTCGGCGGCTACTATATCATCGAGGCCGCCAACCTCGACGAGGCCCTCGAGTGGGCCGCCAAGAACCCCTCGGCCGCCAGCGGCTCGATCGAGGTGCGCCCGATCATGGAAATGTAGGTCGAGCCAGGCGAGCCATATGACCCACGCGGCCGTCGAGCGCGTCTTTCGCACCGAGTCGGGCCAGGTGCTCGCCACCCTGGTCGGCTGGCTGGGCGACCTGCAGCTGGCCGAAGACGCGCT
>CAZKTU010000093.1:0-3149 GCA_964555675.1 uncultured Oscillochloris sp.
TGTGTGCGCCCCACCCCGCAGAGTAGCCCGGCCAGTCTACAAGGCGTTGGGAAGGATGAGGGATGAAGGATGAAGCTGGGCAGGCGCCCCCGGAGTTGCGAGAGCGGACGAAACGCTATGCGTTGAGGCTGATCAAGCTGTATGGGGCGTTGCCTGGTACGACAGTCGCCCAGGTGCTTGGGAAGCAGGCGCTACGCTCGGGGACGTCGGTCGGCGCACACTATCGCGAGGCGAAACGCGCCAAGTCGAACGCCGACCTGGTCAGTAAACTCGAGACGGCGCTGCAAGAGCTTGACGAGACGGCCTACTGGCTGGAGTTGCTGGCCGAGGCAGGTATCGTTACCGCAGAGCGCCTGGAGCCCCTCGTGGACGAGACGAATCAGCTGATCGCGATCTTCACCGCAATTGTGAAGAAGGTGAAAGGGGGCCTGCGGCCATGAGTAAGATTCAGCCTTCATCCTTCATCCTTCATCCTTCTCAGGTGATCGCCGACCGGGCCGAGCTGGTGGCCTACGAGCTCGACGGCGGGCTGGACCGCGGACGGCCCGACGTGGTGCTCTTCCCCGAGAGCGCCGAGGAGGTGGCGCGGGTGGTGCGCTGGGCGGCCGCCCAGGGGATGCCCGTGGTGGCCCGCGGGGCGGGCACGGGCCTCTCGGGCGGGGCGGTGGCCGAGCACGGGGGGGTGATCGTGCAGTGCTCGCGCCTGGCCCGCGTGCTCGACCTCGACGTGGTCGGCCGCTCGGTGACGGTTGAGCCGGGGCTGGTCAACCTGACCCTCGACGGCCTGGCCAAGAGCAAGGGCCTCTACTATCCGCCCGACCCGGCCAGCGGTCGCTCGGCCACGATCGGCGGCAATATCGCCGAGAACTCGGGCGGCCCCCACTGCTTCAAGTATGGCGTGACCGCGAACTATGTGACCGGGCTCGACGTGGTGCTGGCCGACGGGCGGCGCGTGCGCCTGGGCGGCAAGGCCTTCGACTACCCCGAGTATGACCTGACGGCCCTGGTCTGCGGCAGCGAGGGCACCCTGGCCCTGGTCACCGCCGCCCACCTGCGCCTGATCGGCAACCCGCCGGCGGTCAAGACCCTGATGGCCGCCTTCGCGACCGTCGAGGCCGCGGGCGAGGCTGTCTCGGCGGTGATCGCCGCCGGCCTGGTCCCGGCCACCCTCGAGATGATGGACCGCCAGATTATGCGGATCATCAACCAGTTCACCACGGCCCGCCTGCCCGAGGAGGCCGGCGCGGCCCTGATTATCGAGGCCGACGGCTACGCCGCCAGCGTGGGCCCGCAGATCGAGGAGATCGAGGCCATCCTGGCCGCCAACGGCGGCTTCGACCTGCGGGTGGCCCGCACCGCCGAGGAGCGCGATACGATCTGGTACGGCCGCAAGAGCGCCGTGGGCGCGATGACCCGCCTGGCCCCCGCCTACTACCTGGTCGACGTCACGGTGCCGCGCAGCAGACTGGCCGCTATGCTCGCCGGGGTCAACCAGATCTGCGAGGAGCTCGAGCTGCGGGTCGGCTATGTCTTCCACGCGGGCGACGGCAACCTGCACCCGCTCATCCTGATCGAGAACCCGCGCGACGGCGAGCTGATGGAGCGGGTCCACCTGGCCGGCCGGCGCATCGTCGAGCTGGGCGTCAGCTTCGACGGCAGTATCACCGGCGAGCACGGGGTCGGCATCGAGAAGCGCGAGTACATGCCCCTGATGTATAGCCCCGCCGAGCTGCAGCTCATGCTGGACGTCAAGGCGGTCTTCGACCCGACCGGGCTGCTCAACCCGGGGAAGATCTTTCCGGCGAAGGGTGCGGGCGAGGGGGCGCAGGATGCGCCGCCCGAGCCCGTCGCCCTCCCCGCCGCGCGCGTGCTCGAGCCCGCGACCAGCGCCGAGGCGGCCGAGCTGCTGCGGGCGACGACGGGCCAGGGCCGCAGCGTAGTGATCAGCAGCGCGCCCGATGCGCCGGATCGGCACCCTGAGTCCTTCGTCCTGCGCCCCTCTGCCCTGCGCGGGGTGCGCGCCCTCGCCCACGATGACCTGTACGTGACGGTCGGGGCGGGCACGCCCCTGGCCGAGCTGCAGGCCCAGCTGGCGCCCGAGGGGGTGTGGGTGCCGGCCGTGGCGCCCTACGCCGGGGCGACCGTGGGCGGCCTGGCGGCGACCAACAGCAACGGCCCCCTGCGCATGCGCTACGGCGGCTGGCGCGACCTCGTGCTGGCGGCGACGGTGGCCCTACCCGACGGGCGACTGATCCGGGCCGGCCGGCCTGTGGTCAAGAATGTGGCCGGCTACGATATGCCCAAGCTGTTCGTCGGCTCGCACGGCACCCTGGGCCTACTCTGCGAGCTGACCCTGAAACTCGCGCCCTTGCCCCGCGCCCGCGCCAGCCTGGTGGCGCCGGTGGCGAGCGTCGCGGCTGGCCTCGAGCTGGGCGCGCGGCTGCTGCCCGGCTGCCTCGCGGCCTCGGCGCTGCTGCTGTGCGAAGCGACCGCCCTGGGCGCCCACGCCGGCGACGCGCCCTACGCCCTGGTCTATACCGCCGAGGGGCTCGCGGCCGACGTCGAGGCCGAACTGGCCGGGGTGCGGGCGACGCTCGCAGAGGCGGGCGCCGCCGAGCCGGCCCAGCTCGAGGGGTTCGCGGGCAGCGAGCTTTGGGCCGGCTGGCTCGGCGCGGCCCTGGCGGCCGACGCGCCGACTGTGCGCCTGGGCGTCGCCCCAGCCGCCCTGCCCCAGCTGGCCGGCGCCCTGGCCGCCCACGCGCCCGCTGGCGCCAGGCTGGTGGCCGACCTGCCGAGCGGCCTGCTCTACCTGAGCGGCCTGAACGATATGGCCGCGGCCTACGCCCTCGCCTCGCGCCTGGGCGGCTACGGGGTGGGCCTGGCGGGCGCCCCCGCGCGCGGCCCCGGGCGCTGGCACCACACGCCCGACGCCCACGACCTGATGCGCGCCCTCAAGGCCCGCTGGAATCCGGGGGATCTGCTCAACCCCGGGGCCTTCAACGTGTAGGTGTGTTTCGAGGCGAACCGTCAGGTTCGCCTCGAAACTGGACCGCGAGGTTGGTCGTGGAGGGGCCTGGCCCCTCCACACCTCCCAGGCGAGGTGGCTCCAGGCCTCCCAGGCGAGGTGGCTCCAGGCCTCCCAGGCGAGG
>CAZKTU010000093.1:3249-9987 GCA_964555675.1 uncultured Oscillochloris sp.
TGCTGGGCGCTGAACTGGTTGCTCAGATCCCGAGCCCGCCGACCTCCTGCTCCATCTCGTCGCCGCCGTTGCCCGTAGCGGGGCGCTCGGCATGGGCGGGCTGCGATCCGCGGCGCACCTCGATCAGCCCGTTGCTGGCGCGAGCCTGGTAGGCCGGCTGGGGCATGGTGGCCGGGCCGTGGACGACGCGCCCGTCGCGCAGGTCGAAGACCGACTGGTGCCAGGGGCACTCGACGCAGCCGTCGCTCACCGTGCCCTCTTCGAGGGGCCCGCCCGCGTGGCTGCAGACCG
This sequence comes from uncultured Oscillochloris sp., assembly GCA_964555675.1. GTDB lineage: Bacteria > Chloroflexota > Chloroflexia > Chloroflexales > Chloroflexaceae > CAIWXH01. The sequence continues at coordinate 3,541 of CAZKTU010000093.1, forward strand.
CGCCGATGGCGTAGAGGCCCTCGGGGGCCCGGTGCAGCATCACCGCGTCGCCGCCGATCGAGACCCGCCGCGACTCGCCCACGGCCAACTCGCCCTCGTCGAGCACGGCGATCCAGCCCTCGGCGTGGCCGGGTGTCTGGGCGTGGTTGACCCCGACGCCGTGGCGGTAGACGAGGTCGCCGCCGATCCAGGCCGAGCCGCCGGCGATACCCAGGGCCCCGAACGAGAGGGCCACGCCGAGTCCGCGTCGCCCGCCCCGGCGCGCCGCCAGCGAGGCCAGGAAGAGGCCCATGGCGGCGCTGTTGAGGATGGCGTGGAGGGCGATCTGGGGCGTAGCCTCCTGGTCGGCCGCCGAGTAGTCGGCCGCGCCGGCCATGGCTGCGGGCACGGCCGCGACGACGCCCGTGGTGATCAGCGCGTCCGCCGCCCAGGCCGCCTCGCGCGAGCCCGTAAGGGCGGCGATCAGGTCGAAGAGGGCCGAGACCGACCAGGCGCCGACGGGGATCTCGACCAGCAGCGCGTGGAGCGGGTGGCCGAGCCAGGTGCCGTGGAGCAGGTCGGCGAGGCGTCTGGCGGGCTCGCCGCCGCCGATGATCGCGCCGTGAAGCCCGCGCGAGACCGCCGAGGCCCCGTCGGCGAAGCCGGGGACGCCCTTGAGGGCTCGCTCGATGGCGATGCCGAGGTGGGTCTGGGCGCCAGGGCCGCTCCTGGTGATCTGCATACTTCTCCCTTTCAACCGGTCGGTAGACCGGCGCGAGGGGCCGCTGCGCCGGCCCCGGCGGTGTCTTGCCCGCCATAGCGGCACGACCCGTGCCAGGGGTGGGCGTCGCCCCGGCACAGCTCTTGCGGCTTGCGTCGTACGACACTCTTGTGTATGATGCCCCATCCCAAGTCGGGCAATGGTGAGAGGGGGCCGGCGGTGGCTGTCGGGTTTGTGCTGAGCGAGCAGGTGACGGGTCGAGAGACGATCAGCTACGGCGTGGCCGCCGAGGAGCTCGGCTTCGACCGGCTGCTGATGGCCGACCATTTTCGGCCCTGGATAGACCTGCAGGGGCACGCGCCGCAGGCCTGGGCGACCATGGGCGCCCTCGGGCAGCGCACTAGGCGCATCCCCCTGGGCACGAGCATCACCAGCCCGATCTATCGCTACAGGCCCACGGTCGTGGCCCAGGCCTTCGCTACCCTCGCGGCGCTCTACCCTGGGCGCGTCTTCCTCGGCCTCGGCCCCGGCGACATCCGCGACGAGACCCCCGCGTCGGGCGACTGGGGCGACGCCCGCGAGCAGGCCGACCGGCTGGTCGAGGCGGTGGCGATCATCCGCCGGCTCTGGCAGGGCGACCAGGTGACGCACCACGGGCGTCACTTCCATATCAGCGAGGCGCGCCTCTACGAGCTGCCGGGCCAGCCCGTGCCGCTCTATATCGCCGCCGAGGGCGTCGCGAGCATGCGCCTGGCCGGGCGGCACGGCGATGGGCTGATCACCGGCGCGGGGGCCGCCTTGCGCCCCGAGCTGCGGGCCGCCTTCGCCGAGGGCGCCCACGAGGTCGGCAAAGACCCGGGCGCTATGCCCGTCCTGGCCGAGCTCTTCGTCGTGGTTGGCCAGGGCGCGGCCCAGCCCCCCAGCGCCACGGCCCTCACCGGGCCCTGGGTGATCAGCGTCGACCCCGAGGTGCACGCCGAGGCGATCCGGCGCCTGCTGGACGCCGGCGTGAGCGAGGTCTATATCAACGCCGCCCAGCCCGACCAGCGTCGCGCCCTCGAGTTCTACGGCCGCGAGGTGCTGCCGCGCGTCCGGGGCATGCAGGCGCGGGCCTGGGGCGCGTAAGAGCCGCGGGCGGCGAAAGTGCGGTATGATGTGCCCCTGACCCGCGACGAAGCGAAAGGGGGCACCGATGACCCGCACCGGCGGCGCGCCGCGAGGCTCGCAGCGCACATGCGCGAGCTGGCAGCTCGAGGCTGCCTACCGCATGCTGCTCAACAACCTCGACCCCGAGGTCGCCTTCGATCCCGAGAACCTGATCGTCTATGGCGGTCGCGGCAGGGCCGCCCGCAACCACGAGTCCCTCGCCGCCATCCTCGCCACCCTGCAGCGCATGGACGTGGACGATACGCTTCTCGTCCAGTCGGGCAAGCCGGTGGCGGTCTTCAAGACCCATCTCGACGCCCCGCGCGTGCTGCTCGCCAACTCGAACCTGGTGCCCCACTGGGCCACCCAGGAGAACTTCGACCGCTGGGAGGCCGAGGGCCTCACCATGTACGGCCAGATGACCGCCGGCAGCTGGATCTACATCGGCACCCAGGGCATCCTCCAGGGCACCTACGAGACCTTCGGGGCCCTCGCGCGCCAGATGGGCTGGGGCAGCCTCAAGGGCAAGCTGGTGATCACCGCGGGCCTCGGCGAGATGGGCGGCGCCCAGCCCCTGGCGGTCACGCTCAACGAGGGCGTGCTGCTCGCCGTCGAGGTCGACCCCTGGCGCGTCGAGCGCCGCCTCTCGCTACGCCAGCTCGATATGGCCACGTCCGACCTTGAGGAGGCCATGACCTGGGCCGAGGAGGCCATGAGCCAGGGCCTGCCCCGCTCGATCGGCCTGATCGCCAACGCCGCCGAGGCTCTGCCCGAGCTGCTGCGGCGCGGCGTCGTACCCCACGTGGCCACCGACCAGACCAGCGCCCACGATGTGCGCCACGGCTACATCCCCCCCGACATGAGCCTCGACCAGGCCGCGGCCCTGCGCCAGGCCAACCCCGAGGGCTACGACCGGCTGGCGATGGCGGCCATGGCCGAGCATGTGCGCACCCTGCTCGAGTGGCGCCGGCGCGGCGCGGTGGTCTTCGACTACGGCAACAACCTGCGCCAGCGGGCCCTCGACGCGGGCGTCGCCGAGGCCTTCAGCTACCCGGGCTTCGTGCCGGCCTATATCCGGCCGCTCTTCTGCGAGGGCAAGGGCCCCTTCCGCTGGGTGGCCCTCTCGGGCGACCCCGAGGATATCTACACCACCGACGCGGCCATGCTCGAGCTCTTCCCCGAGAACGAGCATCTGCGCCGCTGGCTGCAGATGGCCCGTGAGAAGGTGGCCTTCCAGGGCCTGCCCGCGCGCATCTGCTGGCTCGGCTACGGCGAGCGGGCCAGGGCTGGGCTGCGCCTCAACGAGCTGGTCGCCTCGGGCGCGGTGAGCGCGCCGATCGTGATCGGGCGCGACCACCTCGACGCCGGCTCGGTCGCCAGCCCGAACCGCGAGACCGAGGCCATGCGCGACGGCTCGGACGCGATCGCCGACTGGCCCCTGCTCAACGCGATGATCAACGCCGTCGGCGGGGCCACCTGGGTGAGCATCCACCACGGCGGCGGGGTCGGGATCGGCTACTCGCTCCACGCGGGCCAGGTGATCGTCGCCGACGGCACCCCCGAGGCCGCGCGCCGCCTCGAACGGGTGCTCACCTCTGACCCGGGCATGGGCGTGGTGCGCCACGCCGACGCGGGCTACCCCGAGGCGATCAGCTTCGCCCGCGAGCACGGCATTGATCTCCCGATGATCGATTAGAAGGCTGCCCGATGGATCATATCGACCTGCTGATCTACAACACGGCCCAGGTCGTCACCTGCGCGGGCGCGCCGGGGCCGCGCCGCGGGGCCGCCATGGCCAACGTCGCCAGCGTGCCGATGGGCGCGGTGGCCGTCTCGGGCGAGCGCATCCTGGCCGTGGGCGGCGAGGCCGAGCTGCGCCGGCGCTACTTCCCCTCGGCCGAGCTCGACGCGGCGGGCGGGGCGGTGGTGCCCGGCCTGGTCGACCCGCACACCCACGTGGTCTACGCCGGTGACCGGGTCGGCGAGTTCGAGCTGCGCATCGGCGGGGCCACCTACCAGGAGATCATGGCCGCGGGCGGGGGCATCGCCAGCACCGCCCGGGCTACGCGCGCGGCCAGCGTCGAGCGACTGGTGAGCGAGTCGCGCCGCCGCCTCGACCAGATGCTGCGCCTCGGCGCGACCACCGTCGAGGCCAAGAGCGGCTACGGCCTCGAGACGGGCGCCGAGCTGCGGCAGCTCGAAGCGATCGCGGCCCTCGACGCCGAGCACCCGGTCGATCTGGTGCCCACCTTCCTCGGGGCCCACGCGCTGCCCGCCGAGTACGCCGGCAGGGCCAGCGACTATGTCGCGCTGGTGGTCGAGGAGATGCTGCCCGCCGCCGCGCGCTGGTACGCCGACTCGGCCTTCGCCGCCGCGGGCGTGCCGCTCTTCGCCGACGTCTTCTGCGAGCAGGGGGCCTTCGACCTGGCTCAGTCCCGGCGCGTGCTCGAGGCCGCCCGGGCCCTCGGCATGCCCCTCAAGGCCCACGTGGACGAGTTCAGCGAGCTGGGCGGGCTGGCCCTGGCCCTCGAGTTGGGCGCCGTCTCGGTCGATCATCTTGACGTAACCGGGGCGGAGGGGATCGCCTTGCTGGCGGCCTCGTCGGCGGTGGGTGTGGTCATCCCGACCGTGCCCTTCAACCTGGGCAGCGGGCACTATGCGGCCGCGCGGGCCATGATCGACGCCGGGGCGGCGATCGCTCTGACCACCGATATCAACCCGGGGTCGGCGCCATGCCCTTCGCTGCCCCTGGCCATGGCCCTGGCCTGCCGCTACCAGCGCCTGCTGCCCGCCGAGGCGATGACCGCGGCCACGATCAACGCGGCCCACGCCATCGGCCTGGGCGATCGGGTCGGCTCGCTCGAGCCCGGCAAGCTCGCCGACCTGCTGATCCTCGACGCGCCCGACTACCGCTACTTGGCCTACGAGTTCGGCGGTAACCCGGTGCGCACCGTCGTGAAGCGGGGGCGGGTGGTGTGAGTGTGGGCCACGGGGCCTCGGGCCCCGCAACGGGTGGATGTGGAGGGCCTGGCCCTCCACGCCGCCCCAGGTAAAACAGATGATTGAGTCTGAGATCGTGCTCGACGGCGAGCATTTGAGCTTCGAGCAGGTGCTGGCGGTGGCCTACGGGCGGCCCGGGGCGCCGCGCGTGACCCTGGCCCCCGCAGCGCGGGCGGCGGTCGAGCGGGCGGCCGAGGCCGTGGCGACGCTGCTGGCGCGGGGCGAGGTGGCCTACGGGATCACCACGGGCTTCGGCGCCTTCAAGGACCGCCTGATCGCCCCCGAACAGGTCGAGCAGCTCCAGCACAATATTCTGGTCAGCCACGCCGTGGGCGTGGGCGCCCCCTTCGACATCCCCACCACTAGGGCGATCATGCTGATCCGGGCCAACACCCTGGCCCGCGGTCACTCGGGGGTGCGCCCCGAGACCCTCGACCTGCTGCTGGCCATGCTCAACGCCGGCGTGCATCCGAGCATCCCGCGCAAGGGCTCGCTCGGCGCGAGCGGCGACCTGGCGCCCCTGGCGCACATGGCTCTGCCCATGATCGGGCTGGGCGAGGCCTGGCTCGGCGACGAGCTGCTGCCCGGCGGGGTCGCCCTCGAGCGCGCGGGCCTGACCCCGCGGCGCCTGGCCGCCAAAGAGGGCCTGGCCCTGACCAACGGCACCGCCGTGATGTGCGCGCTCGGCGTGCTCGAGACGGCCCGCGCCGAGGCCCTGAGCGAGGTCGCCGACCTGGCCGGCTGCCTCAGCCTCGAGGCCCTCCACGGCACCGACCTGGCCTTCGACGAGCGCATCCATGCCCTCAGGCCCTTCCCGCGCCAGCAGGAGTGCGCTGCCAACCTGCGGGCGCTGCTCGCCGGCAGCGAGTATACCCGCGGCTACGACCCGGCCCACGTGCAGGATGCTTACACCCTGCGCTGCATCCCCCAGGTCCACGGGGCGGTGCGCGACGCGATCGCCTACGCGCGCTGGGCCTTCGCGATCGAGCTGAACGCGGTGACCGACAACCCGCTGATCTTCTTCGAGGGCGACGAGATCTGCGTGCTCTCGGGCGGCAACTTCCACGGCGAGCCCCTGGCCATTGCCATGGACTACCTGGGCCTGGCGGGGGCCGAGCTGGGCAGCATCGCCGAGCGGCGGATCATGCGCCTGACCGACGAGGCCTCGAACACCCACACCCTGCCCGCGTTTCTGACCCAGGCGGGCGGGCTCAACTCGGGCTTCATGATCGCCCAGTACACCGCGGCCGCCCTGGTGACCGAGAACAAGGTGCTGGTCCACCCCGCCAGCGCCGACAGCATCCCCACCTCGGCCAATGTCGAGGACCATGTGAGCATGGGTGTCACCGCGGGCCTCAAGCTGCGCGACATCCTCGACAATGTCGAGCGCATCCTGGCGATCGAGCTGATGGCCGCCGCCCAGGGTGTTGATTTCAGGCGGCAGAGCCTGGGCGAGGCCGCCCGCCTGGGGCGGGGCACCGCGCCGGTCTATGCGCTGCTGCGGCGCCACATCCCCTTTATCGCGGCCGACACGGTGATGTACCCCCACATCGAGAGTGCGCGCCGGCTCGTGGCGGGCGGCGCGCTGGTCGCCGCGGCGC
>CAZKTU010000093.1:10087-13306 GCA_964555675.1 uncultured Oscillochloris sp.
CTAGCCCCCGTCGCGCGCGCGCAGGGTCACGCGCACGCCCTCCTTTGGGCGCAGGGTGATCGAGGGCTGGGGGGTGGCGCGCCAGCCGGGGGCGAGCTCGACCTTGAAGCGGCGCATGATCGCGGCGATGATGAGGGTGGCCTCCATCAGCGCGAAGCTCTGGCCGATGCAGAGGCGCTGACCGCCGCCGAAGGGGAAGTAGGCGAAGCGCGGCAGGCGCCCCTCGAGCCCGTCCTCCCAGCGCTCGGGCAGGAAGCGCTCGGGCTCGGCGAAGTGGCGCGGGTCGCGGTGGGTCACCCACTGGCTGAGCATGACGGTCTCGCCCTTGGGGATGCGCATGCCGCCCACCGTGGTCTCCTCGGCCGCCTGGCGCATGCTCAGGGTCCAGGCCGGCGGATAGAGCCGCATCGACTCCTTCAGCACCAGGCCGGCGTAGGGCAGGCGCGGCAGATCCTCCATGGTCGGGGCCCGCTCGCCGATGACGCTCGCCAGCTCGGCGGCCAGGCGGGCCTCGGCGGCGGGGTGCTGGCCCAGCAGGTAGAAGGTCCACGAGAGGGCCAGGGCGGTGGTCTCGTGCCCCGCGAGGAAGAGCGTGATCGCCTCGTCGCGGACCTGCCGATCGCTCATGCCGTTGCCCTCCTCATCGCGGGCGTGCAGCAGCATCGAGAGCAGATCGCCCTTGTCTTCGCCGCTGGCCCTGCGCTCGGCCACGATGCGCCCGATAATGCGCTCGAGCTCGGCGACGGCGCGGCGGAAGCGCAGGTTGCTGGGCGTGGGCCAGCTGACCGGCGGCTGGAAGGGCTGACCGAGGGTGTCGGCCGAGATGTCCATGACCACGCCGAGGGCCCGCCCGATCGTGGCGGTGTCGCTGCCGGTGTCGGCCCCGAAGAGGGTCTCGGCCACGATCTGCAGGGTCAGGGCCATCATCTCGTCGTGGAGGTCGAAGCTCTGGCCGGGGCGCCAGCGGGCCAGCATCTGCTCGGTGTGGGCGACCATGACCTGGGCGTAGGCGGCGATGCGCTGGCGGTGGAAGGCGGGCTGGGCCAGGCGCCGCTGGCGCAGCCAGAAGTCGCCGTTGCTGGTCAGCAGCCCCGTGCCGAAGAGCAGGTAGTCGAGGGTGCCGCGTAGTTGCTCGATGTCCTCTTTGGGGAAGCCGCGGCTCTGGGTGACCAGCACCTCCTCGATCTGGGCCGGGTGGGCGACCAGGGTGAAGTGCTGCGTCCCGAAGGGGATGCGCACGACATCGCCATAGGTGCGGGCGGCGGCGCTCAGGTAGCCCAGGGGGTCGCGCCCGAAGCTCAGGGCCTCGCCCAGCAGGGGCAGGCCGCGCGGTCCGGGGGGCAGGGGCGCCTGGGCGGCGCGGGTCAAGGGGCGGGCGGTATCGCTCACGGCGGCTCTCCTCCGTTGCTCTGCTGATTCGTTGTGCCGGTCGGCACGAGCAACAGGGTAGCACGGGCCACCCGCCGGGCGCGTACACCCGCGGGTGACAAGGGGGGGTGTGAGTGGATTTTTCGGGAGGGCCATGCCCTCCCGAGCCCTCCCAAGCTCTCCCGAGCCCTCCCGCCAGGCCGGTTGCTAGACAGGCACTCCGCGCTCGCGGGCCCGCACGAGGGCCTGGGTGCGGCTGCGGGCCTCGAGTTTGGCGAAGATGCGGTTGATATGCTTCTTGACCGTGGCGGGGGCGACCACGAGCCGCTCGGCGATCTCGCCGTTGCTCAGGCCGGCGGCCACCAGGCGCAGCACCTCGACCTCGCGCTCGGTCAGCTCGTCGGGGCCGCCCCCTGCCTCGGTCGGCGCGTCGAGGGCAGCCAGGGCCGGGCCCGCCTCGAGGAAGACCGCGGCGAGCCCCGCGGGGTCGGCGATGGCCCTGGCCGCCGCGAGGGCGGCGCGGGCGTCGGCGCTGCGCCCCAGGCGGGCCAGGGCGAGGGCGCGCAGGACGTGGGCCTCGGCGTGGTGACGCCCGCGGTCGCCGGCGGCGGCCTCGGCGGCCACGCCCTCGGCCTCGATCAGCCCCTCGGCGGGGCGCCCGAGGGCGATCAGCACGTCGGCGCGGGCCAGGGCGAGGATCTCGAGGACCAGGGGCGGGTCGGCGGGGCCGGGCCGGGCTGCGTCTGAGGCGAGCCAGGCGGCCGCGCGCTCCAGGTCGCCCAGGCGGGCGGCGAGGCGGGCGCTCGCCGCCATCACGTGGCCGACGAAGGCGCTGAGGCCCAGGCCCTGGGCGATGGCCTCGGCGGCCCGCAGGTGCTCGGCGGCGGCCGCGGCCTCGCCGCGCAGGGCGGCGATCGCGGCCAGGCGCTGCAGGCCGTCGATGGCGCCCAGCTCGCCGAGGATCGAGCGCCGCGAGAGGCCGGCCGCGATCAGCTCCTCGGCCCGCTCGAGCTCGCCGAGCTCGTAGGCCGCGGCGCCCAGGCCGACCAGGGCGGCGTCGGCGAAGGGCTCGCGCCCCGGGCCCGGCCCGCCGGTCGGGGCCAGGGCCGCCTCGTAGCTGGCCGCCGCGGCCCGCGGGCGGCCCTGCAGCAGCAGCACCTCGCCGGCCTGACAGAGGGCGATCGCCGGCAGCAGCGCGCTGCCGTCGCCCCCGCCCGTGCGCGCCACCTCGGCGAAGGCGGCCAGGGCCGCGGCGACGTCGCCGCTGTACTGGGCCAGCAGGCCCCGGTTCAGGACGGCCACGGCCCGCAGGAAGGGGTTCGACTCGTCCTCGGCGGTCGGGTCGGGAGGGACGCCGGTATGCCCGCGCAGGATCGCCACGGTGGTGCGGACCATCTGGGCCTCGCCCCGCAGGGCGGGGTCGCCCGCGTCGACGGCGCTCGCCCGGGCCTCGGCCCCGTCGAGGTCGCTCGTCAGCACGCGCACCCAGCAGTCGAGCAGCAGCAGCCGCTCGTCGGCGGCGGCCACGGCGGGCGGGAGGGCGGCCAGCCAGCCCTGGAGGGTGGCCACCTCGCCGCGCAGAAGGGTATCGCGCCCGACCTGGCCGATCAGCTCGGTGGCCCGCCCCCAGGCCTCGGCGGCCAGAGCCAGGCCGATCGCCTCGCTGTAGGCCCCCCGCTCGGCCAGCCAGGCGGCCGCCCGCAGGCGCGTCGCGCTCAGGGCCGCCGGGTCGGTGCGCGCCAGGTGCGCCCGCAGCACCTCGGCGAAGAGGTGGTGGTAGCGAAACCAGCGCCGCAGGGGCTTCGTCTCGTCGTGCGAGCCGTCGTTCAGGGGCACCAGGAAGAGGTTGGC
>CAZKTU010000093.1:13406-18749 GCA_964555675.1 uncultured Oscillochloris sp.
CTCGAGCACGGCGTCGCACAGCTCGGCCGAGAAGTGGGGGAGCGGGGCGGTGGCCAGGAGGAAGGCGCGCAGCTCGGGGGGTTGGCGCGAGAGAATCTCGCTGGCCACGTAGTCGAGGACGGCGGGCGAGGCGCCGCTGAACGAGGCCGCGAAGGCCGCCGGGTCGGCGTGGCCGCGGGCGGCCAGGGCGGCCAGGATCAGGCCGGCGCCCCAGCCCTCGGTGCGCTCGACCAGGGCCCCGACCGTGGCCGGCGCGAGGGGCAGGCCGAGAGCCTGGCTGAAGAGCTGATCGGCCTCGGCCACGGTGAAGCGCAGGTCGGCCGGGCTGAGCTCGGTCAGGCGCCCGGCGACCGCCAGGCGGGCGAGGGGCAGCGGGGGCGGCGTGCGGCTCGCCAGGGCCAGGCGCAACTGCGGCGGCGCGCGCTCGACCAGCAGGGTCAGGCCCGCGTGGATGGCCGGCGCCTCGATCAGGTGGTAGTCGTCGAGGGCGAGAATGAGCGGGCCCGCGAGCTGGGCGGCGGCGTTGAGCAGGGCTGTGACCAGGGGCTCGGCGGGGCGGGCGGCCGTGCTCTGCAGCGCGGCCTCGGCGCGCGACCAGCAGCCGGGCGCGGCCCGCTCGAGGGCGGCCAGGACGTAGCGCCAGAAGCGAGCCGGGTCGTTGTCGCTCTCGTCCAGCGAGATCCAGGCCGTGGCCGGCCCCGGTTGGCCGTCGGCGGCCTGCATCCACTCAGCGAGGGCCTGGGCCAGGGCGGTGGTCTTGCCCGAGCCGGCGGGGGCCACGACCAGGGTCAGGGTGCGCGCAAAGCCCGAGCGCAGCTCGTCGCGCAGCCGGCGGCGCTCGACGAGGGCCGGCCTGAGGGGTGGAGGCAGCAGCCGGGTGATCAGCAGCTCGTCTGCTGGCGGCGTCTCGAGCATGGGTGGGTCGGCGCGGGCCCTGGACACGGATCCTGTGGGCAGTGTAGCTGAAACGCCGCCCCGGCGCTAGTCGGCGCCCACCTCGACGGCCTGCTCGGGCTCGGCGGCGATATAGCGGCCCTGCTGGAGCGGGCGGCGCCGCCCGCTCTTCACGCTGGCGATCTGGTCCTTGAGATTCCGGCGGAAGAGGATGCTGGTGACCAGGTTGACCAGCTTGTTGCGGTTGGCGGCGACGCGGGCGGCGATGGCCGGCCACGAGTACATGCCCAGGAAGTGACCCAGGTAACGCAACTGATACTCGAGGGGGTCGAAGTTATCGCAGCGGACCACCAGGTTATGGGCGGTGTACTTGTCCCAGTCCTCGTCGACGATCAGGCCGCGGGCCTTGTAATCTTTGTAGAGCTGCGTGCCGGGGTAGGGCGTGATCACCGAGTAGATCGGCATCATCAGCCGGTTCTCGCGCACGAAGCGCTCGGTGGCGGCCATGTCTTCATAGGTGTCGATGGCCGGGTTGGTGAGGAAGTTGCCCTGGATATTCAGCCCGGCCTTGCGGCAGGCGGCGATAATCTCGCTGTAGCGGCGGGCCGAGTTGGTGCGGCCCTTATTGTAGGTCTTCAGGGTCTCCTGGTTGACCGACTCGAAGCCGACCAGGGCCATCAGGCAGCCCGCCTTGACCAGCAGCTCGACGGTCTTGGGGTCCTCGAGGAAATTGATGCTGATGAAGCTGCTGAACTTGATGTCGCACTCGGCCAGGATCTCGAGGATCTCCCAGGTGCGCTGCTTGTTCACCCCGAGGTTCTCGTCGGTGAACATAAACCAGGGTGTGCTGCCGTACTTCGTCTCTTTGAAGAAGACCCGCTTGGCCTCGGCGATCTGGGCGCGGATGCTCTCGGTGGACTGGATGCGGTAGAGCCGGCCGGTGAAGTTGGGGGTGACACAGAAGGCGCAGGTGTAGGGGCAGCCCCTGGTCATGAAGATCGGGATGGACTTGCGGGCGTCGACCTGCTCGCGCTTGCCGGCGGCGAAGATGCGCGCGTAGTCGATCGCCGGCACCTCGGTGACGGGCGGGAAGTCCTTGGAGTCGTAGCGGGGCTGCAGGCGGCCGTCGGCCAGGTCTTGCAGCAGTTGGGCCCAGAGGTGCTCGGCCTCGCCGCAGACCACGGCATCGGCGTGGGGGCGGGCCTCGTCGTAGTTGAACGAGACGTGGACGCCGCCGAGGACGACGGGGGTGCCGCGGCTGCGGAAAGCGTCGGCGATCTCGTAGGCCCGGGTGACGTTCATGGTGCGGGTGGTGATGCCGACCAGATCGTAGCCACCGGCGTAGTCGATCGGGTCGCCGAACAGCTCGTCGGCCAGCTCGAGCTGGTGCTGGGGCGGGGTGATGCTCACCAGGACCCCGACCGCCATCGAGAAGAGAGCCTTCTGGCTGCTGTCCTCCTCCTTCTTGCCCCTGGGCGTCACCAGCAGGATGCGCAGCGGGCGCACGCTGGCGGGCGGGCGCAGGGCGGCGCGGGCGGGGGTCAGGGCGATGCTGGGGCGGGTCGAGGCGCCCGCCGTCGTCAGGCCCGATTCGGCTGGAAGGCTCACAGCGTCCTCCTCGCATGGGGGGTCAGCACAGTATGCTTTATTATAGAGGTTCAATGCTTATATGTACAGGGTGGCTTCCGGGAAGCTCGGCTATAATACAGATAGCCGCCCAAACCGTGGGCGGTATTATCATCTGCACACCCTAGACGCCTATGAGCACGCCAGCCCTCGGCCCCGCGCGAGACGGCGCGACCCTGACCCTCACCAAGGCCCAGACCGAGCTGCTCGAAGCGAGCCTGCGCGACCTGGGGGGTGAGAGCGACGTCTTTGTGGCGCGCTTCTACGAGCACCTCTTCGCCCTGCGCCCCGAGCTGAGCGAGCTCTTTCAGGGCGCGGACCGGGCGGGGATGCGGGCGAAACTCTTCAGCACCCTGGCCCTCTTCGTGGACAACCTCGAGGAGCCGGACCGGGTTGAGCCGGTGCTGCGGGCCCTGGCGAGCCGTCACGTCGGCTACGGGGTCGAGCCCGAGCACATCCCGCTCTTCCGCACGGCTATCCTGCGGACCCTGGACGAGACCTACGGCGAGACGATGACGCCCCAGCTGCGCGCCGCCTGGGAGGTGACCCTGAGCCGGCTGGTGCAGATCATCCAGCCCGAGCTGGCGGCGGCCCAAGCAGCGGCGGCCCGGCCCAGGGCGGGCGGTGCGGCCTCCGAGAGTCGGGCGGCGGCCGCGCCGGCCCCGCACCTGAACCTGTGGGACAGCCTGAGCCTGGCCTCGAAGCTGCTGCTCATGCTGCTGGGCGTCAGCGCCATCTCGATCTTCGCGATCGGCCTGCTCGGCTACAGGTTCGGCTCGGAGGCCCTGACCAGCAACGTCTATGAGCGGTTGACGAGCCTGCGGGCGGCCCGCAGCGCCCAGATCGAGGGCTACTTCGAGGATCTGAACGCCAACGTGGTGACCGTCAGCGGCAACCTGATGGTGGTCGACGCCCTGAACGAATTCAACCGGGCCTTCGAAGAGCTGAGCTCGCTGCGGCTGGCCCCCGAGCAAGACGCCGAGCTCGAGGCCTACTACCGGGACGTGTTCGTCCCGGCCCTGGCCCAGAATGTCGACGGCACGCCCCTGGTCGAGACCTTCATGCCGACCTCGCTGGCCGCCCGCTACCTGCAGTACAGCTACACCCTGGCGGCGCCCGACCGCGAGGGCCGCCTCGACCTGGCCGACAACGGCGACACCACCATCTACAATGTGGCCCACCGGCGCTACCAGCCGGTGCTGGCCGACCTGGTGCGGCGCTACGGCTACGGGGATCTGCTGCTGATCAACAATGGCGGCCAGATCGTCTACTCGGCGGTCAAGGGCGTCGACCTGGGCACCGACCTGCGGGCCGGCCCCTACGCGGCGAGCAGCCTCGGCCGCGCCTTCGAGGAGGCCCAGCGGGCCAGCGAGACCGACGCCGTCTTCTACACCGACTTCGAGGCCTACAGGCCGGCCCTGGGCGCGCCGGTGGCCTTTGTGACCAGCCCGGTCTTCGAGGGGCCGCGCAAGATCGGCGTGCTCGCCTTTGCCCTGCCCGTCGACCGCATCAACCAGATCATGACCAGCGACGGCAACTGGGAGGAACAGGGCCTGGGCGCGTCAGGCGAGACCTACCTGGTGGGCCGCGACTTCCTCATGCGCTCGCAGTCGCGCTTCTTCGTCGAGGATCCCGAGGCCTTCGCCACGGCGATGGCGGCGGCCGGCACCCCGACGGCCCAGCTCGAGCGCACCATGCGCTTCGGCTCGACCATCCTCCAGCAGGAGGTACACACCGAGGGCAGCGAGGCGGCCGTGGAGGGGCAGACGGGCACGAGCATCTACCCCGACTACAGGGGCATCGAGGTGCTCGGCTCGTACGCCCCCCTGAGGTTGCCCGGCCTGACCTGGGGCATCGTGGCCGAGATGGACACCGCCGAGGCCTTCGCGCCGGTGCGGATCTTCACCCGGCAGCTCGCCCTGTGGACGGCCGGGCTGCTGCTGCTGGTGACCCTGGCGGCCCTGGTGCTGTCGCGGCTCTTCACCGGGCCTCTGCGGCGGCTGACCCGGGGCGCGCAGCTCGTGGCGGCCGGCGACCTCGACGTCGAGATCCCGGTCGGCTCGGCCGACGAGCTCGGCGATCTGGGGCACTCCTTCAACGAGATGACCCGCAGCCTGCGCATCAAGGCCGAGCTGATCGAGCAGCAGCAGCGCGAGAACGAGTCGCTCATCCTGAGCATTATGCCGGGCGCGGTGGCCCGCCGCTTCAGGGAGGGCGAGCACGAGATCGCCGAGCAGTTCCAGAACGTCACGGTCATGTTCGCCGACGTGGTGGGCTTCGAGGACCACGCCCGCAGCCGCTCGGCCTCGGAGTCGGCCGCGCTGCTGAACCGGCTGGTGCTGGCCTTCGACGACGCGGCCGAGCGCAAAGGCATCGAGAAGGTCAAGACGATCGGGGCGGGCTACCTGGCGGTGTGCGGGCTCTCGGTGCCGCGGGTGGATCACGACCGGCGCATGGTCGAGTTCGCCCTCGAGCTCGAGCGCATCCTCGAGCGTATGAACCGCGAGTTCGGCACGAGCTTCAGGCTGCGGGCGGGCATCGCGGCGGGCGCGGTGACGGCGGGCATCGTCGGTCAGCGCAAATTCGTCTACGACATGTGGGGCGACACGGTGAACCTGGCCAACCGCCTGCAGAGCGCCAGCGGTCAGAACGCCGTGGCCGTGACGCGCGGGGTCTACGAGAAGCTCGAGGGGCTTTACAGCTTCGTCCCGGGCGGCGAGGTCGAGACGCGCCAGCACGGCCTGCAGCCCTTCTGGGTCCTGGAGGGGCACTAGTGGCGTCCGAGCTCTTCTGCGGGGTGGGGCGCACACAGGGGTGGTTGGG
>CAZKTU010000093.1:18849-22786 GCA_964555675.1 uncultured Oscillochloris sp.
AGAGTAGCTCGGACGGAGTACTAGGGTGGACAATCTTCTCAGCGAGAGCTGGCTGCCGTGGGCCGTGGCGGTGGCGGTGGGCCTGCCGCTCGCGGTGATCATGCTGGGCGAGGTGATCGAGCGCCTCGAGCGGCTGGGCAGCCCCATGGCGGCGCCGCTGCGCCTGACCCGCAACCTGCTGCTGCCCCTGGTGGCCCTGATCGTGTTGCTCGAGCAGGTCGGCGGCCTCGACGCCGAGGGCCTGCCGTCGCGGCTGCTCGAGACCGGCCTCTGGCTGCTGACGATCGTGGTGGCCCTGGGGCTGGTCAACGCCCTGGTGTTCAGCGGGGCGAACGACACCAGCTGGCGGGCGCGCCTGCCGCGGATCTTCCTCGATCTGGGGCGGCTGGTCCTGATCCTGATCGGCGCGCTGATTCTGCTCTCGACCGTCTGGGGCGCCGACGTGAGCGGCCTGGTGACCGCCCTCGGGATCAGCTCGATCGTGATCGGCCTTGCGCTGCAGAATAGCGTGGGCAACATCATCGCGGGGCTGCTGCTGCTCTTCGAGCGGCCCTTCGCCCTGGGCGACTGGCTGAAGGTGGGCGACAGCATCGGCAAGGTGGTCGAGATCAACTGGCGCGCGACCCACCTGGACATCGGCAACGCCATGCTGGTGGTGCCCAACGGCACCCTCTCGACGGTCGAGTTCGTGAACTTCGACCGGCCCGACCGGCTGCACCTGGTCGAGGTGGCCCTGCGCTTCAGCCTGAACGACCCGCCGACGGTGGTCAAGCGCACCCTGCTCGAGGTGGCCCGCGGGCTGACCCTGCGCGCCCCGGACAGCGAGCCCGAGGTGCTGGTGAATGTCGAGGGCGCGCTGCTGACCTACACGACGGCCTTTACGGCCGACAGTTATACGCAGTCGCTGCTGGCCAGGGACGAGTTCATCACCAGGGTCTGGTACGCCTCGCGGCGGGCGGGCCTGGCGTTACATGGGCGGGCGCTCCCGCCGGCCACGCTCGACCCGGCCGAGGCCCTGGCGCGCACGCCCCCCTTCGTGCGTCTCAGCCCCGAGGGTCTGGCCCAGTTCGCGGCGCGGGCCCGCACGCTGCCCTACGCCGCCGGCGAGGTGCTGCTGAGCCAGGGCGAGCGCTCGCCCGGCCTCTTCGTGATGGTGAGCGGGGCGGCCGAGCTGGCGACTCTCGACGGGCAGCGTGGGCGGCTGGTGATCGAGCGGCTGGACCCGGGCGAGTTCTTCGGCGAAGAGCTGCTGACGCGCGAGCCGCTGATCGGCACGGTGACGGCCCTGGTCGACTGCGAGGCCCTGCTGATCGAGGCCGAGGCCGCCCTCGAGTTGCTGGACGCACAGCCCCAGCTCACCCGCGAGATCGGGCAGGTCAGCGACCTGAGGCGGCAGCTGCTGCAGGCCCAGCGGGGGGCGGCGAGGCCGCGGCGGGCCGCGCCCATCGGGCAAGCCTGAGACTGGCCGCAGCGGGGGCCTCGTGGCCTGGCACGCGGGTTGATAACTTCCCTGCGGGCGAAGCGCAGCAAGGGGAGGAGCGAGGCGTGCCGAAAGTAGGCTATCACGCGTCACACGAGCAGTTCGCGCCGGGCGAGCTGCTGGGCTATGTGCGGGCGGCGGAGGCGGCGGGGTTCGGCGCGGCCATGTGCTCGGACCATCTGTACCCGTGGAGCGAAGCCCAGGGGCATGCCGGGTTCGCCTGGACCTGGCTGGGGTCGGCGCTGGAGGCGACGGGGCTGCCGATGGGCGTCTTCAACGCGCCGGGCTACCGCTACCACCCCGCGATCATCGCCCAGGCCTGTGCGACCCTGGCGAGCATGTACCCCGGGCGCTTCTGGATCGCCGTGGGCAGCGGCGAGGCGGTGAACGAGCATGTGACGGGGGCGGCCTGGCCCGAGAAGGCGGCCCGCAACGCGCGGCTGCGCGAGTGCGTCGAGATCATGCGCGCCCTGTGGGCGGGCGAGACAGTGACCCACCGGGGGCACGTCACGGTACTCGACGCGAAGTTGTATACGCGCCCGGCCGAGCCCCCAACGATCATCGCGGGGGCCCTGACGCCCGAGACGGCGGCATGGGCCGGGGGCTGGGCCGACGGGCTGGTGACGGTGAGCCGGCCGGCCGCCGAGCTACGGCGGATCGTCGAGGCCTTTCGCGAGGGCGGAGGTGAGGGGAAGCCCCTCTACCTGCAGGTCAAGCTGGCCTACGCGGCGAGCGAGGACGAGGCGCGGCGCGAGGCCTACGAGCAATGGCGCACCAACATCTTCTCCAGCGCTGTGCTGAGCACATTGCGCAGCGTCGCCGAGTTCGAGGCGGCGGCGAAGTTCGTGCGGCCCGAGGACATGGATCGGCACGTGCGCATCTCGGCGGACCTGGGGCGGCAGCGGGCCTGGCTCGAGGAGGACCTGGCGCTGGGGTTCGAGCAGCTCTATCTGCATAACGTCGGGCGTGGTCAGGAAGCCTTTATCGAGGCCTTCGGGGCGCGGGTGCTGCCGGGCCTGGGGTAAGGGCGTGCGGGTGAGGGACGGCAAAGTGCAAGAGGCGCCCCTCCGGGGCGTCTTACTGTTTGCGCGTGCCCGGATACATCACGCATGACCTTCGGCACTCTGCTTGAGCATCCACCCCGGCACCCCCCGGCAATCCGCCCGGCACCCTGAGGTGCAGGCACATGGCGCGGCCGCAGTCGCGCCAGACCATCCTACCCCCTGGTCCCAAGGCGAATCAGGTTCGGCGCCCGACGCGCGGCCCACATAGGGCTGGCCGCCCTTTGCTGTCCAGTTTTGCGGGAGGCGTGGAGGGGTTGGCCGCGGGTAGCGGCGAAGACCGTAACGCGGTTACGAAGGGTATCACACGGCGACGTCGAGATCACATCGAGGAGGCAAGACCATGTCGCGTAAGCACGGTCAGACGACCTACTTCATCGTGGACGAGGGCTTCGTGGGCGAAGAGGCGGCCCAGCAGGACGGGATCCTGGGCGCGGCTCTCGAGGCGAACCCCGACGGCACGGCGCGCGAGGCGGAGCGGGCATTTCGCTTCACCCGCATGTTCCCGCGGCTCAAGCAGTTCCGGCCCGAGATCGAGGCCCTGATGCAGCTGGGGCGGGCGATGGACGACACGCCCAACTTCAAGGACCACGCGACCCTGCCGGCGGGCTTCACCTACTTCGGGCAATTCCTCGACCACGACATCACCTTCGACCAGACGGCGACCCTGCCGGACAGCGCCCTCACCCCCGAGGAGATCCGCCAGGGGCGCTCGCCCTCGCTCGACCTGGACAGCGTCTACGGGCGGGGCCCGGGTCGGGAGACCAGGCGCCTGTACGATGCCGACAAAGTCCACCTGCGCATCGGCAAGACCGTGGGGCTGGGGCGGCCGGGGCTGACGCCCGAGTCGATCGTACTGCCGAACGACCTACCGCGGGGCGACGTAGCGGGCAAGCCTCTGGAGGCGGTGATCGGCGACCCGCGCAACGACGAAAATCTGGCGGTGGCCCAGCTGCACCTGGCCTTCCTGAAGTTCCACAACGTGGTGGCGGCCCAGCTGGCGCAGAGCGGCCTGAGCGGGGCGGCCCTATTCGCGCGGGCGCGGCAGCTGGTGACGTTGCACTACCAGTGGATCGTGCTGCACGACTTTCTGCCGCGGGTGATCGAGAGCAGCGTGCTGAGCCAGGTGATCGCGCGGGGGCGCAGCCTGTTCAAGCTGAAGGCGGGCGAGGAGCCGGCCATGCCGGTGGAGTTCTCGGTGGCGGCCTACCGCTTCGGGCACAGCATGATCCGCGACGAGTACAGCTGGAACCGCAACTTCCCGGCGGCGACACTGCTGCAGCTCTTCCAGTTCTCGGGCGGGAACAGCGGGCCGCAGGACATCATGGCGCGGCTGGGCGGGCTGCCCTCGAACTGGCCGATCGACTGGCGGCGCTTCTTCGACTTCAGCGGGCTG
>CAZKTU010000094.1:0-22745 GCA_964555675.1 uncultured Oscillochloris sp.
GAATGCGCGTTTCCAGCGGCCGAACAGCAGACAAGACAAAGATGTCGGAAACCTTCAAGACTTGATGTCTTTGAAGAGGTACGATGAGCTTCGTGCAGCGTTCCGCTCCTGCTCCGCCACATTGCGCGCGACGATCGCCGCGGCAAGGCGCCCCGTCTGCGTGGCGCCGTTCATAAAGCCGTAGAACTCGTCGCTGAGATGCTCCCCGGCGAACACGAGCCGGTCAACAGCTACCTCCTGGCGCTCCGCAGGGTCGTCGGACTCGATGTAGAGGAACTCCCCGAAGCGCGTGTACTGGCCCGGCCGGAAGGTGACGTAGGCACCCTTGCTGAAGCGCTCCTGGTACCAGCGCGTGCGCAGCACCGCCCCCGTCGCTGCGGCGGTAAGACCAGGCACGGACCGTTCGAGCCCGTACAGCAGTCGCTCCGCCTGGGCGCGCGCGCTCCCAGCGGCCGTGGCGCCAACCTGCGCACCGCCAACGAACAGCGTCAGCGCTCCATCGCTCCGCTCCGCCTGCCGCTGCGTGGCATCCCAGGTCACCGAGAGGCCGCCGTCGGCCCAGGCCTCCTGCGCGAAGCCGCCCTCCTGCCGCCAGGCCTTCGACGAGACGCCGACGACCAGCTTCTCATTTCGCCCGGAGTCGAGCTCGACCTGCCGCAGCACCGCGAACGGCATCGCCAGGATCACATGGTCGGCCTGCACGTCGGGCCGGCCTCGAACGAAAGGGTATAGGACTGCCCGCGCTGCTCAACGCGCGTGAGCGCGTGCCGAAGCTTGATCTGCTTGCCCAGAGCCGCGCCGAGGGCGTCGATCAGGCGACTGGTGCCGCCCACGACGGTGTTCAGCTCGTCGGAGCTGCCCAGCACCTCCACCGCCTCGCCGTCCGCTGTCGGCAGCAGGAAGAGCAGGGTGGGCGCGGGCCTGCCGGTGGACGTGAGGTTGGCACGGCGGGCCTGCTGCAGCGCCCGCAGCAACGCGCGAAAAAGCGGTGTGTGAGCCATAGATTCCTCCTGAAATCGGTAGTGTGTCGTTGCTACCTGCTGAGCAATGGCAGGTAGACGCGGTGTCCGTCGCCGCCATCGTCGGCGTCTTCGTCTGGGCCAGCTTCGGTGTCGTCGCCATCACCGATATCGCCCAGCACCCCAGACTCGCCAACGCCGAAAGCGTCGATGCTCTCGCCGCGCATACCCTTCGCCGCTCCGTCGAAGAAGGGGGAGTAGCCGCACACCAAGCCCGTGTCGCTGGTAAAGGGCTCACACTGCCATATCTCTGCGCTGTCGCCAATAACCTCACCGGCTGTTCGGAGCACCGTGTTGAGGCCAAGGGCGAAAGCACCGTCGGGTTGGAACCAGAGCGCCCCTAGCCCCTCGTCAGGGCCATCCAGGGAACTCCTTGCGCCCTCGAACAGCCGCTCCCAGCTTCCGCGTGTAGCCTCGCCCAGCCGATCGCCACTGAAGAGCAGCAGGTCGGCGTCCAATGCCATCACCTCGCCCCGCGCACCCGGCACCCGCGCCGCGCCCCCTGTGCTGATCACCAGTCTGCCGTCAGCACGCATGCCGATTGCGTCGATGTCCTCGCTGTCGTCGTCGAGGCCCACATCCGAGCCGTCGAAGAAGAACTCAAAGCGACCCTGGGTGGTGGCTCCCAGACGCGAAGGGATGAAGCGCACAATGTCGGAATCGTCCACGGGGAAGGGAATTTCCGGCAGGGTTATCGGCGTGTCAAAGCTCATCAGCTGCGAGCCGTCTGGGCGCCACTCGAAGCCGTCGATATCGGTTGCCGCCAGACCGATGTCGGAGCCGTCGATCAGCACCGACCATGTGTTGTTGGCCGGGTCGTAGGCAAGCACATCTTCGTCGGCGAAGCCGATCCCATCCACCGTGCCGCCGCTGCTGGAGCTGAGGTAGAACACCTCACGCGGTGTGCCCCGGCTGTAGGACGCCAGAAAGATGTCGCCGACCCCAGCAGTTGGCTCGCTGTGAATACTGCTCCCGATGCCGAGGTTGCTGCGTTGCTGCACGATGCCGGTGATGTGCGCCCTGTTTGCGGCATCCACGATGATGGCATTGCCGCTTTGTTCGCCACCATCGGCTTCGAAGCCCGCCCCCTCAAGAAAGACCGGCTTGAAGCTCGGGTCGAAGGCCGCGACGAAAGCGCCAATGTTGGTGACCGAGCGGCGGTCGCGCTGGCGCAGCTCGCGCAGGTTCGCGCCCGTGCCGAACAGGGCCACATTCTGGTAGCGACCGGTCAGGAAGATCGTGCCGCTCGGCGCGACGGCGATCCCGCGGCCCTCGTCGAGGCCGGCGCCGCCCGCGCTCGCCGTCTGCACCACGCGCCCGTCGCGGTCGAGCCTGGCGAGCAAGATTTCGAAGCCTGCGCCCGCCAGCTCGTTCTCGCCGACACGGGCCTCGTCGGTGAAAAAGCCCGTGACGTAGATTTCCCCCGCCTGGTTTAGCGCGATGCCCAGCCCGCGATCGCTCTTCGCCCCGCCAGCCGCTGTGACCCATCGGAGCTCGCCACTGGGGCCGTAGCGTGCCACGAAGAGGTCGTCAAGGCCGACGCTGGTGAGTTGCTGTGTTGCCCCCTGGCCGCCGAAGACTGCCGAGCCGCTAAAGCCACCCGTCACAGAGAGCTCGCCCGCACCATCCACCGCGACAGCGCGCGCCGCGTCGTTGCCGCTGCCGCCGGCCCGCTGCGCCCAGACCAGGCGGCCCGTTGCGCTGTAGCGTGCCACAACGATGTCGTTGCCGCCAAGGCTGGTGAGGGTGGCGCCGACGCTGCTGTCGGCCTGGGTGAACGTAGCCGTGCCCGAGAAGATGCCTGCCACGATCACGTCCGACCCCAGCGGGGCGACGGCGAAGCCAGCGTCGCCGGTGCTGCCGCCGAACCGCACAGCCCACTGGATCGCGCCGTCGCGCGTGTAGCGGGCGAGAAACCCATCGCCCTGGCCCGCGCTCTTCAGTCCGACGCCGGGGCCAAAGTTCGCCACAGCCCCGAACTGGCCGGTCACGAACAGGCTGTTCTCGGTGCCGAGGGCAACGCTGCGGCCGATGTCGACAAGCTGTCCGCCGATCGGCTGCACCCAGGCCAGGTTGCCCGCAGCATCGACTCGTGCCACAAACGCGTCGTCAGCGCCGCGGCTCCTGATTCGGCTGGCGCCGAAGGCCGCGGTGTCCTGAAACGTCCCGGTCAGGTAGCGGTTCCCCGCGCCATCGACGGCCAGCCCGTGCCCAGCGTCGTTGCGGCCGCCGCCCGTAAGTAGCACCTGGTCGAGCTGCTCGGCTACCGCTGGAGTTGGCCTCATCAGGGCCGCGATCAGCGCAACCAGGAGGCCCAGGAGGACGAGCGTGCGGTCCGCACCGGGCCGCCGTGATGTCGAATCGACCGCAAGGACGACGATCCGCTGGCGCTCGGCCTCGTATGCTATCTCGCGCTGGCGAGCGTGCGCCAGCGCTTCCAACTCATTGCTACTCATCAACACACCTCCCATGTACTGTCTGCCGTCATACGCAATGGCGCGCTTGAAAACACCCTGTCCCGTGAGCATTCGTCGCTCATTCGCCGCTCGTTCGTCGCTGGGAAAAGGCGTCACCGGCAGTACGTCCACGAAGCTGATGCGGGCGACTTGCCGTAAGGGGCAGGCAGGCGCTCAGCGCAATGAGTGCGGCGAGCAGGCACAGCACCGGCGCGGCAACATGGCCAAGCAGCACGCCCCCACCCGCGAACGCAGCGACGGCCGCAATCCAGCCGACCGCACTCAGCCGCCCGAGGGCCCGGGGAAGCAGCGTCGGCGATACCAGATCGCCGGCCAGGGCCGCGGTCACGGAACCGCTGGCGGCAAATCCGAGGGACAGCAGCGCCGCGGCCAGCGCGAACTGCCAGAGCTGATCGGCAAACGCCAACATACTCAAGGCACCTGCGGTCAGCAGCGAGGTGGTAAGCAGCACGGGCCACCGCCCCAAGCGGTCCGAGAGATCGCCGATCAGCAACACAAACGGCGCGGTCACCAGCCCGCCAACGGCTGCTGTGGCAGCGATCGCCTGCGGGCCGAAGCTACACGCGAGCATCAACACCGGGGTGGTCAGCCGTCCGACGAACAGCGCGGTCGAGGCGAGCAGCGCGCTAAGGAGCAAGCCGCGCTCGGCCGAGGTCCGCTCCGTTCCAGTACGGTCGCTCCGCGGCGCGGCGAGGGGCGCCGGCGGCGGCGCGGCCTCACGTGATCTGCCTGTTGCCAGCACCAGCGCCGCACCAAGCACCAGCAGGCTACCAGCATCGAAGGCCCACCCGTAGCCGCCCCTTGAGACAAAGGCGCCGAGCAGCGACGCGCCGATCACGGCGCCGAGCGGAGGCGCGAGGGCTAGGAGACCCAACGCGCGCCCGCGGTGCCCTGGGTCGCCGGCAAGGCTGGCCATCACCTGTACGAGCGTGCTTGCCACGCCGGCGCCTAGCCAGGCGACCGGGAGCAGGGTCCCAAGCTGCCAGATCGCTGTCACCCGGCCCATCAGCGCGTAGGCAGCAGCCTGGAGTAACGCAGCCGCAACAAAGCCTCGCCCATACCCGCCTGCGACGCGGGCGATCCATGTGGCGAGCAGGCTGCCCGCCGCTAAGCCAGCAAAGCCCGCGGCGAGAATCACACCCGTGCCCTCCATTGTCGCGCCTCGGTCCAGGGCATACAGCGGGAGCAGCGGGAATAGGCCGTTGCCGGTGGTCCAGTTCAAGAGGCTGGCACATAAAAGAACACGTATGCCACGGGTCATCACAGGTTGCTTTGTCATCGTCCGGCTCCTTTTTCACCGTTGGCGTCAGGGCTCAAGCGTCCAGGTACGACGTCTCAAGCCCGGCGAAGAGGTCAGACTCGCGCTGCTGCTCCGCGTTAACGAGGCTGTAGGCGCGATACAGCGTTGTCGCTCCCCAAAGAGCCGCGTAGGTGGCGTGTGGCAGTTCGGCCAGGGTGGTGAGCATAGGAAGCTGCGAGCGGTGGCACGCGATCGCCCGCCACACCTGTTGCGCGTAGGGCGTCGCATCGATATGGGCGCTGACCGACCACTCCGGCCAGCCCGGCACGTAGCGCGTGACTCCGTCGATGGTCATCGCTGAGTCGCCAAAGACCTGATCGTACCGGTCAAGTTGCGCGCGGGTTGGCGCCAGGTAGTAGAGCTTGGCGACCCGGTGTGCCACGCTTTCGCCGGCTCCGGGATCGGCCGAGTCGGCGGCGCGCACGAGCGCTGCGGTTGCCAGCTGGCTGATCGCGATATGGTCGGGATGCCCGGTCGCCCCATCCGGCCCAAAGGTCACGACAACCTGTGGGCGGATCCGGCGGATGACCCGCGCGATCCTGGCGATGGCTGGGTCGGCGGGCGTTGTCGCGAGCCCGCCGTCGGGCTCGCGCAGCAGATGAACCTCGCGTACACCTAGAATCTCCGCCGCCGCCTGCAGCTCGGCCTCACGCAGCTGGGCAAGCTGCAGGCGACCCGGATGGGCGTGTGGGTCGCCCGGCCACCCCTGCTCACCGCTGGTGGCGGTGAGCAGGTATGTCTCGACACCATCGGCGGCAGAACGCGCCAGCAGGCCACCCATCCCCAACGATTCATCGTCAGGGTGAGCGAGCACGCACAGAAGTCGGTGTGTCACTTTTCCCCCCTTGTTGTTGCGAACCTACCCGCTCGCATGCCGCTATTCGACACGAGCAACTCTACGTTTCGATCATTCCTGTGCCGATCGCCGAGCATTCGCAGCGCTGGAGGCGGCTCCCCTCTTGGCGAACGAGCGAACTGCTGGCTTGAGCGCACAACCATACCTGCGAGGAGCGCGTCGAGCCGGACGGCTTCCTACACAAATGTCTGGTCGAACGAGTGAGGAATGACGCCGCGCTAGGGTGGCGATCTACAAACAACTGATGCGCTCCGGTCCAGGAGCGCTCAAGGAGGAGCATATGCAATCCAGCCTTCGCCTGCTCTGCATCCTCGCCCATCCCGACGACGAGGTGCTGGCGACGGGCGGTATTCTGGCCCGCTACGCCGCCGAGGGCGTCGAAACATCGCTGTTGATGGCAACCTACGGCGAGCGCGCCTGGCACGGCGATGCCGATGCGTACCCGGGCCCGCAAGCCTTTGCCCACAGACGCAAGGACGAGCTCCGCGCTGCTGCCCGCGTCCTTGGGCTGCGCCGGGTGCGCTTCCTCAGCCAGCCGCACGGCGAGGTCGGCCAAGCTGACGCCACCGAGCTTGTCGACACCATCGCGCGCGCCCTTCGCTTCCTGCGCCCCCACGTGGTCATCACCCACGGGCCACAGGGCCGTGCGAGCCATTCCGATCACGCCCTGCTCGGCCATTACACTGCCGCCGCCGTGCTCCGGGCCGCCGACTGCAACGAGCGCATCAGCGGCAACTGGGCACCATATCGCGTGCCCAAGCTGTACTACCTCGCCGCATCACCCAAGCAATCAGCGCGATGTACTGCGCTCAGCAGCGACTCGGCCACGGCTGCGGATGACTCGGTTCACGGCGCAAGCACCAGCGAGCCGTCGGCGATCACCACCCGCATCGACACCTTGGCCTACGCGCGGCAGGTCCAGCACGCCCTCAGCTGCCACGAATCGCAGCTGCCGCGCTACGCCGGACTCGCAACGCTGCCCGAGGCCCAGCAGCGCGAGCTCTGGGGAGTGAACGAATTGTTCTGCGCCTCCAGCCCGGTGATCGCCAGTGGCGAGGTGGAGGACGATCTGTTCGCCGGGCTACGCGAACGATCAACCGGCGAATGATCGGCGAATTGTTGGGGAACACGGTAGCACTATGCTGCCAGTGCGATCGCGCACTTGCGCATACACAACAAGGAGAACTCGATGCTCGACACACATTCGACTGCACTGCACGACGCGGACATTCGTTCGTTCGGCAGGGCCCTGCGCGGGGAGCTGATTCGGCCAGGCGATGCGGACTACGACACAGCCCGCCTGGTCTGGAACGGCATGATCAACCGCTACCCCGCACTGATCGCGCGCTGCGCGGACACCGCCGACGTGGTGGCCAGCGTGAATTTCGCCCGCGACCACGGGCTGCCCCTGGCCGTGCGCGGCGGCGGCCACAACGCCGCGGGGAACGCCACCGTCGACGGCGGCCTCGTCATTGACCTGTCCGCGATGCGCGCCGTCGCCGTCGACGCGGAGGCCCGCATCGCCCGCGCGCAGGGCGGTACCACCTGGGCCGACCTCGATGGCGCAACGCAGGCGTACGGTCTGGCCACGCCCGGCGGCGCGGTCTCCACCACCGGCGTCGCCGGCCTCACCCTCGGCGGCGGCATCGGCCACCTGCGCCGCAAGTACGGCCTGAGCTGCGACAACCTCGTCGGCGCCGAAGTCGTGCTGGCCTCAGGCGAGGTCGTGCGGACCAGTGTGAACGAGCGGCCCGAGCTGCTCTGGGGTCTGCGCGGCGGCGGCGGCAACTTTGGCGTCGTCACCAGCTTCGAGTTCGCGCTGCACCCAGTCGGCCCGGAGATCCTGATGCTGATGGTGATGTACCCGGTTGAGCAACTGGCGAGGGTGATGCCGGCCTGGCACGACTTCATGGCCACCGCACCTGACGAGCTCAGCTGCAACGGCTTTCTCACCAGTGTCCCGCCGGTGGCCATCTTCCCCGCCGAGCTGCACGGGCGCGAGGTGTTCGGCCTGTCCGGCATCTGGTGCGGCGATATGGCCGAAGGTCTGGAGGTGGTCGCAGCACTCCGGCGGCTGGCCGAGCCGCTGCTCGATGCCACTGGCCCGGCGCCGTACGCCGCCGCCCAAGCTGCCGTAGACGCCCTGTACCCGGCCCATGTGCTCCAGCACTACTGGCGGTCGCTCTACCTCCGCGAGCTGAGCGACGGGGCGGTGGCGACGATCGCCGAGTGGATGGCGCGGCGCCCATCGCCGATGACAATGGTAGACCTGTGGGCGATGGGCGGGGCGGCCAGTCGTGTTCCGGCCGACGCCACCGCGTTCGGCAGCCGCGCGGCGCCGTTCTGGCTGGTGTTCAACACCACCTGGATCGACCCGGCCGAGGCCGAGGCCAACATCGCCTGGACCCGCGGCTTCTCCGAGGCGATGCAGCCGTTCTCTAACGGCGCGGTCTACCTGAACTTCCCCGGGCTTGGCGAGGAGGGCGAGCAGATGGTGCGGGCCAGCCTCGGCGGCAACTACGAGCGACTGGCGCAGCTCAAGGCAGCCTACGACCCCACCAACCTCTTCAGGATGAACCAGAACATCAAGCCACGTCTGACGCACGAGGGGTGAGATCTGAGGCCTGAGCACAGTGAAGCATCAATCTCCGCAACGCGTAATCCGCGGACACAACTACCCCGACGTTTGAGAAACCGTCAGTCCGAGGCGGACGGCCGGCTTGCGCGCACGTGTCGCGCGCAAGCCGGCCCTGCTGCAGCTGGGCGATGATCGCCTGAATCGACGCGGGTGCCGGCGGGTGGCGCAGGGCGGGCGCCCCAAACACAATTTTCAGCTGCAACGGCTCGGCTGCCTCGCTGAGCGGCAGCCAGTGGCACGTCAAAAAAATGCCTGGGTGGCGCGCCACAGGCGCTCGGGCTACAACTCTCCGGGAATCGTGAGCGCCCGAATCTCCTCCACGAGCTCGTTAAGCGAGGAGGCTTGCCCACGTGCGACCGCTGCGGCGAATACATCGGCTAGCAGCAGTTCCTCGCAGCGGCCCAGCAGGCGATGGGCTTGCTCGGTAGTGGCTACCCTGCTCGCCGGGTGAACCAGGGCCTGGGCGAGCAGGGCGGGAGCCCGTTCTGCATGGTCTGTCGTCGTCAGCAGACCGGCCGCCTGCACCACAGCGTCAAGCACGACATGCTGGTAGCCGAGGGCGCGGGCTTGCTCGAGCGCCGCCTGAATATGCGCCCACGCAGCGGGCCGGTCGCCAAGGGCAGCCAGCGTTGTGCCCAGGCGGAGCCGGGCGCGGGCCATGCCGCCACGGTCGCCGGTTTGGGTGTACAAGGCGAGGCTCTCGCCGAACCGTTGCGCCGCACGCGCGTGCTCACCACGGCTGGCCGCGATCTCGCCGATGCCGAGTAGGGCTACAGCCATGCCTTCGTAGTCACCAAACGTCTCGCGCGTGGTGTAACTGACCTCCAGATGCTGCGCTGCCTCCTCGTAGCGACCGCGCGCTGCAGCGATCTGGCCGAGCTGATTGCGAATGTAGGCGGTCAACCAGCTTGCGCCGCTCGCATAGGACAGGGCCAGCGCCTTCCGCGCCGCCGTGTGCGCGGCCGGCAGCAGCCCCTGCGCCTGCGCTGCGTCGGCGCGGATGTGCCAGCTATACGCCTGGTTGCGCCGCTGCCCCGTGGCCTCGTTGCGTACGCGCACCCGCTCAGCGTAGCGCCCGGCCGCCTGGTAGTCACCCGCAACCAGAGCTAGCATGCCCAGCACAATCTCGGGGTCGGTTGCCTCACCCTCACGCGGCATGGCACCCAGCTCCAGAAAGAGCGCGCTGCTGGTCGTGAGATAGGCCCGGGCCGCCTCGATCTGGCCCTGGCGCATGGCGAACATGCCCAGACTCGTGAGCACATGGGCGCGCACGACCGCTCCGTCATCGGAACGATCCTGCCTCAAGTGAGTCTCAGCCATCGCTAGCAGTTCGACGCCTTCTTGATAGGGGCCGCAGGCGAAGTAGTAATTCTGAATAATCTGAAGCACCTGCCGAAGTGGCTCGCCGGCTGTGTCGGCCAGCATGGCTGGAAAGACACGGCGAATGTTGTCACGCTCTGCGCGCACGGCCAGGATGGCTTGCTCGTTGTCGCCAGTATACACACGCGCGAACAAGGCACAGAGCCACTGGGTGTAGTAGCGTCCGCCCGCCACGACTGCCGCTTGCGCCTCGTCCGGCAGTTCCCGTAGCCGCTCCTCGGCATACTGGCGCACCAATGGATGCAGTTCGTAGCGCCCGTCGGCCGCGCGGTGCAGCAAGGCCCGCTCCGCAAGCTGCGCAAGCAGCGGGAGCGCCCCAGCTCTATCGGCCACCGCCATGGCTGCCTCACGCGTGAAGCTGGCAGGAAACAACGACAGCCGGGCCAGGGTATGCTGAACAGGCGTCGGCAACTGCGCCCAGGTCTGATCGACGATCGTGCGTATGCTGCGGTGCCGCTCGGGCACCGCCGGCAGCTCAGTCGCCAGGAGCGCGAGGCCACCGGCGACCTCGGTAGCAATCTCGCGACAGGAAAGCGTGGCTGTCCAGGCCGCAGCGAGCTCGATCGCGAGGGGCATCCCGCCGACCAGCCGGCAGATCTGGACCACCGCTTCGAGGTCATTCGGCTGGAGGTCGGCACCTCGCTGCCGGGCGCGTGTGAGAAAGAGCTGCACGGCGTCGGCCTGATGAGCGGTATCGCTCCCAGTAGGCACCGTCAACCCTGCGACCGGCCAGAGCCACTCCTCCTGAAGCCCCAGGGCGACCCGCGAGGTGACTAGGAGCGTGAGGCCTGGTACAGCCCGTAGCAGCTCCGCGAGGGCTGCTGCGGCATCGACCAGCTGCTCGACGTTGTCAAGCACCAGCAGCAGCTCGCGCTCGCGGAGCACCGCTGCAAGCTCGACCCAGCCCGTGCCTGTGCCGGTGAGGGCAAGCGCCATCGCACCTGCGATGGAGCCAGGGAGATGCTCGGGGCGCGTGGTGCTGCTCAGCGGCACCAGGGTTGCGCCATCGGCGAAGCTCCTGCGGCACCGCTCGATCAGCTCGTTTGCCAGGCGCGTCTTGCCGATCCCGCCCGGGCCTACCAGGGTGAGCAGGCGACAGGTAGGGTCGTTCAGGCGTGCCACAAGCTGCGCGAGCTCGTCCTGTCTTCCTATGAAGCTCGTAAGCGGCGGTAGGTCGGGCGGAGTCACGTCTGGAAACGAGGCGGGTGGTTCCGGCTGCGGTAACGGGACTATGGCGTGGCGGCGTGGGGCCGGCGCGAGCTCGCGAGCCTTGATCGTCTCATACAGCGAGGTGGTTGCAGGTTCGGGCGTCGTACCGAGCTCGGCGGCGAGGAGCCGGACGCCCTCCTCGTAGATGCGCAGTGCTGCGGCGTGCTGTCCGGCCTGGGCTGACAGCTCCATCAGGGCACGGCGCGGCGGCTCGTCCAGCGGGTCAAGGCTTAGCCAGCGCCGGGCAAGACTCAGGGCCTGCTGGAGCTCAGCGCGCCCGGCATACCACTCCACCAGGCACTCGTAGGCCCACGCGAGGTGCTGGCGGATCTCCTCGCGCTGGAAAAACAGCCACTCCTCGAACGCGGGGCTGTCAGCCAGATGCAGGCCGTCGAGCAACTCGGCGGTCGCGAGCTGTACCGCCTCAGCAAGCGCCCCGGCACACACAGCGCAGAGGCCGGAGGGATGGTCGTGGGTACGGGCAAGGGCGATCTGTGCCTCGAATGTGGCGACATCGACCCACTGGGCAGGCCCCCGCGTCCAAGCGACCTGCTGACGGTCAGCGACGAATGCGCCGTCCCCAAGGAGCGCCCGTAACTGTGACAGCTCGCGGCGCAGGTTGTTGCGTGCATCAGCGTCCGGGAACTCTGCCCACAGGAGCGCCTGCAGCGCTTCACGCGCGTGGGGGCGCCCTGTTGCAGCAAGGTGCGCGAGCAGAGCCAAGCCCTTGCTCCGCCGCAGCGGTAGGGCGACACCATCGCGCTCGAGGCGAGGAGTTCCAAAGAGATACAGCCGCAGCATCGGCTCAGCCCTCCCATTGTGCAGCAAGCGCCGTTCGGGTCTGAGGTTGTCGCCGGTGCGCGCTGTGTCCTTAGATTGTACCGTCTGTTGTCGTCTGCCTTATCGGGCCAAGGGACGACCGACACGCAAGGGTCGAGCTTTCGTCGTCCATTCGCGCGAGCGTTCGCCGTGGGGTCGTCGCTACCGCGAAGCGGTGAACGATCGGGGAATGCGGGGTTGATAGTCTGAGCCGTGCCGTGCTGAGCCGGGTGTCCGCTGCGGGCGGGCACAGTCCCAGCGCACGGCAGCGTGTGTATCAGTATCAACGAATGGAGAACAACGCAATGAAAGCGACCGCCTGGCTCATCCTGAGCCTGACCCTGTTCCTCACGGTGGGTATCGCCGCTCCGCTGGAGGCACGCCCGGCACGCACCAACTGCGTGGGCGACCTGTCCGACCAGATCATCCTCGGCGACCTGATCGTGCCCGCGAGCGAGGCGTGCGTGCTCATCAACGTCACGGTGCGCGGCAACGTCCGCGTCGGCGAGCGCTCGGGCCTCCAGGTGATCGAAAGCCGAGTCGAAGGGGGTGTCTCTGGCGCTCGCTTCGAGCACGTGTCCTTCCGGGACGCGAGCGTCGGCGGGCGCATCCAGCTGAGCGACGGGGTCACGACGGAGTTCGAGCGCTCGCGCGCCGAGGGGAACGTGCGCCTGATCGGCCTGCACGATGCGCGCCTGCTAACGACCCGGGTGCAGGGCAACCTCGTGATGCGCGCCTCGCGTGAGGTGGCCATGCTCTGCGGGACGACGGTCGAGGGCGACGCCCGCCTGGCCGAGCACCGCGGCGGGCTGCTGATCGGCGACGCGCCAATCTTCCCGGGGTTGTGCAGCGCGAACGAGGTGTGGGGCACGATACGGGTGCATCACAACCAGTCCGATACCGTCATCGCCTTCACCACCATTGGGCGCAACCTGATCTGCGCGGCGAACGAGCCGGCGCCGGCGGTCTACGGGAACACTGTGGGCGGCACGGCCCGTGGCCAGTGCGGAGACGGCGAAGTGGTGGGCGCCGCCGAGCTTGGCAACCTCGAGGAGTAGCCACGCTCAATCAGCGGAGCGGCGAGCGGGATACCACCCCGGTCGCTGCTCCGCTGGCTGTCACCGCTAAACGGACCGAGACACGGAGTGCGGACGCAGGCTGTGCCAGCTGCGCTCGTTCATTCATGAGCTACAATCAACACAGCGTGGACGAGGCCCATTACCAGCTGCGAGTGAAAGGGCATATCGCGGGCGACTGGTTTGCGTCGCTCTGCGAGGTTCGGGTGCTGTGGGAGGACGACGGAGCGACGCGCATCGTCGCGCGGTTGCCCGACCAGGCGGCGCTGCACGGGCTGCTCGCCCGCGTACGCGACCTTGGCCTGACGCTGCTCTCCGTCGAGCGTGGATGAACAAAGGCCAATCACGGGAGGACGCTTGTGCGTATCGAGCGCTTGATTGGAGCCGGAGTGCCGCTGCTGGCCGTGACAGGTATGAGCGGACCGATTGCGGTAGGCTTTATCTTCGGGGCCTGGGCAACGGCGACCGCCGTGGCGGTCTATATTGTCGAGACCGTTGTGCTTGTCGCATTCACCGGAGTGCGCTTGTGGCTCCTAGCCCCAGAGCGGCTTGCAAGTATTGACGGCAAGCTTCGGCCGCGGGCCGAAGCGATCCAGGGTTTTGTGCTCCTGTCCGGGGTCCTGGCCGTCTTCAGCGCCATCTTTGGCGCGATCGCGCTGGCGGCTACGCTCGACGTGGACCAGATCCTGACCGCACTGCGGGCCGCCATTCCGCTTTTCGCTCTGACACAGGCCCTCGCCTTGCTGCTCGTTCTCTGGCTGCTGCGGCGGGGCGATCAGGCCGTGGCCGAGCGCTGGATGCTCCCGGCGCTGTGCCGCGGCTGCATCCTCGCTGGCAGCATCTGGCTTAGCATGCTCGCCCTGCTGGCCGGCTTCGACTGGTTTGCCACGACCTTTCTCCTTCTCAAGCTCATGATGGAGATCGGCGTCGCGCTGGAGGACGTTCACCTACGATTAGTATAGACCGTGTCGTCAGATCGTACTCCTGGGTTGACGTTATTCGTCACCTTTTTGTCGGCTCTGTCGATGTAGCGCTACCAGAACTCCTCCGAATGCTGCGGGGGCAAAGCGTAGCAGGTGGAGTTCCGCGGTGAGCGCGTACTTGATGAGAAAGAAGGTGCCGCCCAATTCATCGTAGTGTTTTACCTATCGTAATGCGTGGCTCGCGCGCTGCGCGGGACTACTGCCGGCCGACCGCTTCGCCGTCGCGGCCGCCCGCGGGCGCGAGACGCCGCTTGCGACGCTTGTTGACGAGATTCTCGCGATGCATCCCTCGCCGGCAGACGAGCCCAGCCTGCTACCGCTGCGAGCGGCGACTGGCTCACGAATACGTGGTGAGTGAGCGCTCGGGAGCTGCCGCGGTCCTGGCCGAGACGGTGTGCTGGATGTCCCGCTGAAGACACTGCTGGCCATCGCTGCGCGGGCGACTCAGGGCCGCGTAGGACCAGCGGCCTGACGTGTTTCGCCGTACGCGAGATCATCACCGGCCTGCAACGCCAGACCAATGGCCTCCTCCAGTGAGAGCAAGCGGCCGGTAGCCAGCGCGGTATTGAGCCCGGCCTCGCCCAGCGCCGCCCGGCAAGCACGGAGCGTTTCGTCATCGTCAGCCTGCTCAGTGG
Source organism: uncultured Oscillochloris sp. (assembly GCA_964555675.1). GTDB lineage: Bacteria > Chloroflexota > Chloroflexia > Chloroflexales > Chloroflexaceae > CAIWXH01. The sequence continues at coordinate 14,393 of CAZKTU010000094.1, forward strand.
GCGCGAGCGTGACGCTCGCGCGCTCGCGGATGGCGGCAGCCGCGCCGAGCAAGGCCGCCCCACGGGCCGGATCCTCCAGTTGGCTGAGAGCCAGGGCGACCTTGGCGAGCACGGCGGCGCTGTCCACGGCGTTCCCGCGGTCTCGCCAGAGGGTGAGACACTGCCGGTAATGCGTGAGTGCCCCGCTGTGATCGCCCTCCAAGTAGGCGATATCGCCCAGGAGCACGTGATTGAGGCCGAGACCAAGCTGGTGCCCCAGGGCCCGATAGAGCGCCATGGCTTCTTCGGCCAGCTGACGCGCAGAGACTGCATCGCCCTGGCGACTGACGATCTCTGCCAGGACGCGCAAGCCGTTTGCTGTGCCTTCGGGATCCTGGCGGTTCCGATTGATCTGCAGACTTTCTTCGGCGCACACCTGTGCCTGTGCGTAGTCGCCCCCACGCAGATGCAGGCTCGCCAGCATTCCGAGCGAAAACTTGGCGACGGTGGGATCATCGGCGCGTCGCGCAAGCGACAACGACACCTCGAGGTGGACGCGTGCATCGCTCAGCAGGCCCTGCCGGAGCAGGGCATAACCAAGATTGTTGAGGTTTGGCTGAAGCGCACGTGGGTCGTTCAGGCGCCACCCAACCTGCACCGCCGTTTCGAGCCAGTGGCGCGCTCGTGGATAGTCACCGAGGCTAATGGCGAGGGTGCCGGTCGCGCGCAGGGCCATGGATTGCACCTGCAACGAGGCCTGCTCGCGGTAGGCCAACGCTAGCTCCAGCCGCTCAAGGGCCTCGCGTAACAGGCCGAACATGTCGTGGAACCGCCACACCCCCGCCGCTATCTCAAGGGCGGATTCGTAGCGCTGGTGGTGCAGTGCCCAATCAAACGCCACGCGCAGGTTATCCAGCTCGGCAGCGACCCAGGCCCGCCAGCGGGGAGCGTCTGCCCGCACGAGTTCCTCGTTTGCCGCGATTGAGAAGCGCGCATAGTAGCTGCTGTGGCGTTGTTGCGCGGCCTCGTCCTCGCGATGCAGTGCGAGCTGTTCCAACGCGTAGGCTCGCACTGTCTCCAGCATAGCGAAGCGCGGCTCGCCGCCCGGCCCCTCGCTCTGCAGCAGCAGGCTCTTATTGGTCAGGGAGGCTACTCCATCGAGCAGGTCGAGCGGCAGCTCGCCATCGGCGAAACAGACTGCCGCAGCGGCCTGAAGCGTGCAGCCGCGCACAAACACCCCCAGCCGCCGGAATAACAGCTGCTCCCCCGGCTCCAACAGGTTGTAGCTCCAGTCGATGGTGTTCCGCATGGTCTGCTGGCGCATGGGCAGGTCACGGGGGCCGCCGGTCAGCAGCTGCAGCCGGTGTTCCATCCGCGTCAGCAGCGCCGCGGGGGAGAAAAACTTGACCCGCGCGGCGGCAAGCTCGATCGCCAGGGGTAACCCGTCGAGGCGACGGCAAATCTCCGCAACGATGGAAGCGTCGTCGCTCGTGAGCGTGAAGTCGGCCCTGGCTGCCTGGGCGCGTACGTTGAACAGCTGCACCGCAGCGTACGCCAGCAACGCAGTCCCGGCAGACGCAGCGGGGGGAGGGACGTCGAAACCTGCTTCGCGGGGTTCTTCACCCGTGCTGCTCACGGGCAGATCGCCGGGCGGGGGCAGCGCCAGCGGCGGCACCACGACCTCGTGCTCGCCGTACAGGTGTAGCATAGCCCGGCTGGTGACGAGCAGCTTGAGCCCCGGCGCCGCAGCCAGCAACTCGGCGACCACAGGTGCCGCATCGAGCACCTGCTCGAAGTTGTCCAGCAGCAGCAGCGTCCGCCTGGCGCGCAAAAAGGCGCCCAGGCTCTCCTCGACCGATCGGCTGGCGCTCTCGGCCACGCCAAGGGTTTGGGCAATCGTCGTGGCGACCAGGTCGGGGGCGCTGATGGGGGCGAGATTGACGAAGTGGACACCATCGGCGAAGTCGTCGTGCAGCTCAGCGGCGGCCTGGAGAGCGAGCCGGGTCTTTCCGGTGCCGCCGGAACCGCTCAGCGTGACCAGACGCACGTCGACTCGCCGGAGCAGCGTGACGAGCGCGGCGATCTCGCGTTCGCGACCGATCAGGGGAGTGGGGGGGAATGGGAGGTTGGAGCGGCGTGCATCCCATGGCTCGGGCGGCGCGGCGAGCGGCGGCGGCCCGAGCGCAGCGAGCGGTGGAGGTGTGAGTGGCGCCGCCGGACCGAGCTGGCCCACACGGACCTCGGCCCGCGCAGCCTTGAGGAACACCGTTTGCTCCTCAGGCCCGAGCTGCAGCTGCTCGGCCATGCGTGCGGCGAGCTGCTTGGAGGGCCGGCGCTCGTCGGTTTCGAGCTTGCGAATCGTGCCCAGCGCGCAGCCGACGCGCTCCGCCAGCTCGGCCTGCGTCAAGTCGAGTGCCCTGCGGCGGCGCTGAAGCCAGAAGCCAAACGATGCGTGCTCGTCCAATCCTGCCTCCTGCCCCTTGCCGGCAACGGATGCCTCCAGCTCGAGCAGCGACACTGCAGCCGGGTGCGACGGGTTGGGGTACAAGCTGGGGTAGCTATTGTAGCACTCACTCCCCCCACCGGTGACCCGTCGCATGGTGTACTGCACACACGCCGCCTGGCGTAGACGAACCCTGTTACGCACATAGGAGAATGCTTGTGACTACCACCCAACTGATCGCTGACCTGGCCGCCGTGAAGAGCCGTCAGCAGGCCGCCTGGTCGTCGGGCGACTATGCCGTGATCGGCACGACCCTTCAGCTCACCGGCGAGCTGCTGTGCGAGGCCGTCGACCTGCGAGCCGGCCAGCGTGTGCTCGACGTGGCGGCCGGCAACGGCAACGCCACCCTCGCCGCCGCTCGCCGCTGGGCCGAAGTGACTTCGACCGACTACGTTCCCGCCCTGCTCGAACGGGGGCGCGAGCGCGCCCAGGCCGAGCGCCTGCCGGTGACCTTCCACGAGGCCGATGCCGAGCAGCTGCCGTTTGCCGACGCCGAGTACGACGTGGTGCTGTCGGTCTTCGGCGTGATGTTCACCGCCGACCACCCCCGCGCGGCGCAAGAGTTACTGCGCGTGTGCCGGCCCGGCGGCACGATCGGCCTGGCAAACTGGACTCCGGAGGGCTTCATCGGCAACGTCTTCCGCACGCTCGGCACCTACATCCCGCCGGCTCCCGGCGTGAAGTCCCCGGCGCTCTGGGGCAGCGAGCCGTACCTGCGCGAGCTGTGGGGCGACGGTATCGCCAAGCTGACTACGACGAGGCGCCACTTCGTGTTCCGCTACCGCTCGGCCGAGCATTTCCTCCACGTGTTCCGCACCTACTACGGGCCGGTGCTCAAAGCCTTCGCAGCGCTCGACGAGACGGGCCAGGCCGGCCTGACTCGCGACCTGACCGAGCTGATGGCGCGCTTCAACCGCGGCGGGAGTGGCACGCTCGTCGTGCCTGGCGAGTATCTCGAAGTGGTCGCCACACGGCCCTAGCCCGCCCTGGCAATAAGCATAGCTACGACAAGGAGCTTTCAATGACTATCAAGCGGTTATTCACCATGCTCGTCACGCTGATGACGCTGGCGATGCTGGCCCTTGCCACCTATCCGGTCGGCGCGCAGGAGACCACGCCCGCGAGCGCCGGCGCTGTCGTCGGCTGGAACGGCATCGCCCGGCGCACGGCGATCCAGGTCGCCGGGCAGAGCACGGCCCACGCTATGACCTCGATCGCCTTTGTGCAGGCCGCCGTCTACGATGCGGTGGTCGCGATCGAGGGCGGCTACAGACCGTACCAGGTGCGCCTGGCGCGGGTGCCCGAAGCCTCGGTCGACGCCGCCGTCGCCACTGCCGCCCACCACGTGCTGGTGCACTACTTCCCGGCGCAGCGGGCGGAGCTCGACGCCGACTACGCCGCCGCGCTTGCCACCGTGCCCGATAGCACCGCGAAGACGGTCGGCATCGCTGTGGGGCAGGCGTCGGCCGCCGGCCTGATCGCGCGGCGCCAGGGTGACGGGCTGGAGGCCGACACCGGCTTTACGATGCCTGCGCCTGCGCCGGGGGTCTGGCAGCTGCCCGAGGGCCAGAAGCCTATGACCCCCTGGGCCGCGCAGTTGCGCCCCTTCCTGCTGCGCAGCCCAGATCAGTTCCGGCCGAATGCGCCTCTGGCGTTTTTCCGAAGGGCCTGGGTCGAGGATTACAACGAGGTCAAGCTGCTCGGTCGCGCCGACAGCCTGGTGCGTACCGCCGAGCAGACCGACATCGCGCGGTTCTGGACCACCAACCCGGTTGTGCAGTACAACGCCGCCTTCGAGCAGATCGTGATCGATCGCGGGCTCAGCGCCGTCCAGGCGGCGCGGCTGTTCGCGATGGGCAACCTGGTCGGCGCCGACGCCCTGATCGCCTGCTTCGACGCCAAGTACACCTACCTGTTCTGGAGGCCGCAGTTCGCCATCCCGGCGGGCGAGAGCGACGGCAACCCCGCGACGGAGGGGGATCCGACCTGGAAGCCGCTGCTCGGCGCGCCGCCGCATCCCGAGTATCCCTCCGGGCACGGCTGCCTGACGGGCGCCGAGGCAGAAGTGTTCGCCGCCTTCTTTGGCACGAAGCAGATCGAGATCGACCTGTCAAGCAGCGCGCCGGACGTGCAGCAGCGGCAGCGCCACTACGCACACGTGGACGACCTGACGCATGAGGTGATGAACGCGCGGGTGTGGGGCGGCATCCACTTCCGCCACGCGACCGTCAAGGGGATCGAGGTTGGGCGCAAGGTGGCCCACTGGACGCTCAAGCGCTCCTTCCAGGTGGAGAACTGACGCGAGGGGAAGCGTGGGGAGCCATGCTCCCCACGCCCTGCCAAACACTGTGTTTTCGATCACGCCAGAGGGAGCTGTGCGACCGGGTGGCGATCATCGACGAGGGGCGGCTGCTGGCAGGCGCCGTCGCCCTGGCGGGTGCCCTGGCCTTCGTGCTGCTCGGCCAGGCCATCGCCGCGCTCGCCCCCAGCGCGGGCGCGGCCTTCGCGGTGGGCAATGTGGTCTACTTCCCGCTGATGTTCATCTCGAACCTGTTCCTGCCCACCGAGATGCTCCCCGGCTGGCTGGTGGAGGCGGCGCGCTTCACCCCGGCCTTCATGCTGGTGGACCTCGTCCGCCCGGCGCTGACGGGTGCAGGCGCGGTGCAGGCCGCCGCCCTCAATCTCGCCGGCCTCGCACTCTTCGGGCTGCTCGGGCTGCTCATCGCCGCCCGCTGGTTTCGCTGGGAGCCGTGGCGATAAGGTATGATAGCGGATGCCGCTGATCTGGACACTCATCTACTACGTCTCGATCGCGATCAGACGGGGGCGAGAGCATCGTGCAGCCGAGCGTGGCGATGCGCCTGATCTCCGAGTTCAGCCGGGGCGGCGCGCAGCAGCAGCTGGAGGGCGAGCCGCTCAGCGAGCGGGAGCGGGAGATCCTGCGGCTGATTGGCGACGGACGGAGCAACCGCGAGATCGGGCAGGAGCTCGCCCTGGCCGAGGGCACGGTGAAGAACTACGTCTCGACCATCCTCGACAAGCTCCACGCCAACAACCGCGCCCACGCCGCTCGCCTCGCCCGTGAGCAGGGCTTGATCTGAGCCGCGAGCCTGAATGACGATGCCGTGCGCGCTATCCGCTGGTCGTGAACCTGAGCTGGCGACTGCTGGCGGTACGGTGCTCGCTCTTGATCCGCTCCCACACGGTCTATCACACTACCCATGCCCTTTGGATATGGTGCCGTCGGCGTCAAGGGCGGTGATCACGTGCGGGCGGGATCAGGTGAAGCAAGAGACTTTCCTTCTTCGTCCAGCGGAGCGCTATGGCTCGGCCCGCTGGACGGCGTAGCGAGCGGTGGGATCCAACATCTCCCAGGGCATAGGGGGCTGAATGTGGTGGCCGCTCGGGTCGATACCGATGGCCCTGCCCTCACGCGCCGTAGCGCGCCAGCAACTCGGCCTCCATCCCCAAGCGCCGCGCGAGGCGCGCCAGCACGCCGAAGAGCGGGTTCATCGCCGCGATCGGACCGACCAGCCGCATGTCGCTCATCTGGGAGAGCAGCGCCAGGTGTAGGATGTTCTTTGGCACGCCTGCCGCGTTGGTCAGGCCGTCCGCCGCGAGCCCGTAGCCCACCCGCAGGGTCTGCTCGAAGCCGGCGTGGCCTGGCCGCGGGATATAGATCTCACGCGCTGCCACGGCAGTCATTGAAGTCTCCTTTGGTCTGGATGAGCTCCCACCGAGAGTATAGGACGGCAGCCCCGATCCACCGTGGCCCGTACGGGCCATTACGCCGGCGTGGGGAGGGCCACGCGTTAGCTGCGCGGCTGGGGGTAGTGGGGCAGCGGGCTAGATCAGATCGAGCTCGCGCGCGCGGGCGACCGCCTCGGTGCGTGTTGCGGCGCCCAGCTTGCTGAGGATGTTGGCGACGTGCCGCTTCGCCGTGTGCGGGCTGATGATCAGGCGCTCGGCGATCAGGCTGTTGCTGGCGCCGGCCGCCATCAGGTGCAGCACCTCGCGCTCCCGCTCGCTTAGCAGCTCGGGGCCGTGGCCCAGGTCGGTGCCCGCTGGTGAGGGCGACCCGGCCGGCTCCAGGAGCTGGAGCACCCGCTGCGCGAAGGCAGGGTGGCGGCCACGCTCGAGCGCCAGCCGCATCAGGGTGGCGGTGAGTGGCCCCTCCCAGAGCAGGCGGCCGGGCGTGTCCGCCTCCTCGTGCTGGGCCAGGAGCGGCTCCAGCAGCGCCAGCGCCTCATCGGCGCGCCCCCCCTTCAGCACCGTGTATGCCAGGAGCAGATGGGCGTGGCTGAAGATGACGGAGTGCGGTTGACGCTCCTGGATCGTCGCCGCGGCGCGCAGCACCCCTTCGGCGTCGCGGTAGCGGCGCTCGGCGAGCGCCAACAGGCCGTCGAGCAGCGGCGGCACGCTGGCCACGAAGAGCGGCTCGCCGTAGGCCCGCAGCTGGGCGGCGATCTGGGCGGCGAGCTCGCGCACCTCCTCGTAGCGGCCCTGCAGCCAGCGCACCCGGGCGCGCCAGTAGAGGTAAGGCACCCGCTGGATCACGACCGCCTGCGGGATGCGGTCGATCCAGACAAACAGCTGCTCCAGGGCGGCGTCCGCGGCGCCCATCTCGCCCCGGAGCGCATAGCAGGCGGGCGGGATGCCGCCGACCATGATCGCCTGCCACTCCGGGACGCCAAGCTCGGCGCCCAGCCGATACAGCTCGGCGCACCGCTGGAGCGCGGCCTCCCAGCGGCCGCGCTCCAGGTGGAGGTAGATCTGCACGGTGAGCAGGTGCAGGCGCAGCGGGCCGGCCTCTAGGGCCCCGTCCTGCCCCTCCAGCAGGCGCTCCAGCCGCTCGAAGCGCGGCAGCGCGCTGGGCAGCGGCATGAGCGGCCCCGGCATATAGCGCTGTAGCCCGAGGAGCAGGCGCTGACGAAGCAGGGGCTCGTGCTCCGCCTCCACCAGCGTGAGTGCCTGGTCCAGGTCCTTAAGCACGACCCGCCACAGGCCGGACTGGAGCAGATCGAGGCTGCGGACCGCGAGCAGCTGCACGTGCAGCTCGGGTGCCAGGGACAGGCTGAGGGCCTGTGCAGCGTACTCCCGCGCTGCGACCGTGTCCCCAATCTGGTTCGCGGCGAGAGCCAGCCGCGCGAGGGCCTCAGCTCGTCCCGCCGGATCGCCGCGCTCCGTGAAGCCCAGCAGCGCCCGCTGGAGCAGGCCCTTGGCCTGCTCCAGCTGGTACAGCTCCCAGGCGCAGATGCCGCCGAGAAGCAGCAGCTGCGGGTCGCGCTCGCGCAGCTCTGCCGGCAGTGCGACGATCCAGCGCTGCAGCAGACCGAAGGCCCCGGCTTGCACGAGCGTATCGCCGACCTGGCCGATGGTCTCGGCGGCCTCATGCCAGAGCTCGCCGGCGAGGAATAGGTGGATGCGGCGCAGGGGATCGGGCTCAACGGCGGCGGCGCGCCGGCACAGCCGGGCCGGCCAGTCGGGCAGCTCGCGCCGCAGGCGGTCGTGCAGGAACTCGCGGAACAGGTCGTGGTAGCGGTAGACCGCCGGCGCTGGTCGCAGACGCTCGGCGAGTGGCGCGGGGTAGCTGGGGGCGCAGGTCATGGAAGCGGATCCTGGGCAGCTCAGCTCGTCTTCACCGTTTGCAGCACAAACTCGCGCCGCTCGCCGCGCTTCGGTCGCGCGCTTGGCAATCTTGATTAACCGATTTTGTCGATCACCCGGTCTGGGTCCACTTCTGGTGGGCGTGTGAGCGTCAGATCGCGGCGACACGCGGCGAACAGCGGCTCGGCGGGCCGAACGAGTGCGACCTGCGCGATGTGACGAAGCAGATGTTCGAGACCATCTGGTGGGTGCACGAACACCTGC
>CAZKTU010000095.1:0-22693 GCA_964555675.1 uncultured Oscillochloris sp.
GCGTCGAGAGCCCGATCGGCTGGATCCCCAACTACGAGCACCTCGACTGGCGCGGCACGGGCTTCAGCCGCGAGCAGTTCGACAAGATCATGCACCTGGACATCGACGACTGGCAGCAGGAGATCCTGCTCCACGAGGAGCTGTTCATCAAGCTCTACGACCGGCTGCCCAAAGAGCTGGTCAACGTGCGCGACCTGATCCTCTCGAGCCTGTGGCGCACCCCCAAGAACTGGGGTCCCACCCACGAGTGAGCCTGACGTAGCCCGAAGAAGCCCTCACCCCGCCAGGGGTGAGGGCTTCTTTCTATCCTTTGACAGAATATTTTCCCCCGTGTACCATAGAGAGAGCCAATTACTTTCCCTGTGACCGAGACAATCCGTGTTGCCCCACGTCGTGGGCAGCATCCCGGGTGCGCCGGCTGCACGTGTGCGGCCATCGCCCCGCGCAGCCGAGTACACCAAGGAGGGCGTCCTGTGAACGGTTTGTTGCGGATCTCCCGGGCCATTGATGCGGTCACCGAGTTTGTCGGCAGGATGCTGCCCTATCTCGTGCTCGTCATGATCGCCGCCGGCTTCTACAACGTGGTCGCCCGCTACCTCGGCCGCTTCGTCGGCGCCCGCCTGACCAACAACTCGGCCATCGAGATCCAGTGGTATATGTTCTCGGTGCTCTTCTTCTTCGGCTTCGCCTATATTCTCAAGCACAACCTGAATGTGCGGGTCGACTTCCTCTACGCGAAGTGGAGCCCGCGCCGCCGGGCCTGGATCGACCTGCTCGGCACACTCTGCTTCCTCATCCCCTTCTGCATCCTGGGTATCCTCGTGACCCTCAGCCCGGTCCTCTCGTCGTGGGGCCGCCTGCCCAACGGCACCTGGGGCACCTGGGAGGTCTCGCCCGACCCCGACGGCCTGCCGCGGGCCCCGATCAAGTCGATGATCATTGTGGCCTTCATCCTGTTGCTGGCCCAGGCGATCTCGCAGGCGATCAAGTATATCGCCGTGCTCACCCACGCGGTCAGCGACCAGGAGGCCGCCGCGATCGAAGAGTATCACGCGCCTGTCGCCGAGTAGCATGCCAGTCGCACTGCGGCCCTGGGTCTAGCCCTCTGTTAGGAGTGTGTCGATGATCACGATCGAGGGATACGAGTGGATGTCGGTGGTCATGTTCGCCGGCTTCTTCGCCCTGCTGTTGACCGGCTACCCCGTAGCCTTCTCGTTTGTCGGCACCGCGATCATCTTCGGGATCATCGGGGTTGGCCTCGGTATCTTCGACCTGAACCTGCTGCGCCTGCTGCCCAACCGCTGGTTCGGCACCATGTCCGATTTCACGCTGCTCGCCATCCCATTCTTCATCTTCCTGGGGGCGATCCTCGAGAAGTCGGGCCTGGCCGAAGAGCTACTCGAAACGATCGGCATCGTCCTCGGCCCGCTGCGCGGCGGCATCGCCCTGGCCGTGGTGCTGGTCGGCACGCTGTTGGCCGCCACCACCGGCGTCGTCGCGGCGACGATCATCGCCATGGGCCTGATCTCGCTGCCGATCATGCTGCGCCTGGGCTACGACAAGCAGCTGGCCACCGGCGTGATCGCGGCCTCGGGCACCCTGGCCCAGATGATCCCGCCCTCGCTGGTGCTGGTGGTGCTCAGCGACCAGATCGGGGTGAGCGTCGGCGCGCTCTTCGCGGGCGCCCTCATCCCCGGCCTGATGCTCTCGGCCTCGTTTGCGATCTACTGCCTCGGCATCGCCTACCTGAAGCCGCACCTGGCCCCGGCCCTGCCCCTCGAGCAGCGCACCCTCAAGGGCGCCGCTCTGGCCATGCGCATGGTCAAGGTGATGGTGCCGCCCATCCTGCTGATCTTCGCCGTGCTCGGCAGCATCTTCTTCGGCATCGCCTCGCCCACCGAGGCCGGCGCCGTGGGCGCGGTCGGCGCGACCATCCTGGCCGCGGCCAACGGCCGCTTCACCTGGAAGATGCTCTACGACTCGGCCATGAGCACCATGCGCTCGACCTCGCTGGTGATCATGATCCTCTTCTGCTCGACCTTCTTCGCCCTGGTCTTCACCGACGGTCTCGACGGCACCAAGTTCTTCACCGAACTGCTAGTGGCCCTGCCCGGCGGCTTCTGGGGCTTCATGATCGCCGCGAATATCGTCGTCTTCCTGCTCGGCGTCTTCCTCGAGTTCGTCGAGATCTGCTTCATCGTCATGCCGCTGCTCGTGCCGGCCGCCCGCGCCCTGGGCTTCCAGGAGATCGACATGGTCTGGTTCGGCGTGGTCATGGCCCTCAACCTGCAGACGGCCTTCGTCTCGCCCCCCGTCGGCTTCTCGCTCTTCTACTTGCAGAGCGCCGCCCCTCCCGAGATCTCCACCGCCGACATCCACAAGGGCGCCCTCCCCTTCGTGGTGCTCCAGGTGATCGTCCTGCTCCTGGTCATGCTCTTCCCCGGCACGGTGATCTGGCTGGTCAACCTGGCCCAGGGCTAATGCTCGCAAGCTGGTAGGCTCGTGCGGCGCAACACAAGGGGGCCGGAGCGAAAGCTCCGGCCCCTCTTCACATCCAGCAATTCGTTTCGTCCAACAAGGTTGGACGAAACTATGCCGAGGTCTGCACCTTCGAGAAGACGAACTGCTCGAAGGCCGACTGGTTGGTCTTGTGCCAGCTGTAGATGCGGTCGCGGAAGGCCTTCCAGGGCTCGTAGATCGCCTTGAAGTCGGCGTCCTTGCTGGCGAAGTCCTCGTAGATCGTGAAGGCGGCCGTCTCGGCGGCGTCGAGGATCTCGGGGCTGTAGGCGCGCAGCTTCGAGCCGCCGGTGATCAGCTCGCCCAGGGCCTGGTTGTTGCGGGCGTCGTAGCGGGCCAGCATGATCGTGTTCGCCTCGTGGGAGGCGACCTTCACGAACTCCTGGTACTCCTTGGGCAGCTTGTTCCACTCGTCGAGGTTGACCTCGACCTCGAGGGTCGGGCCCGGCTCCCACCAGCCCGGGTAGTAGTAGAACTCGGCGACCTGGTTGAGGCCGAGCTTCTGGTCGTCGTAGGGGCCGACCCACTCGGCGGCGTCGATCGCGCCCGTCTGCAGGGCCTGGAAGATCTCGCCGCCGGGGAGGACCTGCACCGTCACGCCCAGGGCCGTCATCACCTGGCCGCCGAGGCCGGGGATGCGCATCTTGAGGCCGCTCAGGTCGGCGACGGTGTTGATCTCTTTGCGGAACCAGCCGCCCATCTGGGTGCCGGTGTTGCCGGCCGGGAACTGGATCACATTGAAGAGCTTGGCGTAGACGCCCTGGAGCGCCTCGAGGCCGCCGCCCTCGAAGAGCCAGGCGTCCTGCTGCTGGGCGGTGAAGCCGAAGGGCAGGGAGGTGCCGAAGGCGGTGACCGGGCTCTTGCCGATGTAGTAGTACGAGGCGGTGTGGCCCGCGGCGACCGCGCCCTGCGAAACTACGTCGAGCACCTGGGTGCCGGGGGCCAGCTCGCCGGCGGCGCGCGGCGTGATCTTGAACATGCCGCCGCTGAGGGCCGCGACCCGGTCGGCCGTGGTCTGGGCGCCGCCGAAGATCGTGTCGAGGGCGACCGGCCAGCTGGTGGCCATCTCCCACTCGACGGCGGGCATCGACGAGCTTTGGGCCGGGGCCTGGGCCTGCGGGGCCGTGGGCTCGGCTTGGGCCACGGTGGGCGCAGCCTGGGCGGCTGTGGGCGCCGCGCCCGAGCTCGCCGCCGCTTCGGTCGGCGGGGCCTGCTGCGTCGAGGGCGGCCCGCCGGCGCAGGCCGCCAGGGTCATGCCGAGACCACCGACGACCCCAACTGTGGCGCCGCGCAGAAACTCACGTCGTTTCATGCCTTGCTCCTGAGCATTTGTTCTTAGAACTCCGGGGATACATATATTGTACATTACCGCCCTATTTCAGGCAACCTTCCCTGTGCATTTGCCTTGCGCGGCCTGTGGCGCGGGACAATTCCCCTATAACAGCAGCAGGACAATTGCCAGGGTGATGATGCTGATGACATTCGAGAAGAGCACGGTCGTGGTCACGAACTCGGGCAGCAGGCGGTTCTCCATCGCGATGATCGAGACGAGCACGGCCGTGGGCATGCTGGCCTGGAGGATGCCCACGTTGCGCTCGAGCCCCGAGAGGGCGAACCAGCCCACAGTGGCGAAGGCGATCACGGGCCCGCCGATCAGCCGGATCGCGCTCGAGAGCACCAGGTCGCCGCTGAGCTTTGGTACGCCGGCCGCCGCAAGCTGAGCCCCCAGCACGATCAGCATGGTCGGGATCATCGCGTCGGACAGCAGCTCGAGGGGCCGCAGCACCACGGGCGGCAGGCTGAACCCCGACCAGTTGAGCAGGATGGCCGGCGCCAGGGCGATCAGGGCCGGGGTGCGAAAGACCTGCCCCGCCATCCCCAGGCTCAGCCCGCGGCTGAAGTTGGCCGCCATCACGCAGACTACGAAGGCCAGCACCAGGTTGGCCAGGAAGTAGACCGTAGCCACGCCCAGGGCCTCGGGCCCCTCGGCGAACTGGATGATCGGCAGCCCGAAGTTGCCCACATTCCCGAAGGCCGCGATCATCACATAGGCCGCCGTCATCTGGGCCGAGCGTCGCAGCAGCCGGGCCGCCACAAAGGCCAGCAGGATGGTGCCCAGGTAGACCAGGCTGATGAAGCCGATCATGCGCCCCGCCAGGTTGGCCTCGATGCGAGTCTGGCTGAGGATGGTGAAGACGAAGGCCGGCGTGAGCACGAAGTAGGCCAGGCGCGAGAGGGTGCGCACCTCGAGCTGCAGGCGCGGACCGACCAGATAGCCGAGCAGCACAAGCGAAAAGACCGGCACAAGGACGTTGAGAAAGATCGTGGGCAGCTGGGACATGGGTTGGCTCCTGCGGTGATTGCCGAGGGCACCCTCGCAGGGCGCGGCGCGGCCGGGTTGGCCAATCATACCACCACCGGCCCTGCCCTCTACCCGGCCGCCTCTTGCCCGCCCCGGCGCGGTATGCTACAATTGGCCCGAAATGGGGCCCTGGGCGCTCTCCGCGCCGAAAAGGGAGTTAGGAGCCACGCTATGCCCGATGTCTCCGGTCGCAACCCGGCGATCGTCCTCGTCGAGGACGAGCCCGACATCCTTATTATTCTGCATCGCCTGATGCGCGATCTGACCGGCGGCTACGACATCGTCACGGTGAACGGCGGGGCCGACGCCCTCGCCCAGATCGCGCTCCGCCCCGTCCCGCTCGTGATCACCGACTACAACATGCCCGGCATGAACGGCCTCCAGCTCGCCGCCGCGATCAAAGAGACCTCGCCCGACACCCGCGTCGTGATGATCACCGCCTACGCCACCCCCGAGCTCGAGAAGAAGGCCCGCGAGCAGCGCGTCGACTACTACCTGCCCAAGCCCTTCCCCCTCGACCGCCTCGAGCAGATCGTGCGCGACGTCCTCAAGTAGGCGCGCACCCCCATCCCCTGAGGGCCCGGCGCTGCTGCCGGGCCCTCGCTGATTCCTAACTCTTTCCTAACTATCACGTTGCTCTCATTGCCCCTACGGCGCGCCAGCCTGTAGGATGCCCGGGCGCACTCTGCGCAACGGAGGGCCCTGATGACCGAGCTGATCAACCTGTTCCCCACGCTCCTCCTCGGGATGATGATCGTGCTGACCCTCGTCCTGTTGCCGTTGCTCAGTGACGAGGCCGCCCCACGCCGCGACGACCGCCAGCGCACCGACGAGATCCGCGTGCCGGTCAGAGACGAGCGCCGCGAGCGCTGATCAGCCCCCCAGCAGCCTGCGCGCCAGCGCCAGGGCCTCCTCGCGCGTCGTCACTTCGCCCGCGGCCTGGGCCTCGCCGATCTCGCGCAGCAGCTCGCCCACGGCCGGCCCCGGCCCCATCCCCAGGGCCGCCATCAGGTCGTTGCCGTCCAGCAGCGGGATGCTTCGTTCGGCCCGCGGGGCGTAGTAGTGCTCCAGCAGCGCCTCGACCCAGGCCAGGTGCGCCTCCCACCCCTGCGGGTCGACATAGGGCCCCCGCGTCGCCAGGTGGTCGGCCAGCTCGTGCAGCAGTACGTCCGGCCCCGCGTCGCCGAGGTCGCGGAAGAGCCGGTTCACCGCCCTGACGGTGAGCACCTCGCCGGCGCGCAGCTGCCCCGGGCGCATGTGCTCGCGCACCACCAGGGCCACGTAGCCGCAGTCGTGACGGCTCAGGCGCAGCCGCCGCCCGATCCGCGCCGCCACTTCGGCCCCGATCGTCTGGTGCTCGTAGAAGCTCACCTTGCCGTCCGGGTGTACCGCCCTGGTCTGCGGCTTGGCGTTATCGTGCAGCAGGGCCGCCAGCTTGAGCAGGGCCGCCCGCCGATGTCCCCCCGCCCGCCCCTCGGCCAGCAGGGCCGCCAGTCGCTCGGCGAAGGGCAGCTCGCGCCGCAGGCCGGGGTAGGTCTGCACGGCGACCGGTAGCGCCTCGTCCGGCGCGCCGCCGCCCGACTCTGGCCGTTGTGCCGTCACCACCAGGCCGGGGAGCAGGCCGATCAGCCAGTCAAGGGCTGCCACCGTCTCGAGGATATGGGCCAGGACCGGCAGGAAGTGGACATTGGGCTGGGCGCAGTCGCGGGCCGGCTCGAGCTCGGGGATCAGCCGGGTCAGGGCGCCGCACGCGTCGAGGTAGCGCAGCCACGGCGCCGCCGTGGGTGCGTCGAGCAGCCTGAGCAGCTCGTCGCGGGCCCGCTCGGGGGCCACCCCCGCCAGGCCGGGGGCCGCCTCGCGCATCAGCGGCGCCAGCCCGGGTTCGGGCCGCAGCCCCAGCCCCGCGCAGAGTCGCGCCGCCCGCAGCACGCGCAGCGGGTCGTCCGTCAGGCTCGTCGGCCCGCAGGCCCGTAAGATCCTGGCACCCAGGTCCTCCAGACCGCCCGTCGGGTCGATCCAGCGGTCGGGTGGCTCCAGGCCGACCCCGGATCGCCCGCTCAGGGGCAGCGCGATCGCGTTGACCGTGAAGTCGCGCAGCCGCAGGTCGGCCTCGATGCCGGGGCCGCGCAGGCCCGCCAGGTCGAGGGTGGCGGGTGGATCGCCCGGGACGACCACGCGGCCCGTAGCCCGCCCCGCGTCGAGGGGCACGAAGGCCGCGCCTCGTGCATCAGCGTAGGCCTTGGCCAGGGCGTAGCCGTCGCCCGCCACCGCCAGATCGAGGTCGACGGGCGCCCGCCCCAGGGCCAGGTCGCGCGCCGCCCCGCCCACCAGCCAGGCCTCGGCCCCCTGTGCCGCCAGGAAGGCGGCCAGGTCCTCAAGCAGAGCCGCCAGCGTTGTGCTCATATGGTGGTCCATCGCAATGTCCTACGCGTTCGCCCGCAGCTCCAGCACCTTGTACGAGCGGTCGGTCGCGACCACGGCGAGCGTGCCGAACTGGGCCCCGATCTGCCGCTCGTAGGGCAGGAACTGGTTCGCCACCAGCAGCAGGCGCCCGCCGGGGGCCAGCAACGCGCGGGCCTGGGCGATGAAGGCCGCGGCCATGGTCGTGTCTACCGCCTTGCCGGCGTGGAAGGGCGGGTTGCTGATGATCAGGTCGTAGCTCCGGCCCGCCGCGGCCTCGAGGGCGTCGCTGGCCTCGGCCGTGGCCTGGGGCAGGCCCAGGCGCGCACTATTCTCGCGGGCCGCCGCCACGGCCGGCAGGCTGACGTCGAGCAGATCGACCCGGCTTGCGCCGAGGCGAGCCGCCGCCAGGCCGAGGGGCCCATAGCCGCAGCCCGCGTCGAGGACGCGCAGGCCCTCGCACTCCCCCAGCTGCTGCAAGAGCAGGGCCGTCCCCTGGTCGATGCGGTCGTAGCTGAAGACCCCCGGCAGGCTGACCAGCTCGACGGCGCCGCCGGGCAGCGCGGCCGCCAGAGTGTGCCAGGTGCCCGGGGCGATGCCCGGCTCTGTGGCCCAGGGCGGCGGCGGGGCCTGCCCGAGCCGCAGGGTCTCGCCCACCCGGCAACCGCCCCCGTAGCCCAGGGTCTTGGCATTGCCGAAGAGGGCCGCCGCGTCGCCGAGCAGGGGCTGGATGCCGCCTTTGTTGGCGCCGGCCAGGTTGAGCGTGCCCCCGGGCCTGAGCAGAGCGTGGGCCTCGGCCAGCCACCTTCGGCCGAGGGCCCGGCTCTGCGGGGCCAGAATGACGACGCGGTCGAAAGAGGCCGCGCCGGCGGGCAGCAGGCTGAGCGCCTCGCTCACCGTCACCTCGGGGTGGCCGTTGGCCGCCAGGGTCAGGCGGGCCAAACGCACGGCGATCAGGCTGGGGTCGCTCAGGGTCAGGCCGCCCCGGGGCAGTTGGCGGGCCAGGGCTACGCCCAGGGCCCCGTGGCCGCAGCCGAGGATCAAGACCCGCTCGTCGGGCGCGGGCGTGATCAGCTCGGCGGCCAGGGTCGTGGCGGCGTCGATGCTCGCCCCGCCCGCCAGCCCCGGCTTGCTCACCACTGTCAGGGGCTCGCCGCGCAGCTTGCCACTAACGGTCACAGGAGTGCTGTAGCTATCGCCGCTCATGGGGCCAGTGTAGCACAGGCGGCCCCGCAGGTCGCGGGCTCAGGCGCCCGTGCCTGCCGCCCTGGCCTCCTCGAGGGCGGTGCGCAGCAGCACAAACTCGGCCTCGACGCGCGGGATGAGCAGGGCGGCCCGCTCGTGGTCCTCGGCCGCGGCCGCCGCCTCGAGCTCGCGGCAGAGACCCTCGAAGGCGCGTCCGCCGAAAGTGCTGCCGTGCGACTTGAGCGTATGGGCCAGGCGGCGCACCGTGGCGCTATCGCCGGACTGCAGCCCGCCGGCGAGGGCCGGCACCATGGCCTCGGCCTCCTCGAAAAAGGCCTCGATCAGGGTCGGCACGATCTGCGCGCCGCCGGGGCCCAGGGTGGCGCTCAGCCGCGCCAGGGGGGCCGGGTCGAAGGTGGGCGGCAGGGCGCCCGACGGCTGCGACGGCGCGGGCGGGGAGGGCCGTGCGGGCGGCGCAGCCGGCGCGGCGCCGGTGAGGGCCTGCAGCAGGGCATGGCTACTTACCGGCTTGCTCAGATAGTCGTCCA
Organism: uncultured Oscillochloris sp.; assembly: GCA_964555675.1. Lineage (GTDB taxonomy): Bacteria > Chloroflexota > Chloroflexia > Chloroflexales > Chloroflexaceae > CAIWXH01. The sequence continues at coordinate 9,013 of CAZKTU010000095.1, forward strand.
TGCCGGCCTCCAGGCACATCTCGCGGTCGCCCGCCAGGGCGTTGGCCGTCATGGCGACGATGCGCGGCTGGCGCTCGGGCGGCAGCTCGGCGCGGATGCGCCGGCTCGCCTCGAGGCCGTCGAGACGCGGCATGTGGACGTCCATCAGGACGAGGTCGTACGAGTGGGCGGCGACGGCGGCGACCGCCTCGAGGCCGTCACGGGCGACCTCGGCCCTGTAGCCGAGCCGCTCGAGCATGCGCAGGGCCAGCTGCTCGTTGACCGGGTTGTCCTCCACCAGTAGGATCTTCAGGGGCGCGGCGGGGGCCTGCGCCCCCCGCCGACGACGCGGCTCTGCTCGCGGCGCCTCCGTAGGCTGTGCGCCGGCGTCGAGGCTGCTGAGAAGCGCATCATAGAGCTGCGAGACCTTCAGGGGCCTGGTCAGCACAGCCTTGAACCACGCGCGGGGCAGCTGCCGCTGGTCGTCGCCGAGCGAGGCCATCAGGATCAGCGGGAAGCCCCTGTCGCCGCGGGCGCGCAGGGCCCGAGCGAGGCTCAGGCCATCCATGGCGGGCATGTGCAGATCGATGATCCCCAGATCGAAGGGTCCCTGATCCCTGGCCAGGGCCAGGGCCGCCGACCCTGACTCGGCGGTACAGGCGGTCAGGCCCCAGGCCCGCAGCTGTTGCTCGAGGGTGCTGCGCCCGGCCAGGCTGTCGTCGACCACCAGGATACGCCGCCCGGCCAGCCCCAGGATCGGTCGGCGGTCCGGGATGCTCGGCTCGGGGGCCGCCGGCGCCGGGATGGTGAAGCGAAAGCTCGAGCCGCGGCCCAATTCGCTCGTGACCGTGATCGCCCCGCCCATCAGCTCGACCAGCTCTTTGCTGATCGCCAGGCCGAGGCCGGTGCCGCCGTAGCGGCGGGTGGTCGACTGGTCGACCTGGCTGAAGCTCTGGAACAGGCGGCCCATGCGGTCGGCGGGGATGCCGATGCCGGTGTCGCGCACCTCGAAGGCGATGTTGTCGGCAGGGGCCTGGGCCGGGCGCGCCTCGAGGACGACCTCGCCCTGCTCGGTGAACTTGACGGCGTTGCTGAGCAGGTTGCCGAGGACCTGGCGTAGCCGAGTCTCGTCGCCGATGACTGTGTCCGGCAGCGCGGGGTCGATGCTGATGATCAGGTCGAGGCCCCCGGCGGCCGCCCTGCTGGCCACCTGGTCGACGGCGTTCTCGATGCAGGCCCTCAGCCCGAAGCGATGCTGCTCGAGCTCCAGTCGCCCCGCTTCGATCTTCGAGATGTCGAGGATGTCGTTCACGATGGTCAGAAGCACCCCTCCACTCATCCTGATGGTCTCGGCCAGCTCGCGCTGCTCGGCGCTCAGGTCGCTGTCCAGCAGCAGCTCGGTCATACCGATCACGCCGCTCATGGGCGTGCGGATCTCGTGGCTCATGGTGGCCAGGAAGGCGCTCTTGGCTCTGCTGGCGGCCTCGGCGGCCTCTTTGGCCACGTACAGCTCGTGCTCGGCGCCCTTCAGGCGGGTGATATCGCGCAGCACGACCAGATAACCCGAGGTGTGGCCCTTCCGGCGCGATAGGGGGGCGATGCGCAGATGGTAGGTCTGCGTGCCCGGCCCGAGACTGATCTCTGCCTCGGCCTCGTCGGTATCGCGGTAGCGCCCGATCAGCTCGGCCTGCTCGGGCGCCAGCTCGCCCAGGGGGCGGCCGACAGCCTCGCGCGGCCTCAGGCGCAGCAGCGCACACGCGGCCGGGTTCAGGTTGACCACCCGCTCGTGGTCGTCGAGGACGAGGACGGCGTCGGTCATGCTCTCGAAGATCTTGATATGGGCCACGGGCGCGATGTCGAAGAGGCGCCAGCGCATAAAGGCCCAGCCCAGGCTCATGCCGGTCAGGGTGAAGGCCAGGGGCGTCAGCTCGAGGCCGGGCACGGGGCTGAGGTGGAAGTTGTAGATCACATTGCTGACCCAGGGGATCAGGGCGCCGATACTCGCCGCGGCGAGCTGCCTTTTGTAGAGGTCAGGCGCCCGTACCAGGGTCCAGATCAGCATCACTGTGCCGACGAGCAGCAGGATGTAGGAGTAGGCGGTGAAGACCCAGAAGGCCGGGCCGTAGCTGGCGTGCCAGCCGATGAAGTTCGCTCCGGGCACCAGCTCGATGCTCACCCAGATCAGCTGGTGCAGCTCGTTGCTCCAGACCAGCAGCAGGGTGATGAACGGCAGCGCGCCCAGGAGCGCCAGCGTATTCCGGTTCAACCAGCGCTCGCGCCCGGTGTAGTCCAGCGCGAAGGCCAGCCAGGCCACGGGTACCGCCACGATGCCCAGGTACTCGAGCTTCGACCAGAAGATCTTGCCCGGCAGGTCGGCGCTGGCCAGCTCCATGGCGTAGGCCATGCTCCAGACGGCGACGGCCAGCATCAGCAGGGTGAAGGCGGTCGTGCCGCGCAGCATGCCGTGCCGCCAGGCGAGCCCGGCCAGCCCGGTGCAGACCATGGCTGCGACGACACTTAGGATGACATAATGCATGGATCGCTTGAGACGACGCTCTGGGGCGTCAGACTCTCGTCGCTCAGCGGGATGCGAAAGCCGAAGGTGCTGCCCTGGCCGAGGCGGCTGGTTGCCGCCACCTCGCCCCCGTGGGCGGCGACCACCAGGCTCACGAGCGCCAGGCCGAGGCCCATGCCCTCGACGCCGCGCCGCTCGTCGTCGGCGGTCTGCCCGAAGGCCTGCCAGATCAGCCGCAGCTTGTCGGCCTCGATGCCGCGGCCCGTGTCCTCGACGGTCACCGAGAGCCAGCCTTCGGCCACCCGGCAGGCCACCAGGACCCGGCCGCCCTTGTGGTTGAACTTGATCGCGTTATGGACGAGGTGGGCGATCGCTTCGGCCAGATCGCTGCGCGCGCCGAACGCCAGCGGCAGGTCGCTCGGCAGATCGTAGGCCAGCTCGACGTCGCGTACCTCGGCGAGGCTCTGCAGGTGCGAGGTGGCCTCGCGGATGAGCGGCGCCACGGCGAAGGCCTCGCGGCGCGGCGGGCCGTGGCGACCGACCAGTGAGGCATAGGTGATCATGCCGTCGATCAGGCGGCGGCCCTCGGCGAGCGAGCGCTCGAGGCTCTCGACCTGCTCGCGCAGCTCGTCGAACATGCCGTGCTCGGCGTAACGCCTGACCAGCTGCACCGAGAAGCCGGCGGCCACGAAGGGGCTGCGCAGCTCGTGGGTCATGCGCCTGATGAAGGCCGACTTGACCCGGTTCTGCTCTTCGAGGTGCTGCTCGCGGGCCCGCACCTCGAGGGCCATGTGGCTGAACACACGGGCCAGGCGGCCCATCGGGTCGTGGCGGGCGCTGACGGCGGCGAGGCGCGCGGGGTCGAAGCTGCCGGCCTGCATATCGGCGGCCGCGGCCGTGAGGTGGCTGATCTGCCGCAGCCGGTCGACCTGCTCGTCAAGGAGCCGCCTGGCCATGAGCGAGGCGTTGACCCGGGCGCGCAGCAGCACCATGTCGGGGGGCTTGTCGAGGTGGTCGGCCGCGCCCATTTCGATGCAGCGGACCACGCTGGCCTTCTCGTCGAGGGCTGAGATGACGATCACGGGGATGTGGCGCAGGGCGCTGTCGGCCTTCATGCGGGCCAGGACCTGAAAGCCGTCCAGCTCGGGCATGACCAGGTCGAGCAACACGATATCGAAGGGCTGGGCGGCGAGGGTGGCCAGGGCCTGACGCCCGTCCTCGGCAGTAGTGGTCGCGTGCCCCTCTCGCTCGAGCAGCGAGCAAAGCAGGAGCCTGTTGATGCGGTCGTCGTCGACGACCAGGATGCGTCCGGGGAGAGTTTCCACACTGCTTCCTGAGGCTACCTTGGGCTGGCGTCTACCTCCTATCGTAGTTGACGGGCGAACGATCGATGAACCAGGGCATATGACACCCGGCATATTGACACCGCCCTCGCCTTGACACGGCGAGGGCGGTCGGATGACTGCGGGCGGACGACTACTGGACCTTTACGAAGAGGTCCGGCATCTGCTGATAGCCGAGCCGCAGGGAGGGCACGGCGAAGAACAGGCGATAGACGCCGCCAGCCGGTGGCGCGACGACGATGGTATACGCGCCGTCGGCGGCGACCCGGGCGGCCTGCTGGGCGCGCCAGCCTCCGGTCACGCTGGTGACCATGACCGTGACCTCCCCGGCCGTGACGATGGGCTTGCCGTTCTCCGGGTCGATCAGGTGGAAGTGCAGGCTGGCCGGCTGGCCCGCCCTCAGGGCGAGCTCGGGCGCGATCAGCTGCACCAGGGGCGCGACCATGGCCTGCTGGGCGGCGTCAGCCGGCGGCGCCGCGCTGAAGCTGAAGCAGTGGCGCATCCCCTGGGGCAGCAGAAAGGCCACCATGAAGTCGCCGCTGGCCGGCACGGTCGTGTTGCCGCTGTAGATCCCCGGCGCCTCTTCGCTGATGCTACGGTTGACGGTCAGCACGTCGCGCGGGAACATGCTGTAGCCCTTGAAGCTGCCCGCCGGGGCCTGGCCGTCCTCGAGGTAGTAGTAGATCTTGTCCTCGGCGGGGCTGGCCAGCATCACCGCCCCCCTGGCCTCGGCGGCGGCCGTCGCGCCCGCCAGGGGCCTGAAGGGTAGCGGCCCCGCCGCCGCCCGGCCGGGCACCAGGGCGCTCACGCTCGGCGCGCTCTGGCCGAGGTCGGCCAGCCTGATCGCGCTGACCGCCGCCGTCTGCGACGAGCGCAGGTAGGCCGCGCCCGCGCTGAAGGTGATCTGGTCGGGGGCGCCCGTGACGGGCACGGCTGCCGTGACGGCCCCTCTGGCGGCGTCAATCACGAAGGCCTTGCCGGCGAGGGGGCTGGTCGCAATGGCCCAGCGCCCGCCCGGGGCGAAGCCGATCGCCGCGAGCCCCGGCGCCGTGGCCAGGAACGAGCGTGGCTCGAGGGTGGCCGGGTCGAGCACGCTGATCGTGCCGCTGGCCGGGTCGCCGGCGTACAGGGCGCCGTCGGCCACCGGCTGAACGGCCACCGCCCCGCGCCCAAACGGCGCCTCGCGGACCACCTTGAGCGCCGCCGTGTCGACCAGCACGAGCTTCCCGGTGGCGCTGCTGGCCGCGTAGAGGCGGCGCCCATCGCTCGAGAAGACCAGGGCGCTGTGGCTGCCGCCCGTCGTGACGCGCCCGGCGATCGTCCCGGTGGCGGGCTCGATCGCGGTCAGGACCCCGGCGGCGGAGTCATCGCCCACCCACAGGTAGGCCCCGCCCGGCTGCAAGGCCACGATCCCGGGCTGTCCGCCGACGTCGAGCAGGCGCTCGACCGCGAAGCGCTCGGTCGAGGCTACGGCCACCTGGCCCGCGGCCGGCAGGCTCACGAAGAGCAGCCGGCTGTCGGGGCCCATGGCCCAGTCGGCGCCGGGGCTCGGCAGGTTGATCGAGCTGAAGAGCTGAGTCTTGCCGGCCAGGTTGACCATGGGGTCGATCACCGAGATCGACGGGGTCTGGTTGAGGGCTAGGAGGTAGTAGCCGTTCAGGTCGACCAGGGGGCGCTCGGTCAGCTGGCCGCCCAGGTAGCCCTGGATTTTGGCCTCGCAGGCGGCCTCTTTGTCGAGCGTCCCGCCCTCGGCCGGCGGCCAGAGGTCCATCCAGACCGCCGGCTGCAGGCCGCTCAGCTCTTTGCCTGTCGTCGCGTCGGTGATGCGGAAGGTGGCGCGGGCCGCCTCGCCCGCGCGAATGTCGGAGCTGATCTCGCCGGCGCGCCCGGCGCCGCCGATATGATTGACGATGGTGAACTCGACCGACACTCCAGCCTCGCTCGCCTGCTGATAGAGCAGCTCGACCTTGCGCTGGCCGTGGTGGTTGTAGGGCGACGGGCCGCCGCCGATGCCGAAGGCGGGGCTCATATGGTCGGTGTGCTCGTCGGCCCCGGCGGTGGCTGCAGACGCGGCGTGCTCGGCCGTATGGGCCGTCCCTTCGGTCTGGGCCTCGCCGGCGACCGCCGGGGCGGCGTGCTCGGCGTGGGCCCCGTGGTCGCCGGCCGGCTCGAGGGCCAGGCCGAAGCCGGTCAGGCGGCCGCAGGCCGCCAGCATGAGCCCCAGGGCCAGCAGGGTCATGCCTAAGGCCGGTAGAGTTCTGGTCGGCGGCAGCTCGCCCGGGCTCATGCTGGGCTTTGACATGGGCTGTATCTCCTCGGACGGAAGTAGTTCGGGATGTGGAGGGTACGGGGAGAGCCAGGCCCTCCCCGTTAACCCCTCCCGCCGCTGGTCACCTGGCCGTGCTGTGACGCTACCTGATCGTCACCGTGAGCGGCGTCGAACTGCCGCCCGCCGTCGAGATGGCGTAGACGGTGTCGCCCGCGCGCGCGTTCCTATCCTCGCGGCCCTCGCCGCTGAAGCTCCAGGCGCCGCCGACGCCGACCGTGGCCGTGCCGATCACCTTGTTGTCCCGGCTCCTGTAGATAGTGACGCGCTGTGCGGGCGCGCCGGTGGGCAGGGCCGTGCCGCTGATCGACCAGCGCTCGGTGTTGCGCGTGAAGACCGCCGTGCGCACGGTCACCTTATCCACCACGGCGAGCGTGGCTGTGGTGGGGCCGCTGCAGAGGCCGAGGTCCGTCCCCGTCTCGCAGACCTTGTAGGTGAAGCTATCGCTCCCCAGGAAGCCGGCCCGCGAGGTGTACGTGAAGCTGCCGTCGGGGCCTGCGCTCAGGCTCCCGTTGGCGGGCTGGCCGACGATCTCGACCCGCAGGCCGTTGCCGTCGAGGTCGAGGTCGTTGCGCAGCAGGCCGGGGGCCGCCACGCTGGTGGCCTGGCCGCTGACGGCGACGTACGCGTCGGGCCCGGCCATGGGGGCGCTGGTGTTGAAGCGCATGAGGCCCCACAGGCCCGTGGCCGAGCCGAACGAGCTCTGGTCGCGGAAGAGATAGTCGCCCACGACATTCTCGGGCCCGCCCGCGTTGAGCACCAGGTTCCAGTGGGCTGCGGGGCTCACGCCCTCCTGGATGCCATAGTACTGCGAGAGCGGGTTGTAGCCGATCTTCGTCGAGTCGTTGGTGAAGGGCAGGCGGGCCCAGCTCTGCCCGTGGACGGTGAAGACGTGGCCGCGGGCGTGTCCGCCGGGCTGCACGACCAGCATGCGCACCTCGTCGATGCCCGAGGCGGGGCTGGCCACGAAGACCGGGGCCTGGGGGTCCTCGCCGCCGCTGTTGTCGGCGCAGTTGCCGCCGATCAGACAGTTGGCGAAGACCTGGGCGATTGGGTCCTTGAGGGCCGGGTCGCGGCTGACCTCCTCGAAGGGCGTGTTGGGCGCGATGCCGAGGCGATACCAGAGGGGGTCGGAGCGGTAGTTGATCGCCTTGTTGCCCGAGTCCTGGTAGTCCTCGGGGATGTTCCCCTCGGCCACGAAGGCGGCGACGGCGCAGTCGAGGGCCTTCAGGAACGGGTCGTCGCAGCCGCCGGAGTAGCGGAAGTTCACGTCGTCCTGCTGGATGACCACGAACTCGCGGTGGCGCTGGCCGCCCGGCCTGGTCACCGTGGCCGAGACCCTGCTGCCCGGGTCCTCGCGCCAGGTGGCGCCCTGGGCCTCGATCACGAGGGCGCCGATCAGGCCCTTGTTCGAGCCCTTGATGCGGTCGGCCGGCATCAGGTTGACCACGCCGAACTCGATGGGCGTTGGGATGAGGGTCAGGGTGCCGTTGCCGTTGTTGACGAAGTCGATGTCGCCGGCGTACCAGACGTAGGTCTCCTTCGAGCCCGGCTGCACCAGCTGCTGGGCCCGGTTCTGGCCCGCGGCGAAGCCGTCCGACGAGCGCAGGTTGTAGGCGACCAGCTGCGGGTGCAGGCCCACCATGCTCGACGGGGTCAGGTCGTTGTTGTTGAAGCTGGTGATGCCGCGCACGCCGCCGTTGAGCACGTTCTTGTGCTTGGCGATGACCGGCGGGAGGGCGCTCAGCCCCGGCTGATCGGGCACCCGCGTGGGCAGGGCGTTGCTCACCTCAACCTTGATGCAGTCGCCCGCGGCCGCCCGCAGCACCAGGGGCTCGATTGGCGTGCCGGGCTTCAGGCCTATGGGCTTGCCCGCGCTGTTGAAGATCAGGTCGTCGGTGTAGAGGTACATCAGGGCGTTCGGGTCGTGGAGCGGCCCGCTGCCCTGGACCCCGCCGAAGGGCCCGGCCACAGTTGTGGCGCGGCTGTTGTAGACCAGGCCCTGGGGGCCGAGCACGTCGGCGGCGCGGACGGCGGTGACCCTGTAGCTGCGCACCGGCGCCTTCTCGTTGGCCGGGGTGTTCGGGTTGTCGATCGGGCAGATGTCGTCGAAGTACTTCTCGTTCGTGATCTTGTAGCCGTTCTCGGGGTACTTCGGCCCAGAGGCTGTGGCGACGGCATTGTTCGGCAGGGGCAGCAGGTCGTTGCGCCCGGTCCTGTAGGCGCGGAAGATGCCCCAGATGCCGTTCCACAGATCCTCGACCTCGGCGCCCATGGTGTACATGTAGTCGACCGAGGCCGGGTTGCCGGGCAGGCCGATGTCGGGCAGCACCGGGGTGTCGATGATCGCGAACTCCGAGATGCCCACCTCGAGCGAGTTGCCCCAGCCCGAGTTGGGGCTGTTATTCTCGTGCTTCCACTTGATGCCGTGGATGGTGAAGCTGTGCTCCTCTTCGTGGGCGCCCACCTGCACGCGGATGCGCACACGGTCGCCCATGTAGGCCCGCATCATCGGCGTCCAGGGGTCGCCCGGCCGCACGTCCTTGGTGAGGGGCGGGTAGGTGCCGGGCTGGGTGTTGAGGGCGGGGATGGCCCGGTCGGTGCGCGACATAAAGGCGCGCGCCAGGTCGCCGGCCTGGCCCTGGGCTTGCCCGGCGCCGGCGCCCACCTGTCCGTTAAAGACGCGCAGGCCGATCGGCTCGTTGCGGTAGTTCACCACGTACGTGCCCGGATCGTCGGCCGAGATCGCCTCGGGGCAGGGCCGCGGCACGCCGCCCGGGCAGTTGTTGGGTGTCCAGTAGATGTCCCGCTCGCGGCCGGCCGGCGGCTGCTGGCGGTACGAGGGCGCGATGCTGTTGAAGAAGTCGGCGTAGGAGGGGATGTTCTTGCCCGCGCCGTTGCCGGTTGTGGTGAGCCGGCCCTTGCCGGCCTCGTAGGCGTGCTGGAAGTCGGCGAACTCGAAGTAGAACTCGCGGTGCGAGTAGGGGGCGTTGGCGCCGGGCAGCAGGATGTCGGCGCGCCACGAGGTGGGGCCGCCGTCGTGGCGGGTGCCCATGATCACCCCGCTCTCGGGGTCGCGCCAGGTCGAGCTCTCGGGCTCGACCAGCACCGTCGAGTAGAGGCCGACCTGCTGGTGGGTCGAGGGGCCGTAGTGGTCATGGGTGAAGACCGTGCCCACGCCGTTGTCCCACGAGCGGGCCAGCAGCGGGTCGGCGTACCAGCGCTGCACGGTGGTGCGGGCGCCCAGCCAGTTCTGGCCGCCGGGGCCAGTCGCGCCGAAGAAGGGGTGGGGCTGCGGCGCGAGGGCGCGCACATTGCCGTCGAGACCCTTGAAGCCGGCGTGGTTGAAGGCCTCGATGCGCTCGCGCACCTCGTCGGGGCTGAGGGTGCCGTCCTCGTAGTTCCAGCCGTTGGCCGAGCCGTCGGCCGAAGTCACGTCGAACTTCACCAGGTGGATATGCTGGCCGATGATGTCGGTCGGCGTGCGCACCTGGAAGTCGTCGAGCTCGTAGACGCTGGGCACCAGGTTGGTGTGCCAGAACTCGACACAGTCGTGCGAGTTGAGCCGCATGACCAGGGGCTCGGGGGCCTTGCTCCGGTTCAGCAGCGGCAGCACGTCGTCCCAGAGGGCCTCGAAGCGCTGCTGCTGGAAGTGCCAGCCGACCTTGTTCAGGGTCACGCTGGTCTGGATGTTGGCGCCCTTGTAGGTGCGCCCGATATTGGGCGCGCCGTCGCCGTCGGTGTCGCTGACCGGGCCGCCGTTGTCGGCCCGGCAGGGGTCGGCGAAGGGCGCGCCGCGGGCGGGCGGCAGGCCGTTGATCGTGAAGGCGGCGCCGCTGCCGTCGGGTTTGTAGGTGGCGTGGGGCGCGCCGCCATTGTAGTGGAAGTCCATGGCGGCCCGCTCGGCCGGGGTGCCCTCCTCGGGCACCTGCACGGCCCTGGCCGCGTGGACGATCTTGTTGAAGTCGAGGCGCGTCTGGTACTGTTCGACGTTGAGCCCCGGCCCGTAGCCGGCGATGGCCGCATTCGGCCCGCTCACCACCACGTGGCGCGGCAGGCCGCCGTCGTCGATCAGGTCGAGGGCCGGGGTGGGCGGCCTGTGGCCGACCATGCCGGGGATGAAGAAGGGGTAGCCGGGGTTGCCGCCGACGGGCTGGCTCCAGCCCTCGGCGACGTCGGCCACGCCGTTGCCGTCGGTGTCGAACTGGCTCGAGTCGGCCACGCCGTCGCCGTTCAGGTCGTAGGTCGCCAGGCCGGCCGCCCCGTCGGGCATGGGGGCCATGGGCTGGCCGGGCAGGGGCACCAGGGCGGGGATGGGGGTGCCCGCCGTGATCTCGGGGTCGGGCAGGGCCCGCGCGCCGGCCACCGGCGCCCCGCCGGCGTCCAGCTCGGTGCCGCGCTCGAAGACGTCGTGGACGCGCCACATCTCCCACATGCCCTGGGCGAAGTGGGGGTAGAAGTGGCAGTGGAAGATCGAGTCGCCCGCGGTCTTGTTGCGGTTGCCCGAGCCGCCATAGGCGATCTCATAGGTGTAGCCCGAGCCGGGGCCGATCGTCTGGCTGTCGAGGTAGTTCGACTGGGGGTCGTTGGGGCTCCACAGCCACTGGTGGGCGTGGAGGTGGAAGATATGGTGCTCCTTCGGGCCCGCGTGCAGGTTACGGTAGATCACGCGGTCGTTCAGGTAGCTGTGGTGAACGTTCGACGGGTCGTCAGGGTAGAGGGCCTTCGTCGCCTTGGGGCCGGTGTCGAAGCCCGCCGTGCCCGGGTCGTCGAAGTTGGCCGGCACGTCGACCACCATCGAGGGGTCGCCCACGGCCCACGAGGTGAGGAAGAACTCCTCGTACTTGCACTCGGTGCAGTCCCACATGGGGCCTACGCCCAGGCGGTTGCCGATGATCTCGGAGCCGATGCCGCCGGTGCCGTAGTTGATGCCGAAGCTGTCGCGCACGCCATGAAGGGTGTGGCCCAGCACGGGGTCGCGGTAGAAGCTCGGGAAGGCCTGCACCACGGCCATCTCGTCCTGGAAGATCACCGTGAACTCGCGGAAGGGGCGGTCGCGACCGGGGTAGGCCGGGTTCGGCTCGTACCAGCCGCCGAAGCCGCCGCGCCCGGCGCCCGTGATGATCGCGTTGAGGTCCCCATGGACCAGCTCGGCGCTGCCGCCCGCCTCCTGGCAGGCCTGCGTGGCGCAGGGCGCCAGCATGCTGAGGATCGGCAGCCCGCCCTTGCCCAGGCTGCTGCCCGCGGGGTAGGTCGCGCCATAGTTAATCATCGGCTGGCCGTCGGGCGTGAGCCCTGTCGTGGCCAGATCGATCTCGGCGCGGGTGAGCTGGCTGCGGTACCACTCGGCGCCCGTGGGCTCGACGTTGACCGCGCCGAAGAGCCCGAAGGCCCTGGTGCCGCCGCCGCCCTCGGCGCCCACGGTGGCGCCCATGCTGTACATCAGGTGGGTCTGCTCGCCCTGCTTGGTGCCGTTCATGCCGGCGTGGTAGATGTAGGTGGCGCTCTGCCCCGGCTCGACCAGGCTGCTCGGGTTCTTGCCCACGAACGAGCCGTCCGAGCCGATCGAGCCGACCAGATGCAGGCCGTCGATATGGATCGAGGCCGCCCGGGTGATCGGCTGGTCGTCTACCTGCTGGTTGATACTGCCCTGGGTGCCCGCCAGAGGCCCGATCGGGAACTCGGGCGGCAGGCTGAAGATGAAGGTGTTGGGGTCGAGCAGGTTGGTGAAGCGGATCTTCAGGCAGTCGCCGACGTTGGCCCGCAGGGTCAGGGGCCGCGGCCGCTTGTCGGGCCGCAGGGCCACATTGCCTGCCGTCAGGCTGCCGCCCTCGGCCTCGGTCTTGCCGGTGTCCGCCTGCACGACGTCGCGCCGCAGGGCATAGATCATGCCGTTGGCCACGATGGCGCCCATGCGGTTCAGGTAGAAGGGCTGGTCGAGGGCCACGACGTCGGCGAAGACGATCCGCTGGCACATGCTGCCGCCTGCGGTCGTCTGGGCCTGGGCGGGGCGCGGTGTGACCGGCAGCGCCCAGAGCACGAGCGGCAAGAGGATTGCCGCCAGCCCGCTTAGGGTCCAGCTACGCTGACTCATTGTCTCCCCCCGGAGTTGTAATGCCCTGCTGTGTTTGGTGCCGGTTCTTACTCCGGCGCGTCATCGCGACTCGCGCAGGCCGAGATCGCGACGAGCAGTCGGTCGAGGCGCGCCTCAATCGAGCGGCTGGTGATCACCTCGGCCGTGCTCGTGCCGACGTTGCTGTAGATCAGCGGTAGCTCGGGGTAGGCGCTGAGGACGTTCAGGCAGTGACGCCTGGTCGCCGCTCCGCTCCCGATCCCGATCAGTACGTCGGCGCCGTGGCGCCTGATCGCCGCCAGGGCGGCACGAGCGGTCTGCACGACCCCCACGATGTGCAGTTGTCTCGTGCTACCCAGGACGCGACCGACGGCCTCGACGGTCAGGGGTTCGCCCAGCAGGATGACGCGGCGTGGCTCCATAGAGCGCCTCGACTATGGCTGCGCTTCTTCCGGCGTGGCGGGGATGGGTGAGGGGATGAGCCGGGCTTGTAATCTTTACAGTAGTACGGCCGCGCGTCGGCCGCTATCCCTCATCGGCCGCGCGAGGAGTGAAAAAAGCGTGATCCCTGAGACCCCGACCGGTCCGGAGGAACTAGTTCTTTGATTTGTGCTGCGGTGATGCGGAAAGATTTTCGGCGCCGACCGCTTTGAGCAGGCCCGTCTGTGCGGCGTGGCGCGCGGCCTGGGCCCTGTTGCTGGCGTGAAGTTTGTTGAGGATGCCGCGCACGTGGCTCTTGACTGTGTAAAGACTTATCGAGAGCTCTGCGGCGATAACTTTGTCGCTGGCCCCCCGCGCCAGACAGCGCAGCACCTCGAGCTCGCGCGGCGTCAGCTCCTCGCCCTCTGCCTCTGCGGCGGGATCGGCCCGCCCCGCCAGGCGGGTGTACTCGTCGAGCAGCTGCATGGCCAGACGCGGTGGTAGGACGGCCTCGCCGGCGAGCAGCGAGCGCACGCCGTTGAGGAAGGTGGCCGAGTCGCAGCTCTTGAGCAGGTAGCCGCGGGCGCCCGACCTGATCGCCTGGAAGAGCGAGGCGTCGTCGTCGCGCACGGTCAGGATGAGGACGCTGATCTCGGGCAGGATGGCCTTGATCAGCCTGGTGGCCTCGAGCCCGTCGCTGATCGGCATGCTCAGATCCATGACCACCAGATCGGGCCGCAGGTCGCGGGCCAGGGTCAGGGCGCTGAGGCCGTCGCCGGCCTGGCCGACGACACTCAGGTCGGACTGCGCGTCGATCAGGCTTGCCAGGCCCTGGCGCACCAGGTCGTGATCGTCGGCCAGGATAATGCGCGCCGCTGTCATGCCTGCTCCCGTAAGGGCGCACCCATGTGTGCGCCCCGTGTATGGGTGCGTAGTACGTGTCGCTCGCCGCTGGGCAGGGTCTCGGGCGGGTGCGCCCCGTGTATGGGTGCGTAGTACGTGTCGCTCGCCGCTGGGCAGGGTCT
>CAZKTU010000096.1:0-6070 GCA_964555675.1 uncultured Oscillochloris sp.
CGTTGCAGCTTTTGCCGCATGCTTGTCCTCCTCCATGCCGACGAGTGTTCCCTACCACGCATGCCCTCCGAGCGGCGCCCTGGCGAGCTGGGGATTATGGCCCGTTGTAGTGGGCGCGGAATCTGGCCCGAGCGCGGGACAGGCGCGATTTGACCGTGCCGAGCTTCCAGCCCAGCCGCGCGGCGATCGCCTCGAGCGGGTAGCCCGCCACGCTCTGGAGCAGGAGCGCCTGGCGGTGCTCGCTCGGCAGCGCACGCAGCGCAGCCTGGATCAGCTCGGTATCGCCAAGTCGGGACGACTGGTCGGGGACGATCAACCGCTCCAGGGTCGCGTCCGTCAGGGCGACCGAAGGGTTGCGCCGGCGCCGGCGGAAGCCATCATAGGCGACGTTGCGCGCGATGCTGAAGAGCCAGGCCGGCGCACGGGCCCCGTCCTCCAGCTGGTCCCAGTGGCGCAGCGCCTTGAGAAAGGTCTCCTGGGCCAGGTCCTCGGCTTCGTCGAGGCTGCCCGTGAGGCGGGCGAGGTAGCGCGTCACCGCCGGGGCGTGCGTGTCATACAGCTCGGTGAAGCTCCCGCTTGTGGCTCGCTCAGGTCCCATGGCTGTGCTCCCTCTGGCTTTGCTGTCATCAGGTCTACTGCGGTTGTACCGCCGATGACGTCTCCGCACCTGGGCCACTGCGCCCCTGTGGTGTGCGCCGTTTGGCCCAGGCCCCCGGCTCATTCATTGTCGCGCCGCGCGCCAGGCGGCGTAGTAGGTCGTGGCCTCTTCGACGAAGCCCGCGTGGCGCGGTCGCCAGCCGAGCAGCCGGCGCGCCTTCTCGCTCGACACATGCTGGTCGAGCGCCAGGGCTTCGGCGAGGGGCCCCAGCTGCTCCGTGGCCGCCCTGAGCGAAGTTAGGTTGAGCGTGCCACGATAGCCTGCGGCTGCCGCAGCCGCGCCTGCGAGCTCGCCGACGGTTGTGGAGTGCTCGTCGGCCAGATTGAGGATCTCGCCGGACACCCCGGCCTCGACCGTGCGCAGGTAGGCGTCCGCGAGGTCGTCGATGTGCACCATCGCCCAGCGGTTGGCTCCCGCCCCGACGACGCGCAGGTCGTTCGCCTGGGCGCCGGCGAACCACAGGCCGGTGAGGCCGCCCCGCCCCCCGTAGAGCACGCCTGGCCTGAGCACGACGCTGCGCACACCCGGCGCTGCGAGCACCAGCTGCTCGACCGCCGGTCGCCAGGCCACTACCGCGGGCGGGCGAGTGTGACGCTCCTCGTCCGCTGTCACGGCGCCGGTATCGCCGTAGACCCAGACCCCGCTGGTGTAGAGGAAGCGCGTGTGCCGGGACGACTCCGCGCCCGCGCTCAGCAGCGCACGGACCGTCTGCTCGTCGAGGGCCGCGGTATCGGCCGTGTAGTCTATGGCCGCGTGGACGATCACATCGGCCCGTGCGGCGGCCTCACGGTAGCGCTCGGGCGTCTCGAGAGCCCCCAGCACCGGTGCGATCTCGTGGCGCATCAGCATTTCGGCGGCGCCGGCGCTGCGGGCCAGTCCACTTACCCGGTGCCCTGCTCGGCGGAAGGCCTGCGCTACCGCCAGCCCGAGGTAGCCGGTGGCCCCGGTGATAAAGATCTCCATACGTCTCTTCTTCTGTTGCCTCGGCGCGCCCCCTGGCGCCCCGCTTGACAGGCCCAGCCTACACCCGCAGCCGCCGGTCGACACCTCGCGCCTGTCCAGGCCTGGCCCCTATCGATCAGGAGGGGCCGGGCCGCGCGGCGTATGGTAGGATGGGGCCATTCTCGGAGCACGCGCCCGCAGCACGCGTCACCAGCCAAGCGGCTCTGTCGCTCGTCTCGACAGGAGCGCCTTTGTGATGCGACCCGTACCCGCGCTCGTCCTTGGCGCCACCGCAGCCCTGGGCGGGGCCTTACTAGCTGCGCGTGCGCGGCGTCGGCTCCGTGCGGCTCAGGTTGCGCGCCGCCAGCTTGCCGCGCTCACCGCGGCGACCCAGTCGCTCGCCCACGCCGGGGCGCTCGACGACTTCCTGGCCGGCGTCCTCCATGCCATCGCCGAGCAACTCGCCGCCCGCTGGGTGCTGCTCTTCCTCCACGAGCCGGCCCAGGATACCCTTGGGATCCACCTCGTGCTCAAGGAGGGGCTGCTGCTGCCCCGCGAGGAGGCGACACCCACCCTCTCCCCGGCGATCCCCGCCCGCGAGGTGCCGATCTGGGCCGAACTGGAGCGCCTGCGCCGCCCCATTCATATCGCCGACGTGCGTACCGACCCACGTCTGCGCCAGGGCGAGGTGCTGGCCGCCCAGGGCGTTCGCTCGATGCTGGTCGTCCCGCTCTTCGTCGGCGAGACGCTGATTGGCTGGTTCAGCGTGCGCAGCACGACGCCGCAGGCCTATCGCCAGGACCAGCTCGACCTGGCCGCCGCTCTGGCCCAGCAGGCGGCGTTGGCCGTGCAGCTCAGCCGACTGGGCGAGCAGGGGCGCCAGACCGCCGTGCTGGAGGAGCGCAACCGCATGGCGCGCGAGATCCACGACACCCTGGCCCAGGGCTTCACCGGCATCCTGATGCAGCTGGAGGCGACCGAGTCGGCGCTGGAGGCCGCCCGGCCGGAGCTGGCCGTCGAGCGTCTCGACCGGGCCCGGGCCCTGGCGCGGGCGAGTCTGGCCGAGGCGCGGCGCTCGGTCTGGGCCTTGCGCCCCGAGCCCCTGGAGCAGCAGCCCTTCATTGCCGCCCTGCGCGCCGTGGCCTCGAGCCTCGCGGGGGGCGCCGGCCTGCCGCTGAGCTTCGCCGTGGAGGGCGCGCCGGGGCCGCTGCCGGCGGAGCTCGAGGCCGATCTGCTGCGGGTGGTGCAGGAGGCCCTCGGCAACGCCGTGCACCATGCCGCGGCGCGCACCCTCGCCGTTCACCTGGCCGCCTCGGCCGACACGCTTAGCGTGAAGGTCCGCGACGATGGCCGCGGCTTCGATCCGCCGGCGGGGCCTTCCGCGGACGGGAGCGGCTTCGGCCTCACGGCGATGCGCGAACGGGTGGCACGTCACGGCGGCAGCCTGCAGATCATCAGCGCCCCTGGCCAGGGCACCGAGCTGCGCGTGGTCATTCCACGAGCGGCGTCCCGGCCAGGCAGGCTCTGAAGCGCCAGGAGGAAACGTGATGAATCAGATCCGTGTCTTACTCGCCGACGACCACCCGATTGTGCGCGAGGGGTTAAGCGCGGTGATCGGCGACCAGCCCGACATGAGCGTCGTCGCCCAGGCTGCCACCGGCGCCGCGGCGGTTGCCCTCGCCCTGGAGCACCGGCCCGATGTGCTGCTGATGGACCTGCGCATGCCTGAGCTCAACGGAGTGGCGGCGATCAGCGCCATCAAGGCCCAGTGGCCAGCGGCCCAGGTGGTCGTACTGACCACCTACGACGGCGACGAGGATATCTACCGGGCGCTCCAGGCGGGCGCCCTGGCCTACCTGCTCAAGGACACACCGCGGGCCGAGCTGCTCGACGTGGTGCGGGCCGTGGCGCGGGGCCAGCGGCGCCTGCCGCCCGAGGTGGCCGCGCGCCTGATGGAGCGCCTGCACGCCCAGGCCCTCACCGAGCGCGAGGTCGACGTGCTGCGGCTGATGGCGCGCGGCAAGAGCAACAAGGCGATCGGCGTCGAGCTGCACATCGGCGAGGGCACGGTGAAGTTCCACGTCAACAACATCCTGGGCAAGCTCGGCGCCGAGGACCGGACCCAGGCGGTGACCGTGGCGCTCCAGCGGGGGATTATTCACCTGGAACCGTAGCGCCCCTATCGAACGATAGGCCCCCGGCACTCCCCGACGGTCAGCCCTGCGGCTGGCCGTTGCGCATGCCCACGCGCCGATCGGGCGGGAGGTCTCGGCGACGACGCTGGCGCCTACACTGTGGCCACGACGACGCCCCTCCCAGAGCCGACCACCGCGGGCGCCAGAACCTTCGCAGGGGGCACAACCATGAGCGAGACCATGAGCACGAGGGGCCAGGGGGCAGCGCCCGATCTGGCAGGGGCACGCGTGCGCCTCACGAGCCGACCACAGACCTTCGCCGAGCAGCTGCTGAACTCGTCCATCGTCTGGTTGGCGCTGATGGCCTACTGGGCCGGCGCCGACCTGCTCCACGCCGCCTTCCCGTCCGGCGGTCGCCAGGTGCCGCCGGACGGCTGGCTCGCCCACCTGGCCATCACCCTGATCGGCCTGGCCGCGATCTGGTGTATGCACCGCACTGGCTTCCCGGCGGCCTGGGACGCCCGCATCCCGGCGCGGCGCCGGCTGCTGCTCCCGATCCTGGTCGGCGCAACCTTCGGCCTGCTGGCGATTGTGATGGAGCTGTCCACCGGCACGCTGCGTAACCTTCAGGCGAGCACGGGGCAGAAGGTTATTGTCGGCTTCCCTGGCTCGCTGCTCGTCTACTCGTCGGGCGCGATCTACCTGGAGTTGCTCTTCCTGCTGGCGCCGGTGCCGCTCCTACTCTGGCTGGTTTCTACGTTGGCCCTGCGCGGGCGCGGGCAGGCGCCGACCTTCTGGGCGCTGGCAGTGCTCTCGTCGGCCGCCGAGCCGCTGCTTCAGGGACCCGCCATCGTAGCGCAAGCCGACGGCGCGATCGCGCCGCTGACCATCGCGCTCTACGCGAGCCACAGCTTCAGCTTCAACTTCGGCGCGGCTGTCCTGTTTCGCCGCTACGGGCTCCTCGCCCCGGTGCTGGTGCGCCTCGGCAACTACATGATCTGGCACGTCCTCTACGGCAACCTCTTCCTCTGATCAGTCCCGCTACGAAAGGAACAAGACAATGGCGACACAGTCGACGCTGGCGCGGCCGGCAGGCGCTTCGCCCCTCAAGGCGCTGATCAGGCGCTACCCGGTGATGGCTTTTCTGGTGATGACGTTCGGGTTCGCCTGGGGATTGATGGTGCCGCTGCTCCTCTCGCGGCAAGGGCTTGGCTTGCTCCCGTTGGATCTGCCAGTCCCCCTGTTCCAGTGGCTCGCCACCTACGCCGGGCTCGCCCTGCCTGCTTTCCTGGTAACAGCGGTGGTCGGCGGCAGGGCGGGGGTCGCGGATCTGCTGCGGCGCTCGCTGCGCTGGCGCGTCGGCGTCCGCTGGTATCTTGTTGCACTCTTCGGCGTCCTCGGCGGCGTACTCATTCTGGCCCTGCCGCTCTTTGGCGCCGCACCGCTCCAGCTGCTCGTTCAACAGCGGGAGCTCTTGCTGACGGCTTTTCTGCCGGCCGTTCTGCTGATGGTCGTGAGCACGAACCTGCCTGAGGAGGTGGCCTGGACCGGCTTTCTGCAGGCGCAACTCCAGGAGCGCCGCGGCCCCCTTGTGGCGAGCTTGCTCACCGCCCCGGCCTTCGCGCTGATGCACCTGCCGCCCTTCTTCGTCGACGGGTGGATCGCCGAGGAGGGGCTCGCGCTCGCCCAACTGCCTGAGGCGCTGCTCTCGCTTGGGGTCGTGATGATCTTCGCGGTCTTCTTTCGGGTCGCGGTGATGTGGCTCTACAACGGCAGCGGCGGCAGCCTGCTGATCGTCGGGCTCTTCCACAGCGCGTTCAACGTGGTCAACAGCCAGGCCATTACGCCATCATTCATTGTCGATCCAACGGCGGCCGCGCTGCTCCCGCTGGTGGCTGTGGCCGTAGTCGCGGCGACCCTCGCCATCGCGACCAGAGGGCGGCTCGGCTACGGGCCTCGGGCAAGGATGACAGATGAAGGCCGCCGCAGCGCTGCCTGATGCCACGTTCGTACACGACACGTCCGCAGCTTCTGCTACGGCCATGTAGATGATCACACCCCGCGCCCTGGCGCGGCGATGATACGGAGGATACGCCCGATGGCAACGCTTACGCAGTCCGCAGTGGCGCAGCCCTTGAGCCGCCCGGTCCGCCTGGCCCGCCGGCACCCCCTGGGCAGCTACTTCGCCTTGACCTACGCGCTGAGTTGGACGCTGGTTCTGCCGATGACCCTCTCGCAAAACCTGGGGCTCGGGCTTCTACCCTACGCCCTTCCCGATGCGCTAGGGCTCGCGCTCTACGTGCTGGCCTCGCTGGTCGGGCCGGCTGTGGCCGCC
>CAZKTU010000096.1:6170-9389 GCA_964555675.1 uncultured Oscillochloris sp.
CCGCCGTCAGCGCCACATTTCTCTACACCTGGATCTTCAATCGCACGGGTGGCAGCGTGCTGCTGGCCATGCTCACCCATGCCGCGAGCAACGCCGCCAGCCAGTGGCTCTCCGCGCTGATCGACCAGAGCGGCATCGCCCTGCCGCAAAGCGGCCTGAGCGGCTGGCTTATCGGCGACGGCTGGCTCAACGTGCTCGCCTACGGTGCGACAGCCCTGCTCCTCGTCGCCCTGACCAGGGGCAAGCTCGGGGCGACGGCCAATGCCGCCACGGCTCTGGCCGCACCCAGAGATACATAAGGCCACCACGAGTGGTTATCCAAAGGAGAGCCTCTGATGCAAACCACGACAACACCCGCGACCCGGCCGCAGCGCCGGAGAAACGCGCTGCCCTTGACGATGCTGAGCTTCCTGCTGCTTGCGGCGGCCGTATCGGCTGCGGTGGCGACGCTGCTGACGCCGGCCGTGACTCAGGCCCGCATCGATCAACCCGTAGGTGCTGCTGACCGCGCCAAGGTGACGCTCAGTATGGGCGCCGGTCTACTCGAGCTGGGCGCGCTGCCCGTCGGGGATACCTTGCTCGCCGGCACGCTGGATCTCCCCACCCACGAGGAGGTCGTGCAGGAGGTTGCCCACGGCGGTGGCACTACTAGCGTGGTGCTGCGCACCCGGGCCAGGCACCCCGCCTGGGCCACCGGCTGGCGCCTCCCCGCCGAGGCCCTGCGCTGGGAGCTCGGCCTGAGCCCCGCGCTCCCCCTCGACCTCGCAGTCTACCTGGGCGGCGGGGAGGCGCAGCTGGACCTGGCCGAGCTCCAGCTGGAGCGGCTGGACGTCCGTGCGGGCATCGGCGACACGACCCTCACCCTGCCCGGCCATGGCCGCTTTCGCGTGGACATCGAGGGCGGAATCGGCAATACGGTGATCCACCTCCCCGCCGGCGTCGCGGCCAGGGTTACCGCGCAGTCGGGGCTAGGGCCGGTCACGCTGCTGGTCGACGGCCGGCGCGAGCACCTGCCCTACAGCTCGCCCGGCTACGCCACCGCCGTCAGTCGGGTTGACCTGACGGTGCGCAGCGGCGTCGGCGCGATCACGGTCCATGCCGGCGAGTAGTGGGGCCGTTGCAATCATTCGGCCCCTCGGCGCTTGCCGGAGGCCAACGCCCCGTGCAGGGGCGAGCGATAGGGAGGTCTTCGATGAAGGCATATCACGTGATCATTGTGCTGCTGACGCTGGCGCTGTTCGTAGCCAGCGGCGCCCGGCCGGCCGCTGCCCAGGCGCCCGTCGCGCCGGACCTGGCTCGGATCGACCGCTACGTCGCGGAGCAGTTGGCGACGCTGCGCATTCCGGGCGCGTCGCTCGGCATCGTCCAGGGCGACCGCATCGTGCATCTCCAGGGCTTCGGCGAGGCCGAACTCGTGCGGGCGCGCATCGGCCAGGTCGCGGGTGCCGGTCGTGCGATGACCCCGCAGACGCCGCTGCTGATCGGCTCACTCACCAAGTCGTTCACCGCTGTGGCGATCATGCAGCTCGTCGAGCAGGGGCAGGTTGAGCTTGACGCCCCGGTACAGCGTTACCTACCCTGGTTCCGCGTGGCCGACCCGGACGCCTCGGCCCGGATCACCGTGCGCCACCTGCTGAGCCATACCAGTGGTCTGTCTGGCCGACGCGAGACTGCCATCCTGCGCCAGGAGGACACCGGCGCCGACGCGATCGAGCATCAGGTGCGCGCCCTGGCCACGGTTGAGCTCGCCCAGCCGGTGGGCACGGCCTGGCAGTACGCGAGCGTAAATTACGCTGTCGCCGGGCTGATCGTCGAGGCGGTCAGCGGACAGTCCTACGAAGCGTACCTGCAGCAGCACATCCTCACGCCGCTCCAGATGCGCTGGTCGTTCACCTCGCCCGCTGCGGCACGAGGGGCGGGCCTGGCCGACGGCCACCAATACTGGTTCGGTCAGCCCGTCCCCACGCAGCTGCCCTACCCGCGCGGGCTGCTCCCCGCGGGCTACCTGGCCTCGAGCGCCGAGGATATGAGCCGCTACCTGCTGGCTCAGCTGAACGGCGGGCGCGTGGGCGAGGCCCAGATCCTCACACCGGCGGGTGTGGCCGAGCTGCACCGTCCCGGCTTCGAGCTAGAGCCCGGCCTCTGGTCGGGGCTGGGCTGGGGTGTGGCCGATCTCGACGGCGTGCGCGTGCTCCAGCACAGCGGCAACACCAACCACTTCAGCAGCGAAATGTGGCTGCTGCCGGAGGCGGGCCTGGGCTTCGTGCTGCTCACCAACGCGAGCAACCAGCTGAAGAGCGGCGCCGTGCGTAGCCTTGGTGAGGGCATCACCATGCTGCTGATGGGCCAGGAGCCGCAGCCAGTTCAGCTGAGCCCGGTGCCCAACGTGGTATATGGCGTGATCCTGGGCCTGGTGGGGCTCGAGCTGCTCGGGGTCGCACGGGGCATCCGAGCACTGCGGCGCTGGCGCGCCACTCCGCCCCGGCGCTCGGTCGTGCGGCAGGTCGTCCTACCGCTGGCGGGCCACCTGCTGGCCGCGCTACTCTTCCTGGGCTTGATCCCCGGCCTGCTCCTCGGCGGGTCCCTGGCCAACGCCATCTTCCTGGTGCCGGATCTGGGCTGGATCCTGGCACTCGGCGGGGCCGTGGCGGCGGGCTGGGGGCTGCTACGCACCGCCATTGCGCTACGCCTGCTGCACCGGCCAGCCATCACCGTCGCGGGAGCCTCGCCCAGGCATGCCTGAGCGACGCGGGGCCGGCGTAGCGCGGTACACCGAACGTACGCTCACCCCCTTCCCCTCTAGCGAAGCTCCGGCCCGTAGCGCGCCACTACCACGGCTGCGACGAGGACGGACAGCGCCGCCGCCCGCGCGGCCAGGTCGCGCTGCAGCTCCCGCCAGACCTGCTCGTCGGCCTCGGCCTCGGCCGGCGCGCGCCCCGGAAGCGGCTCAGCCAGGCCACGGCTCAGCACCGCGACCGGGAACGGGCCGAGGCTACGGCTAACTGCCCGCGCCTCGGCGAAGCTCTGCGCGAGCCCTGAGGTCTCCTGGGCCGCAGCGCTGAAGGTGCTGGTGCTTGCGAGCAGCGCCCGGTACTGGGTTGCGGCCACGTCTGGAAGGCCGCGCGCCGGGATCTGCCCCGGGGCGAAGGCCAGCAGCCCAATAGTGCTCAGCCGCCCCAGCATCTGAAACTGCCCGCTGGCCTCCGTAGCCACGGCATG
>CAZKTU010000096.1:9489-22231 GCA_964555675.1 uncultured Oscillochloris sp.
TGCTCAGCCGCCCCAGCATCTGAAACTGCCCGCTGGCCTCCGTAGCCACGGCATGCAGGTGCGATTGCCAGGAGCGCGTGCTATACTAGAATTATTCCTATCGGCAAGTACTAATCAGATCTGTAGTGCTGATGAACGAGACCAGCTTTGGCGCATGGCTGCGCCGACTGCGCCGTTCCCACGACCTCACCCAGGAGGCACTCGCCGAGCAGGCAGGCTGCGCGGTTGATACGCTGCGGGCAATCGAAACGGAGCGTCGCCGCCCCTCGCGCGAGCTGGCCGAGATCCTGGCGAAGTGCCTCGCCGTCCCCGAGGCCGAGCGGGCCGCCTTTGTGCAGCTCGCCCGTCGTGGACAGCCCGCGCCATCTCCAGCGCCCCCCGTACCCCCCGCTGCGACATCTGGGCTAACCTCGATCCCTCTCATCGGGCGCGCCGCCGAGCTGGCGGTGCTCGGCGCCCACCTCGCCGAGCCAGCCTGCCACCTGCTGACGATCGTCGGCCCCGGCGGCATCGGGAAGACCAGTCTGGCGGTCCAGGCCGCGGCGTCTTGCGCGCCGCAGTTCCCCGACGGGGTGATCGCGGTGGCGCTCGCTGGTGCGGCCGACTCTGCCGCTGCGGTTGGCGCGATCGCCCGTGCCCTCGGAACCGGCCTCGCCGGCGAGCGCCTTGAGATGCAGATCGTCGCCGCCCTCGCCCCTCGTCACACCCTGCTGCTCCTCGATAACCTGGAGCAGCTCCTCGCGGACGAGGGCCTCACCACGCTCCTCCTGACGATCCTCGCCCAGGCGCCCGGCGTGCAGATCCTGGCCACCTCACGCCAGCCGCTCCGCCTGCGCGCTGAGCAGGTGGTGAGCCTGAGCGGGCTCAGTCTGCCCGACAGCTCCAATCGCGTGACGGCAGCCCACGGCGACGCGGTGCTGCTCTTCGTCGAGCGCAACCGCCGTTTGCGCCATGACTTTGCCCTTACTCCCGACAACGTTGAGGCGTTCCTCGAGCTGCCGAACCTCGCCCGAGCAGAGCGCGCTCTCCTCTACAGCGTCCTGATACCGCTGCTGCGAGTCAGCGGCCAGTGGGAGCGCGCGCTTGACGCCACCCACGAGGCCCTTGCGCTGCTTGACGCCGCCGACGACCCGCTTGTCCGGGCTGGGGTGCTGGCCGCGGCTGGGCTCGCCGAGCTTGACGGGGGTGCTTACAGCCGGGCCGAGCATCTTGGCTGCGCCCGCTGCCCAGATCTGGCGTGGTGCCTACGGGATGATCGCCGTCGCCCTGGTGACCGCCGCGCTGTCGGCGCGGCTGGGGCGCGGAAGCCGGGCGGCGGCCGCGCGGTAAACGATACGGAGCGGTACCAGCTTGCCGCCCCCGACTCGCCACGGGCCTGGGGGCCCGTGACGGCACACGCTGAAAGCACAGGAGTTCACGCATGGACGTATTGAAGATCGCGGCCTTCTCCGACGGCGCCGCCGGCGGCAACCCGGCTGGCGTGGTGATCGCCGACACGCTGCCGTCTGAGGCGGAGATGCAGCGCATCGCCGCGGAGGTGGGTTTTTCTGAGACGGCGTTCGCGGCGCCCCAGGACGGCGCCTGGCGCGTGCGCTACTTCGCCCCCGAGCGCGAGGTGCCGTTCTGCGGCCACGCCACCATCGCCCTTGGCGCGGCCCTGGCACTCAGGGAGGGCGACGGGAGGTTCACGCTGCACCTAAACGCGGCGACGATCAGCGTCGAGGGCCGCCGCGAGGGCGCGACGGGGACCGAAGGGACGGCGCGAAGCGCTATCGCCGGAGCCTTGCAGTCGCCGCCGACCTGGAGCAAGCCGGCGCCTGATGAGCTGGTGGCCGCCGCGCTAAACCTCTTCGGCTACGGTAAAAGCGACCTCGACCCCCGCCTCCCGCCCGCGCTGATCCACGCCGGCGCCGACCACCTGCTCCTCGCCCTGAACACCCGGGCCGCCCTCGCGGCGATGCGCTACGAGCTGGAGGCGGGGCGGTCGTTGATGCTCCAAGCCGGCCTGGTCACCATCCTGCTGGCGTACGCAGAGGGGCCACAGCGCTTCCACACCCGCAACCCGTTCGCCTCGGGCGGCGTGTACGAGGACCCGGCGACCGGCGCCGCAACGGCGGCCCTGGGCGGCTATCTGCGCGACCTGGGCTGGCCCCACGGCGGGGTGATCGACATCATCCAGGGCGAGGACATGGGCAAACGCTCGCTGCTCCGCGCCGAGATTCCGCCTGAGCCCGGCAGCGCGATCCGCGTCTCGGGGACCGCGCGGCTGATGGAGGAAGGATGAGCATCGCCATCTCTTTCGACCGTCGCGTCGCTTGCTGCATTAGGCTGCCGTCCGGCGCACGGAGCGGTACATACCAGGAAGTAGTAGGACTATGGCGCTGTTCGACCCTTGCGCGTGGGTCAGGGTAGGCGCCGGAGCGGAACGATGAGCG
Source organism: uncultured Oscillochloris sp. (assembly GCA_964555675.1). Taxonomy (GTDB): domain Bacteria; phylum Chloroflexota; class Chloroflexia; order Chloroflexales; family Chloroflexaceae; genus CAIWXH01. The sequence goes on from CAZKTU010000096.1 coordinate 11,925, forward strand.
ACCTCGCTCACATCCTTCCGACGAAGCTCTACGCCCCCCACCCTCGCCCAGATCTCGTCGGCCGGCTGCGCCTCACCGCGCACCTCGACGATGGCCTGCGCCAGGGACACCGCCTCCTCCTTTGCTCGGCGCCCGCCGGCTACGGGAAGACGACCCTGCTCGCGGCGTGGCTGTATCAGGGCGCATACCCCTTCGCCTGGCTGTCACTCGACTCACGTGACAATGACCTCCGGACATTTGGGCGCTGTCTCGCCGCGGCCCTCCAGCGGCTCGGCCCGGCAATCGGGACCTCATTTGCTCGCCTTGTCGCCGCGCCCGTGCTCCCGCCGCCGGCCACCCTCGCCGCGGCGCTGCTCACTGATCTGGCGGGGGCCGAGGAGACCTGTGTGCTGGTGCTTGACGACTGCCATGAGCTTACTGCGCCCGAGCTGCACGAGCTGCTCGCGGCCTTGCTGGAGCACCCCTCCCACCAGCTCCGGCTTGTGCTCAGCACCCGCGTGGACCCCCCGTTGCCGCTCGCGCGGCTGCGGGCGCGGGGCCTGCTGAGCGAGGTTCGCGCCGCCGATCTGCGCTTCACCACCGATGAGGCCTACACCTTTCTCCAGCAGACCATGCGCGTGCCGATCAGCCACGAGGCGGCGCAGGCCCTTGAGGTGCGCACGGAGGGCTGGATCGCGAGCTTGCAGCTCGCCGCACTCTCGCTCCGCAGCCTGGACAGCACGCAGATCGCGACCTTTGTCGATGCATTTCGCGGCACCCACCACTACGTCCTCGGATATCTCGGCGACGAGGTGCTGCGGCTGCAGGACGAGGATGTCCGCGATTTCCTGCGCCACACCGCCTTCCTACGACGACTCTGCGCGCCGCTCTGTGACGCCGTGACCGGCCGTGGTGACAGCCGTGCAATGCTGGCGCGGCTGGAGCAGGCCAACCTCTTTGTCGTACCCCTCGACGGCGAGCGCGTGTGGTATCGCTATCACCACCTCTTCGCCGATTTCCTCAGCGCCGAGCTGGAGCTCGACCCGCCCCTGCGCGCCCTGCTCCACCGGCGCGCCGCGGACTGGTTCGAGGCCCAGGGCCTGATGCACGACGCCGTCGACTACTCGATCGCCGCGCAGGCCTGGGATGTCGCGGGCCGTAGGCTCCTTCAGGCCGCAGAGGAGGCGATCGTCACCTTCGACTATGCCCGAGTGATAGGCTGGCTTGACGCGCTGCCCGACCCCGTCGTGCGCGCCGACCCCGAGCTGCTCCTGCTGCGCGCGCTCTTTGCCTACCTGGCTCGTCCGCCAGAGGTCGGGCGCCGGGCGCTCGCCGACCTCGACGGCATCGAACGCGCACAGCTCTCGCCACGCAGCTGGGGGCGCTACCAGCATATCAGAGCCACTAATGCCATGCTGCGCGAGGAGCCCGCGGCGACTCAGATGCTGCGGGAGGCGCTCGCGCTGATTGGCGACGACGACCCTTTCTTTCGCCAGCGGACCATCGTCGCTCTTGGACGGGCCTACCGGCTCTCCGGCGAAACGGCGGCCGCGAGTGTCGCCTTCGCCGAGGCGGTCAGGCTGGGCGGCCGCATCCCTGGGCCGGCAAACACCATCCACGCAACCCAGCTGCTTGCGTTGATTCACATTGACCAGGGCCGGCGCCGCGAGGCGGAGGCGCTCTGTCAGCTGATGCTCGCCGATGACGCCGGTAGCAGCGGGCGCCCGCATCCGACTGGCGACCTGCTCTTCGTTCCGCTGGCCGCCTGCGCATACGAAGCCAACGAGCTGCGCCAGGCGTGGGAGTTGGCCCTGCGCGGCCGCGAGGAGTACCGCCGCTATGGGCTTCAGCACCGGGGGCTGATCGCGCCGGATCAGGTTCTAATTATGGCGAGCGCGGGCCTGGGCGCGTGGGAGGAGGCCTGGCAGTTCTTCGGCGAGGTTGACCGTCTGGCGATTGAGAGTCGGTGGGTTGGGCCGCTCCTCGCCCTGCTCGCGGCCGATCTGCGGCTGCGCCTCGGAGAGGTCGCTGCGGCGGCGCGGCTCGTCGCCTCGGCTGAGACGCTGGTGGGCGATCTCCCCGACGAGGTGCGTGAGGTGGCGGCCTGCACCGGCGCGCGTCTGCTGCTGGCGCAGGGACGGCCAGAAGACGCGCGGCAGTGCCTCGCCCCACTCGAGGGCCAGTTGCGGGACGGGGGGCGCATCGCGCAGCTGATCACGGTGTATATCCTGCAGGCGCGCACCTACACGGCACTGGGACAGCACGACCTCGCCAGCGCGGCTATCGGCGCAGCGGTCGGCATCGCGGCCCCCGAGGGCTACCTGCGGCGATTCCTCGACGAAGGCCCGACTGTGGCGCGCCTGCTGCCCGCTGTGCGCCACCAGGCGCCCGTCTTCGTCGACCAGCTGCAACAGGCTTTTGCCAACGATGCCGCGCTCGCCGGCTCCCCGCCCGCCGATGGTGCTGCTGCCGATGGGCCCGCCGACACACTGCTCACACAGCAGGAGCGCACCATCCTCCAGTTGCTCGCGGAGGGGTCGTCGTACCGCACCATCGCGGAGCAGCTTGTCATCTCGGTCGGCACGGTCCGGTGGCATGTCCACAATATTTACGGCAAGCTTGGGGTCGCCAACCGGACTCAGGGCATCAACCGGGCGCGCGAGCTCGGCCTGCTTTGAGCCGAGTGCCTCGGTGACGGTCTCGAGGCCAGGATCCTAACGCGTATCCCTGACATGTGTTAGGGGACAGCCAGGCCGTTGGGCCGCTATACTCACAACGTCAACCGCCCAAGCAGAGTAACGGCGCGATGGAGCACTACACGATCCGCGTCACTGGCCATCTGGCCGGGAAGGTTCTTACACTGTTCGACGGCTTCGCGGCGACGCTGCTGCCGACAGGCGAGACCGTGCTGGACGGGCAGGTGCCGGATCAGGCGGCGCTCCACGGCGTCTTGCGCCGCATCCACGACCTGGGCCTGACCCTGGTGCTGGTGCAGCGTGCGGACCCGGCTGCCGCCCCCCAGTAGGCTGTACAGCGCCCGACACGTTGTAAGGCGAGGCTTCCCTGCCCAGCGCCTGCCCGAGCAGTCCGCTCACCAATAGCAACCCTCCCTGGACACACCCCTCCTCGCAAAGCTGTAGGGCAGCACCGACGTGCCCACCAATCACGGCGCGTGCGACAGCACGATCCGCGGGCCTTGCCGTGGGCAGCATACCCCTGTCGGCTATCCAGCCCTGATCCCGGGGTCAGCCAGGAAGGGAGTGCTCGTGCCTACCGATGTATGGCCGATCGACGAGGGCAACCACACAGCAGGGGGCAGCTCCACCAGAACGGCCGACTCCAGTGCCCAGCCTCCACAAAACGATCTGCGGCTCTCGCTCTTCGGGCCGCCGGTGGCCATGCTTGATGGCAGACAGCTACGCTTTCGGCGCCGGTCGGCCGTCGCGCTGCTCGCCTACCTTGTCGTCACGGGCCGCGCATCCACGCGGGCGCAGCTCGCCGCCCTGCTGACTGACGACCCGGCCTACGGGCCAGCCCTCTTGCGCAATAGCCTCCTTGAGCTGCGTGCGCACCTCGGGACGCATCTGCGCATCGTTGGCCAGAGCGTCACCCTTGACCCCACGCTTGCGGTACAGACTGACCTCGCAGCGCTCGACGAGGCGCTGGCGACATCGGGCGTCGAGCGACCGACAAAGCTTCAGGCTGCGGTTGCGGGCTGCAACGGCGAGTTTCTGGAGAGCCTTAATCTGCGTGGGGCCTATGCCTTCGAGGAGTGGCAGCGGCTCGAGCGCGAGCGGCTCCACACCCTGCTCATGGGCGCCACGGAGGAGCTATGCGCCGCTTGCTGGCAGGACGGGCGGATCGACGAGGCCCTCGCCTACGCCCGGCGTCTGCTCACCGCTGAGCCCTGGCACGAGGGCGCCCACAGAGCCGTGATGCTGCTGCTGCTCCAGCAGGGCAGGCGCGGCGAGGCCCTCGCGCAGTACGACGCCTGCCGTGTGATCCTCGAATCTGAGCTGGCGGCGGGGCCTGCCCCTGAGACGGAGGCCGTCTACCGGCGCGTCGTCGCCGAGGCCCCGGCGCCGCACAACCTGCCGCCCGAGCCGGCGCCCCTGGTGGGGCGCGTCAGTGAGCAGGCGACCATCGCGCGCTGGCTGGATTCCCGGGGCTGCCGTGCAGTGACGGTCACCGGCCCTGGGGGAGTAGGGAAGACTCGCCTCGCCCTGCGGGTGGCGGCACGTTACATCCAGGAGACGCCCGGCCCCGGCTGGCTGCGCTTCCCCGACGGCGTCCGCCTCGTCGCCCTCGACGCGCTCCCCCCAGACCGTCACGGGCCGGAAGGACCATCGGCGGATCGGATCTGCGAGGCTGTCGGCGCGGCCCTGGGGCTGCCCGTGCCTGCGAGCCCGCCCCAGGTGGTTGCCGCGCTCCGCGAGCAGGCCATGCTGCTCATCCTCGACAACGTCGAGCACCTTGCCGGGGCGAGGCTGGCGCTCGAGCGGCTCTGCGCCGGCGCCCCCAGCGTCACTGTGCTGCTCACATCACGCGGAGGGGTGTCCGGCTCCCAGCATACGCTGGAGCTGGGCCCGCTGGAACTCCCGGCAGGCCCGGAGGACCTGGAGTGCGCCGGGGCAAGCCAGCTCTTCCTTCAGGCAGCCCGGCAGGCCCGGCTCACCTTCGCCCCAGGCGCCGCTGAGCGGGAGGCGATCGTCCACATCTGCGCCGCGGCCGACGGACTTCCCCTCGCGCTCGTGCAGGCCGCCCAGCTCGTGCGGGCGATGCCGTGCGCGGCAATAGCGAAGCGTCTGGCCGAGCGACCGCTCGAGCTGACGGCTGGCCTGCGGAACCTGCCGCCCCGTCATCAGAGCCTGCGGGCGAGCCTCACCTACAGCTGGGACCTACTTGCCGCATCCGAGCAACTCGCGGTGCGCCGGCATGTGGAGCAGAGCCGGACGCTTATGCACGCCCCACATCTAGGCGATGACCTGGCTCTCACGCTGGCCTCCGTCGGCCTGCTCGCGCGGGCCGACCGTGGCGCCCTGGCCATCCCGCCGCTGCTCGGCACCTTCCTCGACGTCCAGTACCCACTCCTCCTGTAATTGAAGCCGCTCCCGGGCAGAGACCAGCAGGGTGACTCTCGGCGCCCGGCGGAGGATCGCCGCCACCAGGGCGACCTCGTCGTCGGTCGGCGTGAGCCCATCGAGAACGAGGAGCATGCTGGTGGCTGCCAGCCGCCCCAGAAGTACGTCGTCGCCCACGAGCGCGTCATTGGCGCCACGGGCGAATGCCTGCCGGATCAGCTCGGCGAGGCTGCCGGCCGAGCGGGCTGGGGGCTGGGGACCGGGCGCCGCCGTGGTGACGTAGACCCCGTCCGGGAAGGGCTGCGACGTCTGGCCACCCGTGAGGAAGCAGGTGACGGCACGCATCGCCAGTGCCGTCGCCGCGTCTGTTGTGGCGGCAAGCAGCGTGACCAGCCGGCACTCCGGGGCGGCCAGCCGCTCGACCAGCAGGAGCAGCCCGGCATCGTGGGGGGCCACGACGCCATGGCGGACGTGGGCTGCCGCTGCGGGGGGCACACCCGCTCGGAAGATGCGCTCGTACAGTGCGGTGGTCTCAGGCGATGGCGCGACGCCCAGGCGCTCGGCGAGGGTCGACCGGCAGCGCTCGTAGAGCTGGAGTGCCCGATCATGCTCACCCCCGGTTGCCAGGAGCGCCATCATGCTGCGGTAGGTTCGCTCGGCCGTTGGGCTGATGGCGAGCAGGCGCTCTGCCGCGGCGAGCCCCATGGCGAGATCGCCCATCGCCGCGGAGGCCTCGAGCTGCTGCTGCCACGCCTGCGCTGCAAGATCGCGCAGGCGCTGGCGCTCGGCGGTGAGCCAGATCTCGTAGCCGGGGGCGCCACGCAGGGTGAAGCCCGCCAGCAGATCGCCGGCGTACAGCTCTGCGGCCCGGGCCATCGTCCCCGGCATCCCGGCGTCCGCGGACGCGAACAGCCGCTGGAACTCATGGACATCGGCGTGGTGGGGCGCAGCGCTGTCGAAGGCGACGGCCTGCCGCGACAGGATGAAGTGGCCGGCGAGCTGATCGCGCAGCTCGGCGACCGATGCCCGCAGGCTCTGGAGCGCCAGCTGCTCGCTGGTCTCGTCGGGATCAGAGAGCAGCGTGGCGAGGGTCTCCCGGGCGGCCGGCCGCCCGGTGAGGACGAGGTAGACGAGGAGCGCGAGCGTCTTGCGCCGGCGGAACCGCAGCGGCGCGTCGCCCAGGCGGAGCTCGGGGAATCCCAGCAGGCGTAGTCGGAGCACGTCCGTCATCGCTGTTTCCTCGCACGCGGGAGCACGCGGGCATGGTACACCACGTGGCGACCGCCCGCACGCTCACAGGCGCGATAGCTCAGCGTTGATCTGCAGCGCCGGGATCTCCAGCCAGTCACCTTCGTGGAGCAGCCCTCGTCCCTTGAGAACGAGGCGCGACACAGCGTTGTAGAGCATTCAGCAGCGCCTCCAGGACACGGACGACGAGGTACGCGACGCCGGCGATCAGGGCGACCCCGAGCAGCAGCGCAAGGTCGTCGAGGGTGAAGCTGCTTGGCAAATCCGGCACGACTGGTGGCATTACACGCTCCGTACAATGTCAGATCTCTGACACGCCGAAGACGGGGTGCGGCACATAGCCCGCCTACCGCCCGAACAGCCTCCCCACCAGCGCGGCCGTCACCTTATGGGTGAGGTTGCCGGCAGAATGGCCAAGTGCCAGCGTATGCGGCCCTTCGTCGATACGCCACTGGCCCCGCGCACCGTCGAAGCGCGCCAGTAGGCGCGGGTCGGCGGTTAGGGTCACCCGCCGCGACTCGCCGGGGGCCAGCTCGACCCGCTCGAAGCCGAGCAGGCGCATGCGCCGCTCGCCAGGCGCCTCGGTCAGGTAGAGCTGCGGGATGTCCGCCCCGGCACGCGGGCCGTTGTTCGTCACGGTGAAGCTCGCCGTGGCCGTCTCGCCTCCCAGCACCGCGAGGTCGTGGTAGGCGAAGCTGGTGTAGCTCAGCCCGTGGCCGAATGGGTAGCGAGGTGTGGCGCCGGTCTTCGCGAACCAGCGGAAGCCGACCTCGGCGCCCTCGTCGTAGCTGATGGTGGTCGGCGTGCCCCAGGGCGTGCCCAGGCCGGGCAGCTGCGGCCGCGGCGTCTGGGCCAGGTCGGCCGGGAACGTAATCGGCAACCGGCCTGAGGGATTGACCGCACCGGTGAGCACCTCGGCGATCGCCTGGCCCCCGGCCTGGCCCGGGTACCACGCCTGGACGATGGCCCGCACCTTGTCGTGCCACGGCATCGCGACGGGATTGCCGGTCTCGAGCACGACGACCGTGTTCGGGTTCGCTGCCGCGACGGCATCGATGACGGCATCCTGCCCCCACGGGAGCGAGAGGTCGGGCAGGTCAAAGCTCTCGCCCTCCATACGAATCGCGAAGAAGATCACGACGTCGGAGCGTCGCGCCAGCGCCGCGGCCTCGGCCGCGAACATGCCGGGGTCGAACTCCACATGGGCGCCTGGTAGCGCCCGCCGGAGCGCCTCGTACGGCGACGACGGGTGCAGGTACAGGTTGCGCGACGGCCCCATGATCCCGGGGCCGCCGATCTTGATCACGGACGCGAAACCGCCAGGGGGCGTCACCGCGCTGGAGCCCGTGCCGGCCGGCACGCCAAGCTGCGCGTAGCCGCCGATCACGGCGACGCGGGCCGGTGCGTCCGGTACCAGGGGCAGTACGCCATCGTTCTTGAGCAGCACGATACCCTGGCGGGCGGTCTCGAGCGCGATGGCGTTATGCGCGGCCATGTCGATCGTCGGCGTAGGCCGCGGCTCGTCCAGCCCAAGGGCGTAGATCGAGCGCAGGATGCGGCGCACCATATTGGACAGCCGCTCCCTGGGGAGGCGGCCCTCGACGAGGGCCGCGCGGAGCGGCGCCTCGAACGGCTTCACCTTCCACATCACCGCGTCCATCTGCACGCCGGACTCCTGGTCCAGCCCCGCGAGGGCGAACTCCCAGCGCAGGGTCGCGCCCCAGTCGGACATCACCCAGCCGGGGTAGCCCCAGGCGCCCTTGAGCACGTCGCGGATCAGGTGGGCGTTGCCGCCGGCGTAGTCGCCGTTGACCATGTTGTAGCCGGTCATGACGGCGCCCGGCTGAGCCCGCTCGATCGCGATCTGGAAGGCCAGCAGGTCGGACTCGCGGTGGGCTGCTGGGTCGATGATCGCGTTGAGCCAGTGGCGGTTGGTCTCGTTGCAGTTGAGCGAGTAGTGCTTGATCGTCGAGATCACGCCCTCTGACTGGATCCCGGCGATCGACGCGGCCGCAAGCGTGGCGCTGAGCAGCGGGTCCTCGGAGAGGTACTCGAAGTTGCGCCCGTTGCGCGGGTCGCGGGCGAGGTTGATGCCGCCCGCCAGCTGCACGTTGAAGCCCCGGCTGCGGGCCTCGCGGCCGAGCAGCTCGCCCGCGCGGCGGGCCAGGTCAGGGTTGAAGCTCGCACCCAGGGCCAGTCCCGCCGGAAGCGCGGTGGCCGTATCGCCGGGGCGGTAGCCGGGGTTGGTGACGCCCAGGCTGGCGTCGCTCATCAGGAGTGCCGGCACGTCCAGGCGCGGCACGCCTGGGGTGTAGCCCGCACTCATCGGCGCGTTGGCCGGGATGCGCTCGTCGCGGGTAGGGTTGACGGTGTTGGCGCCCATCACGCTGACGATCAGCGAGAGGCGCTCCTCGTCGGTCAGCTGCGCCTCGACCTCGCGCGCCCGCAGGTCGGCGGGCGCCTCTGTGGCCTCCTCGCCGAGTGCGGCGGTGTGGGGAAGCTGCTCGTGCGACATTTCTCTGCCTTTCGACACGGTTCTCAGGGCTGTGCTCGCCGCCATTGTTGCGGCGTAGGCGCACCACGTTATCTCCAAGCGCGCACATGATCGTCACAACGCGGCGGCACCCTGAGCGACGTTTGTGACGTTTGTGTGTGCGGCATGCGTATGCTTGGCGGCGTCTCCCGAATAACGAGCAGGAAAGGAGCCCCGCGATGAGTGACACCGCCCCGATGGAGCTGATCGTCTCCGCATACCGGACCGAGCAGGGCGCCGACGAGGCCATGACCACGCTGAAGGCCGCCAGGAAGGAGCATCTGGTGAAGATCCGCGCCGCAGCCACCGTGCGCCGCGACGCCAGGGGCAAGCTGCACATCAAGGAGCGCGGCGACGTTGGCGCCGGCATGGGCGCCGGCAGTGGCGCCGCCGTCGGCGCAGTGGCCGGGCTCTTCGGCGGCCCGCTCGGGGCGGCCCTCGGCGCCGGGGCCGGCGCGACGATCGGCGGCCTCTCGGCGCGCCTGATCGACAGCGGCATCCCCAACGAGCGGCTCAAGCAGCTCGGCGATGCCCTCACCCCGGGAACCTCGGCCTTCGTCGCCCTGGTCGAGCACAGCTGGGTCGACGAGATCCGCGCGGCGCTGGCCCAGGCCGGCGGCGACATCGTCACCAGCGCGATCACCGCCGATGTGGCGGCCCAGCTCGCCGCCGGTCGCAGCGTGGTGTACGACACCATCACCGCATCGGGCGGCGCCGTCGCCGCCAGCCGGGTGACGACCGACGGCGAGGAGGCTGCCGTCGGCAAGGCGTAGGGCCCCGCGTTCCGATTGTGGCGGTAGCACACCGAGGGCAAGGTGAGTCGCCCGGGCGCCGCTCGCCTTGCCCAGACTCACGGAGGTAGAACCCATGGCGGATCGAGTCATCGTCGGCGCGTTCGACATCCAGAACCAGGCATACGACGCGGCCAGGGCCCTGCAGACCCTCAGTGACGCCGGCACCATCACCCTCAGGCGCGCCGCGATCGTGACCAAGGATGATAGGGGCAACCTCTCCATCCCCGACACCAGAAACGTCGGCCGGGCGTGGGGTCTCCTCGGCGGCGGCATCATCGGCGGCCTGATGGGTGCGCTGCTCGGCCCGGTGGGCGTGGCGGCCGGCGCTGCCACGGCCGCGGCGGCCGTCGGCGCTGCCGTCGGCGCCACGACGGGCGCGACCGTCGGCGCGACGGCCGACCTCGTCGACTTCGGGCTGAGCGCGAGCTTCATCGAGGAGGTAAGCTACAACCTCAAGCCGGGCAACTCGGCGCTGATCGCCGAGGTCGAGGAGGGCTCGACCGAGCCGGTCGACGCGGCGGTGAAGAGCCAGGGCGGCCGCATCTACCGCGAAGAGCTGGGCTGACCCCGCGCGTGGTCGGGCGTGGGCCGGCCCGCACCCGACCGCGGATACGCAACGGACGAGCGGTAGCGATGATGCGCGCAGCACAACCAACACCAGCCGTGCATGAG
>CAZKTU010000097.1:0-22166 GCA_964555675.1 uncultured Oscillochloris sp.
TGTTCCGTACCCTCGAGGTTGGATCGGTTGGGGCGCTGGCCATCGCTCCCGATGGGCGCTCATTCGCAACCGGGGGCGCCGAGACTCGCGTCTGGTCGTATCCAGATGGCGCGCTCTTGCGCACCTTGCCCTACAGGGCATACACGCTGGCCTATGCCCCCGATAGCGCCTTCCTTTTTTGCTCAGCAGTGTCAACTTTTATGAGCATTTTATCCAGTATCAAGAATGCGCGGTCTTGGTCAGTAGCAATCGGATACGGGCGAGGACAATCAGGCGTTGTTCTAGCCCGTGCCAGCTCTGTCACTCCAGAGCGACGCGTTGAGCACGGCGCGAATGAGCGCGGTCGCGGGCGGCGAGATCTGCTGGTGGCGCCGGTAGACCACACCGAAGGCGAAGACGTCGGGGAGATCTTGAACTGGACACGCGGCCAACTCGTAGGGGTGCGTCGACGTGTCCAGGAGCTTGGGCGGGAGAAACGTCACCCCCAGCCCCTGGCTCACGCAGGTGAGCAGACTTCCAAGTGTGTCGACCTCAACGGCAGGTTTGAGCGCGTGCCCCACCCGTGCGAAGGCCTGCTCCACCACGTGGCGCACGCGGAAGCCCTGGCGCAACATGACACACGGCATCGCAACAAGGTGCTCGACCAGCAGTTCGCGCTCCTGGGTCGCGAGCGGGTGCACAGCCGGGACGATCAGCTGCACCCGGTCGCGGAAGAGCTCGTGGAGCCGGAGTTGTTCCATAAGCTGAACCCGGTCCAGCGGCAGGCCGAACAGCCCGAAGTCGAGGCTGCGCTCTTGGACGCGGGCAAGCATATCATCGGCGCCACCCGTACAGAGCTGCAGGCGGACCAGAGGGTACCTATGCTGAAACGGCACGACAACCCGGCTCAGGAACGGCGTCATAAGGGGCTCGATACAGCCGACCGTGACCTCACCCCGGGTTCCGCTGTCGAGCTCCATCAGCATCTGGCGCCCCTGCTGGATGTGGTCCAGCGCGTTGGTGGCGTAGCCGGCAAAAGCCTCCCCAGCGACCGTGAGCCGAACGCCGCTTCTGCCTCGCTCAAAGAGCAGCACGCCGAGCTCCGCCTCCAGGGCTGCGATCTGGCGGCTGAGCACGGGTTGCGCTACGGCGCAGTTCGCCGCAGCCTTGCGGAAGCTCCCGCTCTGCGCCGCGGCCACAAAGTAATACAGCTTCTGGAGCTCCATCACCGCTCCCTCCTCTGTCTGGGCCCTATACCTTCAGGGTATCACAGCATCGCGGAAAAGGTGCTAGACATACTCGCCTTACGCTCTATACTGACAGATATCCCAGGAGATCTCAAGATTCTGCTCTTCATTGCCCGGCTCCACAGGCAACGGACACGACGCGCCTCAGCGAAGAAAGCGTGGCGTATGGCCGACGATGGCACCCTGTCCCCCACACCCCCGGTGACGAGCTTGCCCGTGAGGGCGCGTCTGCTCCAGGCCGACCCAGCCGCCGCCGAGGCCATCGCCCGCACGCAGCTTGAGGTTGAGGCCGAGCTCGCCGACGCCGTGGCCTTCGCCCAATCCAGCCCCCTGCCCGAGCCGGCGACGGCCCTCGACTACGCTTTTACCGACTGAGCTCGGTCGTTATGCGCCACTGTGTACTCAGAGGGCATCATGCGTGACCTGACCTATGCCGAGGCGACCCGCGAGGCGCGGCGCGCTTTCTCACCACGCTGATCGCGTTGCTCGAGCGGCCTCTGGGCCTGCTGCTACCGCCGGGGAGGAGGAGCGATGTTCGAGCTGCATAAGCGGCGGGCGATCGTCACGGGCGGAGGCCAGGGGATCGGCCGCGCGATTGCGAGTGCCCTGGCCCGCCGGGGGGCGCAGGTGGCGGTGCTCGACCGCGACGGCGCCCTGGCCGAGTCAGCCGCCACCGAGCTTGGCCCCGGCTGCACCGGGTTCAGCGTCGACGTCGCGGATCTGCCCGCGACCGAGGCGCTCATCGGCCGCCTGATCGCCGGCTGGGGGCAGGTGGACATCCTGGTCAACAACGCGGCCGTGCTCAGCACCGTCCCCTTCCACGACCTGGACGCGGGAGAGTGGGACCGGGTTATGGCGGTGAACCTGCGCGGTGCGTACGGCACGTGCCGCGCCGTCGCGGGGGCGATGAGCGGGCGGGGCTACGGGCGGATCATCAATATCGCGTCGGTGGCGGGGAAGCGTGGCGGCGGCCTGCTGGGCAGCGTCGCCTACAGCGCCTCGAAGGCGGGGCTGATCGGGCTCACCAAAGCCCTCGCTCGCGAGCTCGCGCCAGCGGGGGTCACTGTGAACGCGATCTGCCCCGGGCCGGTCCGTAGCGCAATGACCGACGGGATGGCTGTGGCGCTCAAGGAGCGAGCGCTTGGACTCGTTCCGCTCGGGCGCTTCGCGCACCCGGACGAGATCGCGGCGGCCGTCGTCTACCTGAGCTCGGACGAGGCCGCCTTTGTGACCGGCGAGATCCTGGATGTCGATGGCGGGCTGACAATGGACTGACAAGCGACGACACAGTGTCAAGGAGGACGACCATGCCCCATGTGACAACCAACGACGGGTACAAGCTGCAGTATCAGGAGCAGGGTCAGGGCGAGCCCCTCGTGCTCATCCACGGCTGGTCGCAGAGCGCGGCGATGTTCAAGCACCAGCTCGCCGGGCTGAGCGACAGCTACCGGGTGATCGCCATCGACCTGCGCGGCCACGGCGAGTCGGAGAAGCCTGGGCATGGCTACCGCATCTCGCGCCTGGCCAAAGACGTGTACGACGCCCTGGCCGAGCTCGACCTCTCCAACGTCAACCTGCTCGGCTGGTCGATGGGCTGCTCGGTCATCTGGAGCTACCTCGACCTCTTCGGCACCGAGCGCCTGAAGCGGCTCGTCCTAGTCGACGAGCCGTCATGGGTCATGCACACCCCTGACCAGACGCCGCAGGATATCGCGAACACGGGCGCCATCGTGGATGCCACCGGCCTGGTCGGGCTCTACAACGCGCTGCGCAGCGACACCGTCGCCACAGTCAGCGGCTTCGTGGGAGGCATGGTCACCAAAGGCATGCCCGAGGACCTGAAGGCTTGGGTGATCGCCGAGAACCTCAAGCTGCCGGCGGAGTACGCGGCGCGGCTGGTGCTCAACCACGGCTCGCTCGACTGGCGCGATGTGATCCCGCGGATCACCCTGCCTACGCTGGTGATCGGTGGCAAGCATAGCCACGTCAACCCGCAGTCCCAGGTCTGGATCCACGAGCAGATCCAGGGTTCCCAGCTCGAGATCTTCGACGAGGGCGGGGCACACTTTATGTTCTTAGAGGCCCCCGAGCGCTTCAATGAGGTCGTTCGGGCCTTTTTGAAGGGGTAGCGCTCGTTTCGATGCGCGGGCTGGTATGTATCGTAGGGACGCGGTGGTCGATCTGCTACCGAACGTCAGGTCCCTCGTCCGCCTCAACCAGGGCCACGACCTGCTGGCCGACATCTCGGGCAAGATGCAGGTCCGCAACATCCCCATGATCAAGGGCGACCGCGGCGTCGTCGAGCTGTCGCCGTACGATCTGCGGCGCGGGCGAATCCGCACCCATCACCGCTAAGGTTTCTGTCTCGACGGGGGCGCCACGCCGCAGCACAAAGCTTCAGCCACGCGCCTCCGTTGTCCGCCGACCACCGAGGCTTCTAGCCTGTTCCAACGCGCATTATTGATTGGTAGCAGCGGGCCGGGGCTGACCACCTGCCCTGACCCGTACGAAGCGCTAGCGGAGGAACTGCTCGAGCTGGAGGGCGCGAAAGAGGTCGCCCTGCACCTTCAGCTTGCCGGTCATTAAGGCCAGCTGGGGGTTCAGCTCGCCCAGGGCGAGTTTCACGAAAGTCTCGCCTGACATCCGCGCCCGCATGTGGGGCTCCAACCCGTGCTCCTGCGGAGTGCCTACTAGCAGTCCCTGCCCCTGCCCCTTGCGCGCGTCGATGGTATACGTGCCTCCGCCTGTCCCGCTCAGGTCTATCCCGAAGACCACATCCGCCTCGTCGCGTGCTGCGGGCGTCAGCCGCTCACGGATGCGGTTAAGTACGAACTCCAGGCCCAGCGGCTCGCTATGCTGCGGCTCCATACATCACTCCTGTGCTCAGTGCGTTGCTTTCAAATCACCGTCCCACCCTGTTGCCTCACCCGACACCCTCGAGCAGCTGCTCGATGCGAAGTGGCAGCGCGCGGATGCGCACTCCCGTCGCGTGAGCGACCGCGTTCACCACCGCAGCCGAGGCCCCGACGATCCCGAGCTCGCCGATGCCTTTCACACCGAGCAGGTTGACGTGAGGGTCCTCCTCGGGCAGCAGCTCGACGGTGATCGGCGGGATGTCGGCGTGCGTCGGGATGAGGTACTCGGCGAGGTCGGGGTTGGTGTAGCGCGCGTAGCTCGCATCCATCACCGTCTGCTCATGGAGGGCCTGCCCGATCCCGCCCACGATGCCGCCGACCAGCTGGCTGTGGGCGGTCTTGCGGTTGATGATCCGGCCGCCGGCGAAGACCCCGACCCAGCGCGCGACGCGCACCGTCCCCAGCTCGGGGTCGATGTGCACCTCGGCGAAGTGGGCCCCGAAGGCGTGCATCGCGTAGGCCCGCCGCGCCGCCTCGTCCGGCTGCCAGATGCCAAGCGCCGTCACCGGCTGCGGCTGTCGCGCCGCGACCACCAGGCAGAGCTCGCTGCGCTGCGGGTGTGCCGTGTCCACCAGCAGCCCGCCGCGGCTCACGATCGCGAGCGGGTCGGCCCCATAGAGCGCCGAGCGCGGGTCGGCGGCCGCCTGATGCGCCAGCGTCTGCAGCAGGGCTTCGCAGGCGCGCTGCACCGCGCTCCCCACCGCTGCGGTGACGGCCGAGCCGCCCGAGCCCATCCCCGGCGGCAGCGTAGTATCGCCAAGCTCCACCCGCACCCGGCCCACCGGCAGGCCCAGCGCGTCCGCGGCCACCTGGGCCATCACCGTCCGCGTGCCCGTGCCGATATCCTGGGTCGCGCAGCGCACCACGGCCTCGCCCGCCGGCGACAGGGCGACCTCGGCGACCGACGAGAAGTTGTTGACCGGGTAGGTGGCGCTGGCCATACCGTAGCCCACCAGCAGCCGCCCCTCGCGCATCGAGCGAGGCGCAGCTGTGCGCCGCTCCCAGCCGAACAGCTCCGCGCCGCGGGCGTAGCACGCGCGCAGGCTGTTGCTCGACCAGGGCCGCCCGCTGCCCGGCTCCGTCGCCGCGTAGTTGCGCAGGCGCAGGCTTAGCGGGTCGAGGCCGAGCTGCTCCGCGAGCTCGTCCATGGCGCTCTCTAGGGCGAAGAGCCCGCTGTTCTCGCCGGGGCCGCGCAGCGCCGTCGGGCCGGTGATGTTCGCCCGGGCCAGCCGGTAGCTGCTGGCGTAGGTCGGGCAGGCGTACATGATCTGGGTCACGTTGGCGGTCGGCTCGCTGAACTCGTCGAAGTGCGAGGTGAGCGACAGGTTGTCGTGCAGGAGCGCGGTCAGCTGCCCCTCCGCGGTCGCGCCCAGCCGGACGCGCTGCTCGCGCTCCTCGCGCAGGCCGACCATCGTCGCCATCTGGGCGCGGGTCAGCACCAGCTTCACCGGGCGGCCCACCGCCCGCGCCGCCAGGGCCGTGAGCGCGGTCTGCGGCCAGGGCAGGCCCTTGCAGCCGAAGCCCCCGCCGATGAACTCGGCCACCACCCGCACCTGCTCGCTCTCCAGGCCGAGCAGATCGGCGGCGACCACCTGAGTGCCGACCACGCCCTGGGTCGTGTCGTAGAGGGTGAGGGTGTCGCCCTCCCACACGGCGGTGGTGGCGAAGGGCTCGATCGGGTGGTGGTGGAGGGTGGGCAAGGTGTAGGTTGCGTCCACCTGGGCGGCGGCCGCGGCGAAGGCGCCCGCGGCGTCGCCGCGCCGCACCGTGCCGGGGAACATCCCGCCGAAGATCGACTCGACCGGGTAGGCCTGGCCGCGGGCCTGGGCCAGGGTGCCGACCGCGGGGCGCTGCTCGTAGTGCACCACCAGCAGCGCCGCAGCGGCCGCCGCCTGCTCCAGCGTCTCGGCGACGACGATCGCGATCGGCTGGCCGCTGTAGCAGATCTCCGGCCCCTGGAGCGGCGCGAAGCTCATCGCCGGCGCCGAGATCGGGCCAAACACCGGCTGGTTAACCAGGCGCGGCAGGCTCTCGTGGGTGAGCACGGCCAGCACGCCGGGCAGCGCCACTGCCGCGCCCGCGTCGATGCTGGCGATCCGCCCGGCGGCGATGGTGCTGGTCGCGAAGACGGCGTGGACAAGGCCGGGCACGGGCACGTCGGCGGTGTAGCGGGCGGCGCCGGTCACCTTCAGGCGGCCGTCGACGCGGTCGACCGGCGCGCCGACCGGGCTGGGCGAGGGGGTGATGCTCATATGCGGGCTCCAGCGATCTCCAGGGCCCGCACGATGGCGCGGCGGGCGAGCGGCAGCTTGAATCCGTTGTCGCGCCGCGGCAGCGCCTCGACGAGCGCGGCATCCGCCGCCGCCTGGCGGGTGGCCGCCGACCAGGGCTGGCCGGCGAGCCGGGCCTCGGCCGCGGCCGCCCGGTAGGGGACGGTGCCGACGCCCCCGAGCGCGATGCGGGCCGCGCGGACGGTCTGGCGCTGCGGGTCGAGGTCGAGAACCACGGCGACCGAGACCAGGGCGAAGGCGTAGGACGCGCGGTCGCGCAGCTTCAGGTAGTGGGCGTGGGCCTGGCCGAATGGCGCGGGGATGTCGACGGCGACGATCAGCTCGCCCGGCTCCAGCGCGTGCTCGCGCTCGGGGGTCTTGCCCGGCGGCAGGTGGAGCGCGGCGAGCGGGATGACCCGCGCCCCGCGCGGCCCCTGGGTCTGCACGACGGCGTCGAGGGCCAGCAGCGCGACGGCGAGGTCGGAGGGGTGGGTGGCGATGCACTGGTCGCTGCCGCCGACGATGGCGTGGGTGCGATGCTCGCCGGCCAGGGCCGCGCATCCGGAGCCCGGCGCGCGGCGGTTGCAGGCGAAGGCCGGGTCGCGGAAGTAGGCGCAGCGGGTGCGCTGGAGCAGGTTGCCGCCGATGGTCGCCTGGTTGCGCAGCTGCGGCGAGGCTCCGGCGAGCAGCGCCTCGCTCAGGAGCGGTAGCCGGGCGGTGACGAGCGGGTGCTCGGCGACAGCGCTCATCGGCGCCAGGGCCCCGAGCCGCACACCCTCGCCGAGCGGCGCGATGGCGGCGAGCGGCAGCGCGGTGATGTCGACGAGCAGGCTCGCCTGCGCGCTGCCGATGCGCAGCATATCGACGAGCGAGGTGCCGCCGGCGAGGAAGGCTGCACCCGGCGTGGCCGCGACCAGGGCGATCGCCTCGTCCAGGCTGCTCGGGCGGGCGTAGCTATACGGCTGCATCGCGAGCCTCCCTGGCGGCGCTAATAGCACTGACGATGTTCGGGTAGGCCCCACAGCGGCAGAGGTTCCCGCTCATCCAGGCGCGGATCTGCTCATCGCTGCCGGCGTGGCCCTCGCGCAGCAGCGCCGCGGCCGACATGATCTGTCCGGGGGTGCAGAAGCCGCACTGCAGGCCGTCGCAGCCGATAAACGCCTGCTGCAGGGGGTGGAGCTGCTCGCCCTCCGCCAGCCCCTCGATGGTGGTGACCATGCGACCCTCGGCCATAACCGCCAGGATGAGACAGGCGTTGACCCGTCGCCCGTCGAGGTGGACGGTGCAGGCGCCGCAGGCGCCCTGGTTGCAGCCCTTCTTGGTGCCGGTCAGCCCGAGGTGCTCGCGCAGCGCGTCGAGCAGGCTTGTGCGGGGCTCCAGGGCGAGTGTGTGAGTCCTGCCGTTCACGTGCAGGGTGAGCGGGCTCGGGCCTGGGCCGCGGATACTCGCCGACCCGTCCGTTGGGGGAGCCGGCTCGGGGGTGTCGTGCATTGCTAAGGCCTCCTTTCGACAGTGTGTACACATGTCTTGATATTCAACATCCGTCGCGTAAAATAGCAGCTGTCACCAGAGGACTATAGGGCGCGCGCAGGGGGCGGTCAATCAACAATCGGGGTGCGACTGTCGGACATGCAACACGGAGAGGGAAGATGTCGAATCCGGAGCCACAGGAGGACCTACGGGTGCGGCGGACGCGCAAGCTGCTGATGGAGGCGCTGATCAGCCTGACCCTGGAGCAGGGGTTCACGGCGGTGAGCGTGCGCGCGATCACCGAGCGGGCGATGGTCAACCGCGGGACCTTCTACCACCACTACGAGGACAAGTACGACCTGGTGCGCCAGCACATCGCCGTGCTGCTGGAGGAGCTGCAGCTCACCGAGGATGCACTCCCACTGCGGCCGGCGCAGCGCGACCAGAGCGAGCCGCTGCCGGAGGCCCTGCGCTTCCTGGAGCACATTGAGCGAAACCGGCGCTTCTACCAAACCATGCTTGGACGGAATGGGATGCCGGGGTTCGCCGACCTGCTCCAGCAGTATCTGGAGCGCAGCACGCGACAGCAGCTCGCTGAGCTGGTCGAGCGCTCGACGGCGCGCATGCCGGTTGCGCTGATGGCGCGGGCGGTGGCAAGCGCGACCGTCGGCGCGGTGGTGTGGTGGCTCGAGCAGACGCCGCACCCCACCCCGGCCCAGATGGCTATCTGGTCGGTGCAGATGATCGGCGGGGGCCTCGGGTACGCCCTCGGCCTCGAGGGATAAGGGCTGGAATGCGACAGGCAGTCGTGAATGATACGTGTCGCAGATACTGGGTGTTGCTCACCTGGCACAAGCGAAATCAGCGACGTCTGTGTAGGCGATGCACCTCTCCGTCACGGGCGCAGGGGCTACGGCCAGCCGATGAGCACGAACGGGGACGAGTACTCGGGCCTGCCGACAAACATTATTTACAGTTATTGGTCTTCCGTCCAGGGGCTGAAACAGAGGGCCTCGTTTCGAAGCAACGACCGACGACCGGGAGGACACCTGCAGTAGTGGTCACCGTCCAGCGATGTCGAGCACAGTTACGGCAACAGCGGCGGCAGCTCAGCTACAACCAGACGTCAGGCAGTCCCCGGTAATGCGCGCTCTCGGTCGTCAACTCGAGGAAGAGTGGCTTTCTGCTCATCCTGAAGACAAAAAGCGCGTTCTCATCCGTTGCAACGGATGAGGACGCGCCGCCCGTGGTTTGTTCGGGGCTGTAAAACGTTTTCCGCCGCTACTTGGCGTCAAGCACCTCGTCCACGCTGATGGTGAAGCTCTCCAGGAGCTTCGACATGGCGAGCTCGCCCCGATGAAAGATGCCATGCTCGACGTAGCCATCAGCCTCGAGCACCAGCACTGAAATCGTGCTCTTCAGGGGATTGACGATCCAGTACTCAGGAATGCCGGTCGCGGCATAGTCGAGCGGTTTCTCTTCTGTGTCACGCTCAGGGTTATCAGGACTCACAATCTCCACTACAAGGTCAGCACCGAGCCAAAATGCGTTCTGCCGACGGGAGTCGTTCTCATCAAGCAGCACAAGGAGATCTGGCTCGCGGAACTTGCCCGCACGCACTTGCACCCGAAGCGGCGCGTAGAAGACAGTACCACCGAGGCGCTAGACGAACGCGAAGAGCGCGAAAAAAAGCACGCGCGAGATGACCTGATGCTTGTCGGTGGGCATCGGCAGGATCTCGATATAGCCATCGGTGTATTCCAGCAGGCGATTGGTCTGGTTGCTTAGCAGCAGGTACTGCTCTTCGGTCCAATGCCCCTGAAGAGGGTCGAGGCTCAGCACAAGCTGATCACCCTCTTCCCAACTCATCCGTAGGTTGGCCTGCCGCGCATCGACTGCCATAGCCCTTACCTTTCCCAACGTGGCGACCTCTACCCGCAGTATAGCCCAGACACTGCCGTCCTCGCAACGCCGGCGCCAGGCCGCCCGTGTGTTCCGCATAGGGAAATTATTGACACCGCCCTCGTCTAACGACCGGTAGCACGCCAGCCTGTTGAAAAAAGGAACGCCCAAAACGGCAGACACTGCTTGTAGATAATTCGCCATCTGAATGTGGAATACCCGCTTCTGCAGCCCGCTGTGGACAAGCAGTGATGCGTTCCCCTGTTGCGCCACATGGAAATGGCCGCCGGCCCCAGCTCCACGCCGCTAGCAAGCGCTTCAGATTCTGTCCTGTCGCCGTCACAACCCCCTCGCAGTTGACTTTTGCCAAGCCTCGCAGCCGGAATCGCTTCATGCCGTGCCACTCCTGCGCCTCGCCAAACAAGGGCTCGACCCAGATCTTGCGCTTCTCATAGGTCTGCTTGTAGTCTCTGGTCTGGTGGTAGCCCTGTACCCGCTCCACATAACTTGACAGGTTCCCAAAGACAGGTATACTACCTAACAATTGTTCGTTCGATTGCGCATCATGACATCAGATCTTTCACCAGCCCGCGAGCGCGTGCTCGACGTGGCAGAACAGCTCTTCAGCCAGCGGGGCTACGCCTCGGTAACCATGCGCGATATTGCCGCGCAGCTGAAGATGAAAGTTTCGTCGCTGTATTACCACGCCCCCAACGGCAAAGAGGAGCTCTTCGTCGCCGTGATGACGCGGAATTTGCGTCGGCATGAGCACGGTTTGCGTGAAGCCATCGATACAGCCGGGGAGCGGTGGCAGGACCAACTGTACAGTGCCGCGCATTGGCTGCTCGCCCAGCCCTCGCTGGACATGGGCCGCTTCGCCCAGGTCGACCAGCATTCCTTAAGCAGCGAGCACGCCCAGCAGATCTTCCAGGGGATGTATACAGGGCTGTTCGCCCCGCTGGAGCAGATCTTCGCTAGGGCCCAGGCTGAGGTTGGCACCACGAGCCCCTATCCTGGCGTACTTGCCGGTGCCTTCCTCTCAATGCTCGAAGGGTTTCGTAACGCGCCCAAGCCGGTGCCCGGCTTTCCCCTCAGCGCCAGCCAGTCGCTTGATAGTGTTGTCGCAGTGTTGATCAAGGGTCTCGAAGCAGGCTAATTTTTTTGCCCGCGCTACCTAACAAACATTAGTCCGTTTCGTCTCCTGAGCGCCTGTATAACCAAAAAATTTTCGCCGCTCGACCTAACGAATGTTTGCTCGTTTTACAAGAAAGGACTCGCGTGAATCAGCCAGCGGTCGTTGTCCAGAAGCTTGTCCGGCGCTTTGGCGCCCGCACCGTCGTGGACGGTGTCTCGTTCGTGGTCGAGCAAGGGTCGATCTTCGGTTTCCTGGGGCCAAACGGCGCGGGGAAGAGCACCGTCGTGGCGATGCTGACCACCCTGCTCGCCCCCTCCGGCGGGCAGGCGTCCGTCGCCGGGTTCGATATCCGCACCCAGCCCGCCGAGGTGCGCCGGGTCACCGGGGTGGCGCTCCAGGATGTCGGCCTCGACCCGCTGATGACCTCGCGCGAGCTGCTCATCCTCCAGGCCCGGCTCTACGGTATGACGCCTCGCCAGGCCCGTGCCCGTGCCGACGAGCTCCTCGCCCTGGTGGAGCTGGACCAGCCCGCGACCGTGGCGCAGCGCGTGGGCGCCTACAGCGGCGGCATGCGCCGCCGCCTCGACCTGGCGGTGGCCCTGGTGCATCAGCCCTCGGTGCTCTTCCTCGACGAGCCCACCACCGGGCTCGACCCGGCCAGTCGCCGCGCGATCTGGGCCGAGGTGCGCCGGCTCAACACCCAGCTAGGCATGACGGTCTTTCTGACCACACAGTACCTGGAGGAGGCCGACGAACTGGCCGGGCGGATCGCGATCATCAACAAGGGACGGATCGCGGTCGAGGGCACGCCTGCCGCGCTCAAGGCGCGGCTCGGCGCCGAGTCGATCACAATCACGTTTCGCGACGCCGCCGCCGCCCAGAAAGGCTACGCCCTGCTCCACCTCGTCTCCGGCACGCCCGCCCAGCTCGATGGTCCCACGCTGCGCCTCTACCAGAGCCAGGCCGCGACCGCTGTTCCCGGCGTCGTTGGCCGCCTGCAGAGCGCCGGCCTGCCGATCGTGTCGCTCACGCTCACCCAGCCCTCGCTCGACGACGTGTTTCTGGAGGTCACCGGCCAGCGCTTTGTCGGCGCTGAAGCACCCGCGCTCACGCAGCTCGCATAACAAAGGAACGCCCTCTATGCAGACAGTGTCAACGGCACCCCTCGCGAATACCGTACCGCGGCTCCCCTTCCTCCTCCAGGTCGGCGTGCTGACCCGGCGCGCCGTGCTGACCGTGCTGCGCAGCCCGGGCTCCTACCTCCCGGGGCTGGTGCTGAGCGTCTTCTCGCTGCTGATCTACCAGGCCTCGCTCGGCAACGCCGCGAGCTTCCTGCCCGGCCTGAGCGGCACCAGCTATCTGGCGTTCCTCCTGCCGGGCGCGGTGCTCAACTCGGCCCTGAGCAGCTCGGGCATCGCTGGCCAGGCGATCGTGCGCGACATCGCCAACGGCTACTTCGCCAAGCTGAGCCTGACCCCGGTGAGCCGCGGCGCCCTGGTGCTGGGCGCGATGGCGGCTGGCGCCCTGGTGCTGGGCACGCAAGCCGTGCTGGTGGTACTGGTCGGCCTGCTGCTGGGACTCCAGTCGGCGACGGGAGCCTGGGGTCTGCTCGCGATCATCGGCATGGCGCTGCTGGTTGGCAACGCGCTTGCGGGCTTCACTGTAGGTATCGGGCTGCGCACGGGTGACCCGGCGGCGACGCAGAGCGCCTCGTTCCTATTCTTCCCGCTCACGCTGCTCACCGCCGCGTTTGTGCCCCTGAGCCTGCTCGACGGCTGGCTGCGACTCGCCGCACAAGTTAACCCGATCACCTACATCCTTGAGGCGATGCGCGCGATCCTGATCGCCGGCTGGGGCGGCCCGGCCGACATCGCCATCGGGGTGGCAGTCGCGGGCGGGATGGGCCTGCTCACCTTCCTGTTCGCTCTGCTGAGCCTGCGTGCGCGGCGCTTCGCATAGAAAGGCTACCTTGATGACCGAGCAGCATATGGACGGTAAGCTGGTGCTGATCACTGGCGGCACCGGCGGTATCGGCAAGCAGACAGCGATCGGCCTGGCGCGCCTAGGTGCTCTCGTCGTCGTCAACGGGCGCGACCCGGAGCGCGGCGCGCAGGGGGTCGCTGAGATCAAGCAGGCTAGCGGGAGCGACGCGGTCGAACTGCTGCTCGCCGATATGGCCTCGCAGGGGCAGGTGCGCCAGCTGGCGCGGGCCTTCAGCGCCCGCCATCGGCGCCTGGACGTGCTGATTAACAATGCCGGATGCGCCCCCAACGCGCGCCGCCTGACTGAGGACGGTCTGGAGTCCGCGTTCGCCGTCAACGTGGCGGCGCCCTATCTGTTGACGCAGCTGTTGCACGAGCAGCTGGCGGCCGCCGGCCCGGCGCGGGTGATCAACCTCGCCGGCGGCATCCCGTTCGGGCGCATCGACCCGCAGAACCTGCAGGCTGAGCGCTCATTCGGGCGCTTCGCGGTCTACTCACACACCAAGCGCATGATGCTTGCCCTGAGCCTGGTGTTCGCGCGCCGCCTTGAGGGGAGCGGGATCAGCGTGAACGTCGCGTACCCGGGCCAGGCCGACACGGCCCTCCTGCAATCCCAGACGCCCGAGCAGATGCCGGCCGTGCTGCGCTGGGTCGCGCCCTTGCTCGGGCGTCTGGTGCCGCGCGGCGAGGCGACGGTGGTGAAGGCGGCCCGCTGCAGCATCTTCCTGGCCTCTTCACCGGCCGTCGCCGGCCTGAGCGGCGGCTTCTTCAAGCCCGACACACGGCGCGGCTCGTGGCCGGCGGCTGCCCGCGATCCCCGCAATCAACAGCTGATCTGGGACACCCTGGAGCTGGCGACGGCACAGCCGCAAGCCCAGCTCAGCGCGTAAGCACCTACGGAGATTGCAATGACCGCACAAGCACTGCCCGCCGGCTCCTGCGCAAGCCAGACGTGCATAATCCAGAACTGTCAGTATTGACGATAATCAGTTATACTGATAGTATATTAACCTGAGCGCTTCGGCGTGCCTTGTTCGTTGAGGATGTTTTGTGGAACCACCCCATCCCGCCCCCCGGGCAGCCCCTGCCGAGTTGCCCGCACCCCTGACGCTCTGGCTCAGCTACCTTCTGCGTCAGGCCACGCTACGCGTGCAAGATAAAGTGGCAGAGGCCTTGTCCGCCTTGGCGCTGCGCCCCCCGCATAACGCCGTTCTGACAATGCTCGCTGACGGGCCGCTTTCCCAGGTTGCCCTGTCAACCCGCCTCGATACCGACCGCACCACCATGGTCGCGATTATCGACGAGCTTGAGGCCTGGAACTTAGTCGAGCGCCGCCGCAACCCCGGCGACCGTCGCATGCACGATGTGACCCTCACATCCCTCGGCGGTGATCGCCTCACCCAGGCGAACGCTGCGGTCTCTGCTGCCGACGATGCCTTCTTCGCCCCGCTGAGCGATGCCGAGCGTGCACACCTCCGCGAAATGCTGCTCCGGCTGATCGCGGCCCACGACGCGGCGAAACCTTCCCGCAGCGCAATCGATAGCACAGAGCACTTACGGAGGGAACGATGACAGGGCGAAGACGGGCGTTTAGCATCATGAGCCTCGGGCTCTTCGCGGTGGTTGGGGCTGTCGCGTACTGGTTCTTGGCGCCGCAGGGTGCGCCTACGCCAGCGCGACCGCTGGTATACGCTGGGCAGACCTGGACAGTGTTTCGACCCGAGGTGTTCGACGTGAGCGTCGAGGGCACGAGTATGCGACTCACGCTGCATAGCGTGGCTCGCTGGGCCGGGAACGGACAGGGCGGCCTTGTCTACCAGGAGGCGAGTGGCAACTTCAAACTAACGGCCACGGTGCGGGCCCGCAAGGCGAGTGACCCGAGCCAGACCGTCACCTCGCTCGTTAGCCTCGGTGGTCTAACCGCACGCAATCCCGATGGCGCCGATCGGGGCGGAAGCGAGAACTATGTCCACATCGTGGTCGGGAATACGCCGAGCGGCATCGGGGTCGAAACCAAGACCACGCTGAACGGCGCCACTAGTTACGAGGCGGTAGCCGACGGATCGGGAGATGCAGAGCTTCGTATCTGCCGCGTCGGCAACCTGTTCCGCCTCTATAAGAAGCTTCCCGGCTCGCCTACCTGGATTCTGGCGGCCGCCTATCAGCGCCCGGATTTACCGCAGACTCTGCAGGTGGGCGCCAATATTTACTCAGTGTTGCGTCCCGATCTCCAGGTTGTGGTCGAGGGCCTTCACCTAGAGGCAATTGTGTTTGCGGACGAGTGCGAGCAAGAGTAGATGCCCGAGCTTGCACCTGGCGCTTTCCGGTGCGGCATGCGACAAATACGCGTGGCATCACGATAGGTCTCACCTTAGTGTAAAGTGTTTTGCGTCGTTCTGTCAATTTGAAGTATTAAACGTATCTTTGCAGAGTACCAGTAACGCGCGTTGGTAACGGTTAGCGTTACCTCTGCCAGTTAGCGAGCCGTGAGAAGGTTGATGAACGGCCGGTTACGCCATCTGCGCGAGGGGGTGCCTAGCTGGCCCTACGGTGAACCACGAGATAGATCGCAATGGCGATGATGAGGCAGAACAGAGCGATGATGTCGGCAACGACTACGCGACGAAGCTGGAGATTGTTGTCGCCGACGGACCATGCCAGCCAGAGGAATGAGACGACGCTAAGCAGGCCGGCGATGTACGCGTGGGGCTGAAGCGCCGGGGTGAATGCCGCCACGATCAGGAACAGGCCGAGCAGCCCAAACAGCACCGCGCGATGCCGCATCAAGATCTCCAGGTTGGGCTCGTCAACGGCGAGTCCATAGAGCTCGGCGAGCTGCTGGCGGCCGAGCATCCCCGTCACGGGAAGCAGGTGAATGACCCCGACAATGATCAACAACACTGTGATGATCTGGCGCATCGAAACTCCCTCCTCCAGGCTGCAAAGATCCTATTCGTCAAACGGAGCGAGTTGGGCGACGAGGCTGAACCAGGCGACGCGCTCGATCAGCGCCGCGCGGCCGGCAGGGACAGCAGCCGCCTCGCGGCGCCAGTGCTGGCGCAGCACACGCTTGAAGCCCAGGCGTGGGTAGCGCTGGAGTAGCTGCCGCACGAGGCGTGGGTCGCAGTCCCAGAGCCGCAGCCCGATGATATCCACGAGCGCGCCCGAGGCCAGCAGCGCGCTCATCGGCTCCAGATCCCCGCCGAAGCCCGGTGTGATGTGACCGACAATGATCTCCGCCAGTCGCACCGCTTGCACCGGGTCGGCCCCCGCCGACAGTGCGATTGCCTCAGCCTGCTCTGCCCCGCGGGCCGCGAAGCAGTGCTGCTGCACTGGCTCGGCAAGCCCGAGGTCGTGCAGGAGCGCGCTCGCGTAGAGTGCCTCCTGGTCCACGCGCGCCCCGTCGAGGGCGGCGAGGGCCAGGGCGAAGACATAGGTGCGGTAGGAGTGATTGATAAGGGGCGGCGTGAGCTCGCGGTAGCACGCCTCCTCAGCAGCCCGGGCGATGGCGCTATCGGGCCAGCGGAGCGTATCGAGGTCAAGGCCTCCGCGTGGCGGGCGGTGCAGACCCAAGGCCATGCGCAGCCGGCCGGCGGCGTAGCGTGCGGTGGTCTGGAGGAGCGGCGTCAGGAGCCGACGGCGCTCGCCTGGGCTGAGATTGCCGTGGGTGAGGCGCGCCCACGCCAGGCCGCCGAGGGGCGCGTGTGTTGGAGCGGAGCCGGACATTTTAGGTTCTCCAGGCGAAGGTAGGCGCGGTTTGCGGGGGTCCGACGATGGGTGCAGCGGGCGGCTGGGTGATCAGAGACGCGACAGTAACGCCTGGAGCGCCTGCGCGGTCGCCGCATCGGCGGGGAAGAAGGTTTCGATGGCAAGCTCATCCAGCGTGATGTCGACCGGTGTGCCGAAGACGGTAGTGGTGCTGAAGAAGGCAAGCTGTCCTACCGGAGAGCGCACACGAAGCGAGACGACCAGGGGGGCGCGTTCTCCGGGGGGTGGATAGGGCTGCGCGCGCGTCGTGGTGGGGAGCGGGTAGGCCGTGACCTCGGACAGCAGGTCGCTGAGGGCGGGGATGCGGCTGACGGCGACTTGCTCACGCAGGCGGGCGATGAGGTGCGCTCGCCACTCACCGAAATTGATCACGCGCGGGGCAAGACCTGCGGGGTGCAGGGCCAGGCGCATGAGGTTCACTGGTGGCTGGAGCAGGGCGGGGTCGACGCCGGCGAGCAGTGGAACCACCACTCGATTGGCGGCGACCAGGGTCCAGTGGCGGTTAAAGGCGATGGCGGGGGCGGGTTCGTGGCCAGCCAGCACCAACTCGACGGCCCGGCGGACCGCCTCAAGCTCGGGCGCGCCAAGCGGGCGCTCGGGGAAGACCGGGGCATAGCCCGCGGCAACCAGGAGCTCGTTTTGGTCACGCAGCGGCACCGTGAGCTGCCTGGCGAGCCGCAGCAGCATCTCGCGGCTCGGCAGCGAGCGGCCGGTCTCAATGAAGCTGAGGTGGCGCTGCGAGATCTCGGCGGCAAGAGCGAGCTCAAGCTGGCTGAGGCGGCGGCGCTGGCGCCACAGGCGGAGCAGGTGGCCGACGGGATGGGGCTGGGTGATGCTCATAGCGCGATCGTACCGCACATCGCGCCGCTCTGCGATTACCTCCAAGGTAATGGAGGTTGGAGCTCACAACCACGCCGATGAGCTTGGCTACGTTGAGGGTGATCGTCGTCTGTCTGCCCGTCTGGCGCGATGTAATGCGCGGTAAGCTCGGCCAGCTTTCTAGCCGAGTTACCGCGTGCTTTTCCTCATCACCGTGGACCAGATTGGCGCTGACGAGCGAGCGCGCGGTCGCTGCAGCTCAGACCGCTCGAACTTCAGCGAGCCGCTTGATTGTGTGCTCGTCGTTCCAGCAGACGGCGGCTTCCCATCCAGCCGACGCTTGCGCAACGCTACCTGGCGTGGAAGAAGCTGGTCGTTCGGGGGCTGGGTTGGCCTGGTGCGGGAGTGCTGCCACAGGTGGTTTGTCTCGAAGACTGTGGTTCGTCCAGCCTCCATTGAAGATCAAGCCATCGGCTCAGGGCGGTAGGGCTCCTCACGGACGGCGTGGGCGAGGACGAGCTTCGCCAGGAATACTGGGACGAACCATCCCCATCCGGCCGGAGCTGAGATGATGCTCTGGAGCAGCATCGCCCCGGTGAAGACCAGCATCGCCATCGGCCGCGCCAGGTAGAGGGGGCTCACCCGCACGGCACCGACGCCGCCGAGGGCAACCAGATACCAGAGCACGCCCCACCAGAACTGGCCGCCTGGATAGAGCGCGGCGATCACGATGGGGTGGAGGTGCAGGGCGGTGAAGCCGACGGTGTTGTGGAGCAGGCGTGCTCTGGCGGAGGCCGGCTGGCGCAGCGGCCCGAAGTAAAGTCGCTTGGCGGTGCCGAGGGTATTTGCGACGGCGCCCCCGGCCACGTCGAGGAGAATCACCGCGCTCAGCAGGTGGTGCCACCAGGCCCAGCCGGGCGGCGTGAACACACCCTGCCAGCCAATCAGCCCGAGCCCCAACACGGCCGCCGCCCAAACCAGGCCCTGTTCGATAGGCGTTGCACCGGTTCCAAATAGCCAGTCATCATGTCGGGTGTCGGGAAGGCGCCAGTCGATAGGGGCCGCTACCGGCTCGCCAGGTTCGGCCATCAGAGGTCGGCGCTGCTCCTGGGTACCCATGCCTCGTTCCTTTCCAGTGCCCGATAGCGAGAAGCCACCGTTGTCAGGGTAGCACCCGCGCCGGCAGCGTCTTGCGCATCTCAATGGCAGCCGAGTAGCCGAGCCAGCCGCGAATGAATGGGAACCGGTAGGTGCGGACAGGGACAAAGCCCATCCGCTCGTACAGCTGCCGGGCGCCAACGTTTGTATCCACCACCTCGAGCCGAACAGCCCGCAGCCGGCGCTCCTCGGCAAGAGCGAACACGGCCTTCAACAGCCGCGAGCCCACCCCACGCCCCCGTTGGGCAGCGTCGACCGCCAGCGCCGCGATCCGCACCTGGTCAGGCGGGCAGCGCCCGGAGCCGAATAGCTCGAATGTCATACGCGTGTACAGGCCACGCAGCGGGCCGAGCTCGGCCACGCAGTGGCCCAGCGTCATCCCGAACAGATGCCGCGAGCCGAGGTGCAGGCCGGCGAGACCCACGAGCCGCTCGCCGTCGTAGGCGCCGAGCGCCACGTCGAGGTTGAGCCCGGCCGCCAGGATGCGCTGCACGCGCTCGGGAGCGCCAAGCAGCGGCTGAAGCTTGCGCTGGAAGGCCGCGTAGAGGATCCGCGCTGCCTCCTGTCGATCTCGCTCGGGGATACCGAGGCTGCAGCCGTTGGCGAAGCCGGCGCGAAGCGCTATCAGCGCCTCGCTCATCGGGCACCTCCCACGCGGCAGAACCAGGCGCAGGGTTTGAGGTGGCGGTGAACCCAGGCGACAAGGTCGCGGCCGAGGAGCGCCGCCCCGGCCCAGAAGGTCACCTCACCCACGATGATCAGGCCGCCCGCGATGCCGGCCTTTGCCGCCACGGTAGCGGCGAGCAGCGGCACGGTGAGCAGGAGCAGGTAGGCCAGGGTCGAGACCGCGACCAGCAGGATACCGAGTACCCGCCCAGCGCCGCTGCTTGATCGGCCCGGAGACGACCGGTCTGACTCCACGCCGCCGAAGTGGCGGCGCAGTACTACCCCGTAGCGGCGCATCAACAGTGCGTCGGCCAGGCTTGGGGCGATGGCGTTGAGCGCGGCGAAGGCTCTGGTAAGCGGCCCTCCCATCACGGTGAAGGGGCGCCGGCTGGCGACGGCGCCGACCACGGCGGCCGCGACATGTTCCGGAGTGACGATGGGTGTGCCCATCGCCCGCCAAAGGGGGTGAAACGGCCGCTCGGCCTCGGTGTCGGCCGGGCTCGGCGAGAAGAAGGCGACCCGTGCGCTTCGGCCCTCCAGGGCCAGCTCGCGGTTGGCCGATTCGACGAAGGCGCGCAGCCCGGCCCGCGAGGCCACATCGGCGCTGTAGTACGGAAAGGCCAGCCGCCCGTCGGCGAAACCGCCCAGGTGCAGGATCACGCCGTCGTCCATCACGGGCAAGAACAGGCGGGTCAGCTCCATCGCCCCGAGCAGGTTGACCTCAAGCGTGCGCCGGAGGTCGTCCGAGGAGTGTGCCGCCAGGGGCTTGCGCACATCGTGCCCCGTGGCGTTCAGCATCACGTCGAGGCGGCCGTGAGCGGTCAGGGCAGCGTCCCGTAGGGTGGCGAGGCTTGCCGGGTCGGTCAGGTCGGCGGCGAGTACGGTCGCGCCCAGGCGGGTCGCGAGCGGGGCGAGCACCTCGGGACGGCGGGCTGCGAGGACGAGTCGGGCGCCTTCGGCGGCGAACGCCTCGGCGATGGCCGCGCCCAAGCCGCCTGAGGCACCGACGAGCAGAACCACTCTCTCATGAAAGCGCATCAGATCCTCCTCAGGCCGTCGACGAAGAGTTGCACCCCCACGGCGAAGCCCTCACGGTAGCGGATGTTGTCAGGGTCGGAGGCCCACAGCAGCGACAGTCCCTCCTCCATGGCGAGCAGGGCGTTGGCCGCGTCGTGGGGGTCGACCGGTCGGAACTCGCCGCGCTCGATGCCCTGGCTTATCAGCGAGGCAATGGCCTCACGGTAGCGCCCCAGGTAGCGCTGGATGAAGCCCTGGGCCTGCACATCATGGGCGGCGGCACCATACAGGTCGATGCCCATGGGGATGAGCCAGCGGTGCTCGTCGAAAGTGGCGACCGAATGCTGGGCGAAGGCGAGCAGGCGCTCGGCGGCGGGGCGCTCCTCGGCCAGCAGGATGGCCAGCGCGTCGAGGTCGGCGTCGAAGAGTTGGGCGAGAATGGCGGCGACCACGGCCTCCTTACCCTTGAAGTACCAGTAGAGCCCGCCAACGCTGAGACCGGCCTCAGCGGCGATCTCGGGCATCGTCGCACCGTGGTAGCCCTTGCGGGTGAAGATCCGCAGGGCCGCGTTGATGATCTGGGGCTTGCGCTCGTCGCTCACATCGGGGCGGGGCATCATCACACTCCAACCGAATGATCATTCAGTATTGCTGCCGAAGAAACGTGCGGGGTTGCCGCACGTAACTGAATAGGTATTCGGTTATGAGTGTAGCACGACCAACTCGCGGAGTCAACCGGGAGCGGCTTCCACTTATTCTGGATGCACGAATGCAGAGTAATTCGCACTTGTTAGTAAAGTATTAAGAATGCGCGTTCTCGGGCGCTAGCAAGACCTTCGACACATCACCTAACTACAGGGGAGCCCGAAAGCTCTTCAGAGAGGCGTGGTGTTGTGTGCGTATCATCCCGTTGCCTTGAAACGCCAGCCCAGGGCGTGGAAGCGATGGGTGAGCGTGAATCCAACCTTCTCCGCGACCCCTTGAGAGCCCTGATTGTCTTCGCTACAATGCCAGCCGACCTCGTGATACCCTGCGGCGAGGGCGTGCGCGAGCGTTGCGGCGACGACCATGGTCGCAAGGCCGCGGCGGCGGTAGGCCTGGTGGGTGTGGATACCGATCTCGCAACGCGCGTCAACAGCACAGTCGGCCAGACACCAACTCACCGGCTCGCTGCCGTCGAAGAGCGCGAAGCCGAAGCCGCGGCTCAGAAAGGCTTCAGCCGAACCCCAGTTGCCGGTCGCCCAGCGCCGGATGTGATGGCCCTGGAGGTCGGGGCGGGCCAGGATCGCGGCGTCCAGGGGGCGCAGGGCAAGCGACGATGGGATGTGCTTATGCCAGGAGCCTGCCAGGGCGGAGAGGGCGTAGTGTCGACGCGGGAAGCGGGCAGCGTGGACGCCAGGGACGAGGGAAGCCGCATGCTGCTCCTAGTCCGGTGTGGCAAAGAGCCCAATACCTGCCTCATCGCCAGCAAGCTGTCGGACAAGGGCGCGCCCGGCGCTGCGTTCCGCGTCGCCTATGGGTCCGGCGCTCGCCAGGTAGTTGCCCTCGGGGGAGCTTACCACAACTGTCCCTAGGAGGCGATCGGCGTCGGCCAGGACGTGCCCCGGCATGGTGCCGTGGAGCACTGCCGAGATACTGAGGTGATAGGTCAGGTCGGCAAAGAGTGGCAGGACGCGTTGGCGGGCGTGGGCGTTCAGCTCGACAACCATAGCACCTCCGTGTGTGCGCAGCACCCCGACCGCATGATATCACGCGCTCTGATGCCCTAGGGTTTCTAGGGCATCAGAGATACGGTATTAGTTGTCAAGCCCCTGCCGCTGACCGGGCGGGACTACGCC
>CAZKTU010000098.1:0-21697 GCA_964555675.1 uncultured Oscillochloris sp.
TTTGGCATCTCCATGGCTTGTGCAATATCGTCGACCATGAGCCGCAAGGCTAAATCGCTCATCCCTTCGCTCGGCAGAAGTTGTATGTTGAGATTGTCGACCATCGACGGATTTTTATGCTTTGTATTAAAGGCAGTCATGTACATATTGGCAAAAGCCGTATCGAGATCGGTAAGTTCTGCCATTTGTGGAAATTGCTTCTCTATTTCTGCGATGATCGTCTTTTCATCGCGCCCGCTTAACGTGATTGGCTGCCAATGTTCTGGTAAGACCATTGTAAAAGCGTCGGTATTATATTCGACAAGACCATCAGGAATTACGGTAGGAGCGCTCGTTGGGGTTGTTGTTGGCGTAAGCATTGCGCGCTCTGAAGAGGCCCTCGGCGTGCAGGCAACCAGGAGTGATGCAAGTAGAACTACGA
The DNA here is from genome assembly GCA_964555675.1 of uncultured Oscillochloris sp. Classification (GTDB taxonomy): domain Bacteria; phylum Chloroflexota; class Chloroflexia; order Chloroflexales; family Chloroflexaceae; genus CAIWXH01. The sequence goes on from CAZKTU010000098.1 coordinate 422, forward strand.
TAGCGCTTCGTGTAGGCATGAGTGTTGTGCTCTCCTGACGTGATCTCAGTCGCGCTGCCCCGGGCTTCCTGCCAGTATAGCCGAGAACATATTCCAATACGTGACAGTATAAACCTAAGCGGTCGTCGATGCACTGCGTTTTTTTGATATCGCTACATCGCCGTCCCTTACGCACGCCGTCGTGCTGAATCAGCCCCCTTGTGGAAGCTGAGAACAGCCCGTCAGCGATAGCCCCGCTGGCATGACAGCACGGCCAGCGGCACGGCAGAGCTACCTTCCAGTGGGGTCGAGGGGCGAAGCCCCCGCGCGGGTGGGTGTCGGGAGGGCCGGCGGCGGCCCTCCTGACAAAGCAGGGGGTGGGGCACAAGCCCAAGAAGTGGGGTCGAGGGGCGCAGCCCCCGCACGAGAGGGTGTCGGGAGGGACGCCCTCCTGACAAAGCTACGCCCAGACCTAGATCCTCGAGAAGCGCCTTAGCGCCTCCTCGAGCGAGAGCGGCCCCTCGGTCGACCAGCGCTGGTAGGCGCGCAGAAACGGCACAATATGGTAGCTCGCCGTGGCCAGTTCGCGCCGGTAGAGCCGCCCGATCACCCCGGTCGCCTCCAGGTAGCCACTCTGCTCGAAGCGGGCCAGGGCCGCGTCGAGGTCGTAGGGCACCGACTGGTGGGCGACGCGCCAGTCGCCGCGCCGGCGCTCGAGCAGCAGGTACTGGGCGGTCGGGTTGCCGTCGAGGGGCAGGCCGACCGAGCCGGCGGTGACGATCAGCCGCTCGCCCCAGGGCCTGGTGGCGGCCAGGTGGTTGTGGGCGCGCACGATCAGTCGCGCTGTGACCGCGGGGAACATGGCCGGCAGCGCCTCGTCGGGCGTATGGGCGCGCAGCGAATCGGCGTCGCTGCGCAGCGAGGCGTGGACCAGCAGCAGCTCGGGGGCGTCGGGCAGCGTCAGCATGGCGGGCAGCGCCCCGAGGGCCGCGCGCTCGTCGGCGCGCAGTTGGGCGGCGGCCCACTGCACCGGGGCGAACTGGGGCGTGCTCCAGCTCGGGTCAGCCCGCTCGCTGCCCAGATCGCAGGCGTAGCGCTCGTGGTTGCCGCGCAGGATGGGGCAGCCCAGCTCCTGGGCCAGCCGCCAGCAGGCGGCCGAGTCGGGCGAGCCGATCACGATATCGCCGGCGATCACGATCTGGTCGACCCCCTGAGCGCGGGCATGCTCCAGGGCAGCCTCGAAGGCGGGCAGGTTCCCGTGGATATCGGCGAGCACAGCGAGACGCAATGGCATCCTCCTGAGAGCGACGACCGAGGACCAATGACCAAGGACCAAGGACCAACGACCAACGACCGAGGACCAATGACCAAGGACCAAGGACCAAGGACCAACGACCAACGACCAATGACCGAGGGCCGTTTGAGCGATTGGTTTCCCGAACGCCGCAGTAGCGTAGCACCGGGCGCCCTTCGGCGGGATGATAGTCCCCTTTTATGGTGCTGAGCGTGTGATCGCGTCGGCCGCGGCGGCCCGCCCGTCGGTAGGCGCAAGCTCTCGGAGCTGCACAGAGGAAGTGGTGATGCTAGACGGCTCATGAGGTGGCCGGTGGGCCTGGATTCGCCCCTTGTGGAAGCTGAGAACAGCCCGTCAGCGATAGCCCCGCTGGCATGACAGCACGGCCAGCGGCACGGCAGAGCTACCTTCCAGTGGGGTCGAGGGGCGAAGCCCCCGCGCGGGTGGGTGTCGGGAGGGCCGGCGGCGGTCCCCCTGAAAAGCAGGGTTCGACAGCCCTTACTCTTGGGTGAATTTGCTCGGCGGGACGGTTACATTGATTGAGAATAGTCGCCATTGGTCATTCTCTTTTTCCAAGACCGCCCGGAAGTTGCCTTCAATACCGTCAATATAAGTGATCGTTCCGTCCACGGTTGCAATAGTACCCTGAGGTATGTCCTGATTCGTGTTCGCAGAAGCCGTAATGCTCGTATTGCTAACGGCTGCTGTCTCATATCCTTCGAAGAGAACATAATTTTCGCCGCTCAATAATGCTTCGAGGTCGCTAATTGGTGTCTGGCGCTGAGCGCGGCTTGAAAAAAGCTCGTATGCTGAAGCTGCATCCTGCTGTTCCATGGCTGCCATAAACTCTTGGATGACCGGTGTAATCGCGGCTTGTTCTCGCGATACACCGAGAATACCCTGGCCAATAAGGAGAGCAGCAATAGCAACGCAGACACAAAGGGTAGCGCCAATTCCTCCAAGCACAAACAGAATTGTTCGTCGCGATCTGGGTGCAGGTGGCTGGTTGTCGGGCACAGACGGCGTATTCGGCGTGCCGGGTGGTGGGGTGAAGGGTTGATCGCTCACGGTTGATACTCCTATCTCGCCTGAAGTGGTGAGTTGCGGCTGTCGGTCCTGGGTTGCCTGCTCCACCAGATCTCTTGTGGAAGCTGAGAACTGCCCGTCAGCGATAGCCCCGCTGGCATGATAGCACGGCCGGCGGCACGGCAGCGCTACCTTCCAGTGGGGTCGAGGGGCGCAGCCCCCGCGCGGGTGGGTGTCGGGAGGGCCGGCGGCGGCCCTCCTGACAAAGCAGGGGTCGAGGGGCGCAGCCCCCAGCGGGGTCGAGGGGCGCAGCCCCTCAGACATCCAGCTCACGGGCGGCCAGGCCGGGCGGGAAGGCCGCGGGCCGCTCGCAGCTACTGCTCAGCTCGACGTGGCGCCCCGTCTCCGAGGCCTCGATGATCGCGTGCATCGCGTCGAGCACGTGGAAGGCCAGGGCGCCGCTGGCCCGATGGGGCCGCCCTGTGCGGATGGCGTAGGCCATATCGGCCAGCCCGAGGCCGCGGCTGTTCTCGGCGTGGCCGAAGCCCAGCTCGATGCTGCGGCCCTCCTCGGCCCCATTCTGCTTCAGGACCACCGGCCCGCCGAAGGTGTTGGGGTCGGGGTGGGTCAGGGTGCCCTGCGAGCCGAACACCGTGATCGTGGGGATGTACCCGTCCCAGATGTCGAAGCTGGTCACCAGGGTGGCGATCGGGCCGCTGACGAAGTCGAGCACACTGGCCACGTGGGTCGGGGCCTCGACCTCGATCTTCTCGCCGCGGCGCGACTCGTGGCCCATGGTGCGCACAGGGTAGGTGATGCGCGCCGAGCCGGTGACGCGGCGGATGGGGCCGAACAGGGCGATCAGGGCGGTCAGGTAGTAGGGGCCCATATCGAAGAGCGGCCCCGCGCCCAGCTTGAAGAGGAAGGCCGGGTCGGGGTGCCAGTGGTCGGGCCCGCGGCTGCCCATAAAGGCCGTCGCGGCGACCAGCTGCCCCAGCTCGCCCGAGTCGATCAGCTGGCGGCAGGTCTGCATGCCCGCGCCGAGGAAGGTGTCGGGCGCGCAGCCCACCCGCAGCCCGCGCGCCTCGGCCTCCTCGAGCAGCAGCCGGGCATCCTCGCGGCTGATCGCCAGGGGCTTCTCGTTATAGACCGACTTGCCGGCCCGCAGCGCCGCCAGGCCGACCGTGGCGTGGGCGGCGGGGATGGTCAGATTGAGGATCAGCTCGATCTCGGGGTCGGCCAGCACCGCCTCGACGCTCATGGCGCGCGGCACGCCGAACTTCGCGGCCTGGGCCTCGGCCCGCTCGAGGAAGAGATCGGCGCAGGCGACGACCTCGAGGATGGGCCAGGTCGTGCAGTTCTGCAGGTAGATGCTGCTGATCGTGCCGCAGCCGACAATGGCGGTCTTGACTGGTTTGATGCTCATAAGAGGTCCTACTTCATCTGCGCAATGATATCGCGGAATAGCTCGAGGTCCTGGCGGAAGTCGGCCGGGGTCGTTTTGGGCGTGCGCCCCTCGCGCACGTTGGTGGAGAAGGCCCGCCACTCGGCCACGAAGGCGTCGCCCCAGGCCGGGTGCTCCTCGCGCACGACGGTGCCGCCCTTGCCGTTGGCCTCGGTCAGCGTGAGGCGGATCGGCAGGTTGCGCACATAGGGCGTGTCGTACTGCACGCGCAGCACGCCTTGCTCGCCATAGACTTCCAGGTGGGCGTCGAAGCGCGGGATGGTATCAATACCGGTCTCAAACTGACAGACATAGTCGCCATAGTCGAACGCCGCCGTCAGGTAGCGCCCGTCGTGGCGCTGGGCCGCGTAGAGCACCCGCTGCGGCATGCCCAGCAGCTCGCGCATCGCCGAAAGGTCGTGCGAGCTGAGGCCGAGCAGTAGCCCGTAGACCCGCCTGAAGATCGGCGGGGCGTCGCCGAGGGCCTCGTCGAGCAGGCGCTCGCGCAGCGCCTTGCCCTCGTCGAGCAGGGTGGCGGGCACGTCGTCGCCGCGCACCACCAGCGAGGTGTCCTTGATAAAGAGCGCGTTTGAGCCCAACACGTCGTGTACACGGGCCAGGCGGATCGGGCCGAGCGTGGGGAGCAGCCGACAGGCCTCGACGAAGGCCGGGGCGTAGCGGCGCATATAGCCGACCTGGGCGATCGTGCCGGCGCGGGCCTGGGCTGCGCTCAGCTCGTCGGCCTCGCGCAGGGTCATGCACATGGGCTTCTCGATCAGCACGTGCTTGCCCGCCGCGAGCGCGGCCAGGGCCACCTGGGCGTGGTAGGCGTCGGGGTTGGCCACCAGCACCGCGTCGACCTCGGCCTGAGCGAGCATCGCGCGGTAGTCGTGATAGCGCCCGCTCACCTGCCACTGCTCGCCCACCCGCTGGAGCACATGCTCGCTCACGTCGCAGAGGGCTGTGACCCGATAGAGCGCTTGCAGCTGGTGCAAGGTGGGCAGATGCATGATCTGCGTCACCTCGCCGCAGCCGACGATCCCGACCCGTAGCTGTTGCATTGCGGACCTCTGCTACACGCTGCGCGTACTCCGTTGTTCGGGGAGGCCGCGCCTCCCCGCGCCCCTCCTGAGGCGGTCATCCGTTCGGGGAGGCGAGGCCTCCCCGTGCCCCTGCTGAGGTCGTCAATCAGTGTTTCTGGCTAGAGTCCGCGCAGATACTGGATGCTGGCCGTGATGCTCGCCACGGGGTCGCGCGGGTGATCGTGCTCGACGATGTACCACTCGGCGCCGGCGTCGCGGGCCGCGGGCAGCAGGCGCCGCCAGTCGAGGATGCCCGCGCCGACGTCGGCGAGGCCGTGCTCCTCGGGGCGCTCGCCTTTGGGGGCCAGGTCTTTGAAGTGGACGCGCGGGCAGCGCCCGGCGTAGCGGGCCAGCAGCGCGGCCGGGTCCTGGCCGCCGTCGGCGATCCAGGCCAGGTCGGGCTCGAAGCCGAGCTCGGGGCCGGCGCTCTCGAAGAGTACGTCGATCGCGAGCTGACCGTCAAACGTCTGCAGCTCCCAGCTGTGGTTGTGGTAGAGCAGCTGGACGCCCTCGTCGCGGCAGCGCCGGGCGAGGTCGCCGAGCAGGCGGCCGTACTCGCGGTAGGGCCCGGCGTCGGTGGCGGCGTGCAGGGCGGAGATGTAGGGCGCCGCCAGGGTCGTATTGCCGAGAGCCTTGTTGAACGCGATCACCTCGCCCAGGCGCTCGCGCAGCGTGTCGAGGGCCACGTGCGACGAGATCACCCGCAGGCCGTGCTTGGCCATCAGCTCGCCCAGGGCTGCGGCGTCGAGCCCGTGGTCACCCACCGTCTCGACCGCTGTGTAGCCCGCGGCGGCGACATGGCCCAGCATGGCGTCAAGCCCGTCCGGCAGCATGCGCAAGGTGTAGAGCTGCACCGCGATCGGATGGGCGGAAGCGTGATCAGACATGACATACCTCGTCTATTCAGATGCTCCATGAGCCGGCCACCTACTCTACTCGAACGGGTCAAACTTTTCAAGCCGCCGCATCAAACCCGCGGTGTACGCGGGGGCGGCGGCGACATGAAGGTAGCTCCGCCAAACCTGCGTCAGCCGCCACGCAGCGCGCCCAGATCGGCTACAATGACACGAACAAATGTTGTGCTGCCGGAAGGAGATCCCCATTGGCCAGTATTGTATCAGCCGCAATCGACGTCGTCCTGGCGAAGCCGGAGCAGCTCCCGGCGCGCATCGCCGTGCTCGAGGAGGCGTTGAAGAATCACCCCAAGGCCGCCGAGGCCCTGGCTGAGGCCCGCGCCGCCCTCACGCCGAAGGAGTGGACCGAGAAGGCCGTGGTCGATGCGCTCAGCGCGAAGATGCGGGCGACGGCGTCGGTCACCAAGACCCAGAGCGCGACCATCCGCGAGTATGTGGGCAAGGCCCTCGATGAGACCGAGCTCACCCTCATGCTCAACGAGCTGAAGACGACCAAGGGCCCGCGCAATATCGCGCGCCTGATCGCCAAGTACGACGGCAATGTGATCAGCCTGATCGTCGCCGCGCTCACCGAGTAGCTGGATGGCCCGCCAGCGCCCCGGCCTCAGGCGCGCTCGATGAGCGGCAGCAGTAGGTGGCTGGGCCGGGCGCGGTCGTGGAAGACGCTGTTGACGGCGACGACACAGTCGGCCTCGGCGTCGGCGGCGATGACCCCGCCGCTGTTGGTGTTGCGGTCGAAGCGCGGGAAGTTGCTGCTCGAGACCTCGAGCCTGATGCGGTGGCCCGCGTTGAAGCGGTTCGCCGTGGCCACCAGGTCGATCTCGAGCTCGTAGACCGCGCCGGGCTCGAGCAGCCGCGGGGCGGGCCCGACGCCGTAGCGGGCGCGCAAGATGCCGTCGGTGAGGATGATCGCCCTGCCGTCGGGGAAGACGTCGACCAGCTTGCCGGTGAAGTCGGTGTCGCGGGCCGATGAGGCCACAAACAGCCGCAGCCTGACGGGCCCGATGACCTCAACGGGGCGCTCGAGCGGGGGCGAGCTGTAGACCAGCACGTCGGGGCGGGCCTCGACGGCGCGCTGGTCGCGCGGGCCGCCGTTGACCGCGGCCTGAGCGCCCGGCAGCAGGGTGGCGCCGCCACAGGTCGGGGCCGGGTCGTGGGGGTCGTAGACGAAGCGGTCGGCCGGCTCGTCGCCGGGCGGCTCCCAGGCCAAGGCGCCGTCGCCGCCCAGCGTGTTGGCCCGCCCGCCGCCCCGCAGGTAGAGCGGGCGGTAGCGGGTGTCCGGCAGCGGCCAGTCCTCCTCCTCGCGCCACTCGTCGGCGCCCATCACGAAGAGCCTGACCGGGCTGTCGTTGCCGAGGCCGTTCTCTTCGCCCTTGAGCCAGTAGTCGAACCAGCGGATCTGGGCTCCGGCGAGATCGGCAGCGTCGACCCCGGCGAGGAGACCGAAGTCGCGCTCGGGGAAGACGCCGTGCCAATTGCCGTGAGACCAGGGGCCGATGATCAGGCCGGGGCGGCGGGCGGCCGCGCTGCCGCCCCGGTCGCGCATACCCTGATAGCTCGCAAGGGTGCCGGCGAGGAAGAGGTCGTACCAGCCGCCGATGTTCAGGGCCGGGGCCGTGAGGCGCTCGTAGGCTGCGCCGGCCGCGATCGGTCGCCAATAGTCGTCGTCGGTGGGGTGGGCCAGCCAGTCGCCGTAGAACGGCGCGGTCCGCGCCAGCTCGGGGGCGTCACAGAGGGGCAGGCGCCGGTAGAGGCTATCGATGCGCCCCAGGGCGCCCATGGCCGCGCCCACCTCGCCGAGGGTCGCGCGGCGAGCGGAGAGGCGGCGGTACAGCTCGGGCAGCGTGAAGTAGCCCAGAGCCCAGTAGAGCAGGAAGCCGAGCTGTAGCGCCCCGCCCTGGTAGCACCAGGGCGTGTGGAACTGGTCGGAGGTGATGAAGGGCGCCAGGGCCTGCACCGCGGCGGGGTCTTCGGCCGCGGCGAGCCACTGCACGGCGCCGAGGTACGAGCCGCCCAGCATGCCCACGGCCCCGCTCGACCAGGGCTGGGCGGCGGCCCAGCGCAGCGTATCGGCGCCGTCGGGGCCCTCCTGGAAGAAGGGCGAGAGCGTGCCGCCCGACTGGAAGCAGCCGCGACAGTCCTGCACCAGCACAGCGTAGCCGGCCTGGGCGAGGCGCAGGGGGTCGGGCATGAGCAGCACCAGGACCGCGGTCAGATCTTTATTGTAGGGGAGGCGCGCGACGAGGGTGGGGCAGGGGTCGTCGGTCGCCGGGCGGTAAATATCGGTCGCCAGGTCTACGCCGTCGCGCATGGGGACGGGGACATTCTTCTGGACTACGATGTCCATGGCTGGGCTCATGCTGCTGCTAGGTGTGGCGGTCGGGGTCCGACAGATGACGGCGGGCCGGCTCAGGCGGTGGCGGGGAGCGCAGCGAGGGCCTGGGCGAAGCTAGCTCGCATATGCTCGCCGGCGGTGATGGCGCGGGCCCGGTCGCCCTGCTGCAGGGCGCTGTAGATCGCCTGGTTCAGCTCGAGCGTCTCGAGCGAGATCGTGTCGGCCATGCGCAGCAGGATGAGGCGCTCGAGGAGGGGGTAGCGGTCGGCGATCAGGCGGCCGAGCTCGCGGTTGCCGCCGGCGGCCACGATAATGCTGTGGAAATCGGTGTGAGCCATCAGGGCGGCGCGGCGGTCGCCTCGCTCGAGGGCCTCGGCCTGCTCGCTGAGGGTGGCGCCCAGGGCATCGAGGGCCTCGGGGCCGATCCGCGGCACACCCCAGTCGTAGCCGGTCTGCCAGAGGACCCGCTGGACAGCGTACAGCTCGCGCATCGCCTCGAGGTTCAGGGGTGCGACCCGCTTGAGCTTGTTGGGCTGGATCTCGACCAGGCCCTCGCTTGAGAGCTGCACCAGGGCCTCGCGCACGGGGGTCGGGCTGAGGCCGAGCTGCGTGGCGAGCTCGGCGTCCTTCAGCACCTCGCCGGGCTGCAGGCTGCCGGTGACGATCTCGTTGCGCAGGTGCTCGACCGTCGCCTCACGTAGGGTGGAAGGGGACTGAAGGCGGGTCACGCCCATAAAGCTGCTTACCTGTATAGACTATAGAATCTGCATCCATCATACTAGTATGTGATGACTTTCGCAATAGATTCCTGAAAGGGGCGGCGGCGCGCGCCGCCGCCCCAGCGAGCATCAGGCGTTCACGGCCAGGGACTCGGCGCCCGCGGCGAGCGAGCCCTCGTGGCGGCTCAGGCTGAAGCCCTCGTAGCCATTGGCGGCGATCTCATCGCACCTCTTGCGGTAGGGGCCGACCCCGCCGATGTAGGGCATGAAGACGCGGGGCTTCCCGGGGATATTGGCGCCGACGTACCACGAGTTGGCCAGGGGGTAGAGGGTGTAGTTGCCGACGATGTTGACGTGCTCGACCCAGGCGTCCTCGGCCTCGCGAGTGGCCTCGATGCTGCTCAGGTCGTTGCGGACCATATACTCGATGCAGTCGCTGATCCACTCGACATGCTGCTCGATCGAGACCATCATATTGCTCAGCACCGAGGGGCTGCCGGGGCCGGTGATCGTAAAGAGGTTGGGGAAGCCCTCGACGGCCAGGCCCAGGTAAGCCCGCGGGCCCTCTGCCCACTTCTCCTTGATACTCTGGCCGCCCTTGCCGCGAATGTCGATATTGAAGAGCGCGCCGGTCATGGCATCGAAGCCGGTGGCGAAGACGATCGCGTCGAGCTCATACTCCTTGCCGCCGGTCAGCACGCCGCGCTCGGTGATCGTCTCGATCGGCGCGTTGCGCACATCGACCAGAGTCACATTGTCGCGGTTGTAGGTCTCGAAATACTCGGTATCGACACAGGGGCGCTTGGTGCCGATCGGATGGTCCTTGGGCAGCAGCATTTCGGCGACCGCGGGGTCCTTGACGATCGAGCGGATCTTGCTGTGGACGAACTCGGCGGCGTACTGGTTGGCCTCTTTGTTGGTGAGGAAATCGGCGAAGGCGGCGATGATCGTGGCCCCGCCGTACTGCCAGCGGGCCTCGAACTCGCGCTCGCGCTCCTCGGGGGTGACCTCGAGGGCCGACTTCATGCTCGTCTCGGTCACCGCGAAGGGCACGCCGAAGAACGACTCGCGGGCCGCGACGCGATGGTCGCGGTAGCGGGCCTTCATCTGGCGCTGCACCTCGGGGTCGAGCGGGTGGTTCTGGGCGGGCATGCTGAAGTTCGGGGTGCGCTGGAAGACGGTCAGGTGGGCGGCCTGCTTGGCGATCTGGGGGATGGCCTGGATGGCGGTCGAGCCGGTGCCGATTACGCCGACGCGCAGACCGCTGAAGTCGACGCCCTCTTTGGGCCACATGCCGGTGTGGTACCAGGGGCCCTTGAAGCTGTCCAGCCCCTTGAAGTTGGGGCGGTTCGGGGTCGAGAGGCAGCCCGTGGCCATGACGCAGAAGCGGGCTGAGACCACATCGCCCTGGCTGGTGGTGATCATCCAGCGCTTCGCCGACTCGTCGAAGTGGGCGCTGGTGACCTTGGTATTGAACTGAATATCGCGGCGCAGATCGAAGCGGTCGGCGACGTGGTTGGCATAACGCAGGATCTCGGGCTGGGTCGGGTAGCGCTCGGTCCACTCCCACTCCTGCTCGAGCTCGGGCGAGAACGAGTACGAGTACTCGAGACTCTCGACGTCGCAGCGGGCGCCCGGGTAGCGGTTCCAGTACCAGGTGCCGCCGACGCCATCGCCCGACTCATAGACCCTGGTGCTCAGGCCGAGCTGGCGCAGGCGATAGAGCTGATACATCCCGGCGAAACCGGCGCCGACGACCACGGCATCGTACTCCACGACCTTTCCTGGGCTGGACTGCTCAGACATTGGCGTCGCTCTCCTTTGCGTTTGTGGCTTCATTACCACGTTGCGCGTCGCGGCAGGGCAGGGGCAACTCGCCCGACAACCTCGTCGGGCAGGCAGAGAAAGCAGCGGGCAGGCTTACCGTAAGGGCGCACCCATTGTGTGCGCCCAGCAGCCCGGTCAGTGCACTAAGCCGGCTGAGCGGCGAGGTGGTGCTCGATCGTGGCGGCGATCTGCTCGATGGCCTGGGCGCCGGCCGGCAGCATCAGCAGGGTGAAGAAGCCGTGCATCTGGCCGGGGTAGCGGGTCAGCTCGACGGGGACGCCGGCGGCCTGCAGGCGTGCGGCGTAGGCCTCGCCTTCGTCGCGCAGCACGTCGTGCTCGGCGGTGATCACCAGGGCGGGGGGCAGCCCGCCGAGGTCTTGCGCCTGCAGCGGCGAGGCGTCGGGCTCGGCGCGCCGGCCGGTCTCGGGGGCGTAGTTATCCCAGAACCAGGCCATGGCCTCGCGGGTGAGCATCAGCTGGTTGGCCGGGTCGCTGTACGAGCCGTTGTCGAGATTGGCGTCGGTGACGGGGTAGACCAGTAGCTGCAGGGCGATCGCGGGGCCGTTGCGGTCGCGCGAGCGCTGGGCCACCACGGCTGCGAGGTTGCCGCCCGCGCTGTCGCCGGCCACAATGATCGGCAGGCTCATGCCATGCTCTTTGAGGTGGGCCGCCATCCACTCGAGGGCCAGGTAAGAGTCGTCGGCCGCTGTGGGGTAGCGGTGCTCGGGGGCCAGACGGTAGTCGACCAGGGCCACGGCGCAGCCGGTGCGGTTGGCCAGCCTGCGGCCGAGGGTGTCGAACTCGTCCATGGCGCCGATGACCCAGCCGCCGCCGTGGTAGTAGATGATCATCGCGCGCGGCGCGCCCTGGGGGACGAGGACGCGGATGGGGAACGAGCCGCCGTCGGGTGTGGCGACGGTGTGCTCGATCACCTGGGCTACCTCGGGGCCGGGGCCGTACATCTCCTTGAGTTGGGCGCCGAGGGCGCGGGCCTCGGCCGGGGTCATCTCGTGCAGGGCCTTGCCTCCGGCCTCACCCATGGCGGTCAGGAACGCAGTCGTCGCGGCGTCGAGAGCCATACACTCCTCCTTGAGCGATACGGGCAACGAGGGGCCGTCCCCGGCGCCTACAACCCCGGGGAAGAGAATGATATTGATATCTCAAAAGAATGGATGTTTAGAGTATAGAATATATTCTATTGTTGTCAAGGGGGAAACTGTTTGACACGTGCAGCTGCATTGACAGCCTGAATCAGGCCGTCTATGATAGCCTTGCGGCGGAGGGGCCGCGATGCCCTGGTGATGGAGCACGGCCCGGCATGGTGGCAACGAGAGACTGAGCGATGCGTGTTCTGATCACCGGCGGTACTGGCTTCATCGGGCGACACCTGGGCGCCGCCCTGATGCGCCGCGGCCACGAGGTGCGGCTCATGGGCCGCAACTTTGCGCCCTGCGCCGACCTGCTCGCCGCCGGGGCCACCGCCGTGCGCGCCGATCTGCGCGACCCCGACGCCGTCTCGGCCGCCATCGCCGGGGCCGAGGCCGTCTGCCACGCGGGCGCCTTCTCGGCGCCGTGGGGCCGCCGCGCCGACTTCTTCGCGACCAATGTCGCCGGCACGGCCAATGTGCTCGCCGCCTGTCGCCGCCACACCGTCGGCCGGCTGGTAGCGATCTCGTCGCCCGCCGTGGTCTTCGACGGGCGCGATCTGGTCGACTCGACCGAGGCGGCCCCCTATCCGCGCCGCTTCAGCTCGATCTACGCCCTCACCAAGAAGCTGGCCGAGGATCTGCTGCGCGCCGCTCCGGACGTGCCCACCGTGATCCTGCGCCCCAAGGCCGTCTTCGGCCCCGGCGACGAGGCCCTGCTGCCCCGTCTGGTCGCCGCCGCGCGCGCGGGCCGCCTACCCCAGATCGGCCACGGGCGCAACCTGGTCGACCTGACCTATGTCGATAATGTGGTCCACGCCGTCGAGCTGGCCCTCGCGGCCGAGGGGGCCGTCGGCGGCACCTACACCATCACCAACGACGAGCATGTGCCCCTGTGGGAGCTGCTGCGCACGGTTTTCCGGCGCCTGGGCGTGCCCGCCCGGCTGCGCCCCATGCCCCTTGGCCCGATGCTCGCCGTCGCAGCCCTCATGGAGGCCCGGGCCGCCATCACAGGCCGCGAGCCCCTGCTCACGCGCTACAGCGTGGCGATCCTCGCCCGCACCCAGACCTACGACATCTCGGCCGCCCGACGCGACCTGGGCTATGCACCCCTGATCTCGGTGGCCGAGGGGGTCGAGCGCAGCCTGGCCGCCCTCGCCGCCCCGAGCCCTGTGGAGCTCGCCGTATGAGCGCACCCGCCGTCCGCTTGCGCCTGCTCGACACGGGCTTCTGCCGGGTGCCTGGCAACCACGTGCTGCGGGGCGCCCCCCCCGACCCCATGGACTGTCACGCCCTGGTCGCCCTGATCGAGCACCCCAGCCGGGGCTATCTGCTCTGGGACGCCGGCTACGCCCCGCGCCTGCTCGAGGCCCTGCGCCCCTGGCCCTTCCTGCTCTACCGCATGGCGACCCCCCTGCACCTCGACCCGCGCCTGGCCGCGGTCGATCAGCTCGCCCGGCTGGGGGTGGCCCCATCCGAGATCGGGCAGGTGATCGTCTCGCACTTCCACGCCGACCACATCGCCGGCCTGCGCGACTTCCCCGCGGCCGCCATCGTCGCCGACGCCGCCGCGATCGACAGTGTGCTCGGCCTGGACGGTGTGGCGGCCCTACGCCGCGCCTATGTGCCCGCCCTGATGCCGGCCGACTTCGTCGAGCGGGTCAGGCCGATCTTCCGCTTCGATGGGCCCGAGGTGGGGCCCCTCGGCCCCAGCCACGACCTCTTCGGCGACGGTTCGCTGCTGCTGCTGCGCCTGCCGGGCCACGCCCGCGGGCAGCTCGGCCTGCTCTTGCGCACTGCCAGCGGCCCGGCCCTGCTGGCCGCCGACGGCGCCTGGACGACCCGCTCGATCCGCGAGCGGCGCGGCCCCGGTCGGGCGGGCTACCTGATCGCCGACGATGCGCGCGCCCTCGACCAGACCCTCGACCGGCTCCACGCCTTCGCCCTGGCCAACCCCACGGTGGCGCTGATCCCGACCCACTGCCCCGAGAGCTACGCGCGGGCACAGGGCGGGGAGCTGTAGGGGCGCCGTGGAGATCGCCCTCCTCGCCCTCGGCTCGCGCGGCGATGTCCAGCCGTTCATCGCCCTGGGCCTCGCCCTGCGCCGGGCCGGACATACGGCTCGCCTGGTCGGCCTGGCCGACTACGCCGAGCTCGTGGCCGCGTACGGCCTGCCCTACAGCGCCGTGGTCGGCGCGGCGAGCGAGCTGATGGACCGCGAACTGGTCTATGAGGCCCTCGACGCCGCCGGTAACCCCCTCGGCTTCGCCCGTCGCTTCCTCGCCCATATCGAGCCCCTCGTCACGCGGCTCTGCGCCGAGTGCCTGGAGGCCTGCCGCGGGGCCGAGGCCCTCGTCGCCTCTACCCTGGGCCTCTACCCGGGCCTGTTCGTCGCCGAGAAGCTCGGGCTGCCCCTCGTCCCGGCCCACTTTCACCCCCTGGGCTCCACGGCAGAGCTGCCCGACCTGTCGTTCGGCGCGCCGCCGCCCTGGCTGCCCCTCGCGGGTCTCTACAACCGCGCGACCCACGAGTTGGCCGCCCACGGCCTCTGGCAACTCTTGCGCGGCCCCCTGAATCGCGCCAGGCGCGAGGCCCTCGGGCTGGCGCCCATCGGCGCCCCAGCCCTGTGGGCGCGAGTGCGCCGGCCCGCCCCGCTCACGCTGTACGGCTACAGCCCGCTCGTCGCCCCGCCCCCAGCCGACTGGCCGTCGAGCCGCGTAGTGACCGGCTACTGGGCGCTCGAGCGCCCCACAAACTGGGCGCCCCCCGCGGCGCTGGTACGCTTCCTGGAGGCCGGGCCGCCGCCCGTCTACATCGGCTTCGGCAGCGTGCTGGCGGGCCGCGACCCCGGCGCGGTCACGGGGCTGCTGGTCGAGGCCCTCGGGCGCGCCGGGGTGCGCGGGCTGATCTACCGGGGCGCCTGGGGCGACCTTGCGGCCTCAGCCCTGCCCGACCATGTCCTCGCCATCGATGGGGCGCCTCATGACTGGCTCTTCAGCCGGGTGGCGGCGGTGGTCACCCACGGCGGCGCGGGGACTGTGGCCGCCGCCCTGCGGGCCGGGGCCCCGATCGTGAGTGTCCCCTTCTATGGCGACCAGCGCTTCTGGGCGCGGCGCGTCGCGGCCCTGGGGGCGGGGCAGCAGGCAATCCCGCGCCACGAGCTTTCGGCGGGCCGCCTGGCCGCCGCGATCGGGCGGGTCTGCGCCGACCAGACGATGCGCAGGCGGGCGGGCGAGCTCGCCGCTGCCCTCGCCGCCGAAGATGGGGCCGCCCGGGCCGCCCAGGCCCTGACCGACACCTTTACCGCGCAGCCACGGGCGCGCCGCGCGCTGCGACCAACCGGAGGACCACTGTGATAACGCTGCCTGTCACCATCGCCGGGCTTGGCTCTTACCTGCCCGCCACCGTCGTCGCCAACCCCGAGCTGGAGGCGGCCCTCGGCGTGCCCAGGGGCTGGATCGAGCAGACCACCGGGGTGCGCGAGCGCCGCTATGTCGCCGACGAGACGAGCGTGAGCATGGCGGTCGCGGCGGCCCGGCGCGCCCTCGTCGCCGCGGGGCGCGAGGTGGGTGAGATCGACCTGATCATCGGGGCGTCGAGCGGCCCCCAGCAGACCATCCCCTGCACCGCCGCCCTCGTCCAGCGGGCCCTCGGCGCGCCCGACGGGGGTAGCGCCTGCTTCGACGTCAACGCGACCTGTGTGAGCTTCCTGGTTGCCCTGCACAACGCCGCCCATCTGATCGCCGCGGGGGCCTACAACTGCGCCCTGATCTTCAGCAGCGAGATCGGCGCCTTCTCGCGCAACCCCGCCGAGCCGGAGGCCGCCGCCCTCTTCGGCGACGCGGCGGCCGCGGCGGTGCTCACCCGCAGCGCCCCGGGGACGCCGGGGGCCCTGCTGGGCGCGAAGTTCGTCACCTACGGCAGCGGAGCCGACCTGACCACCATCCTCGGCGGCGGCTCGCTGCACCACCCGAACGACCCGGCGACGACGCCCGAGATGAACCGCTTCCACATGCACGGCCCCGGCCTGCTGCGCCTGGCCGCGCGGACGCTCGGCCCGTTCCTCGAGGCCTTCTTCGCCGAGCTGGGCTGGTCGCGCGCGGAGCTCGACTTGCTGGTGCCGCACCAGGCCAGCCGTAACGGGCTCGGCCTGCTCACGGCGCGCCTGGGCTTCACGCCCGAGCAAGTGTACCTGAACCTGGCCGAGCGGGGCAACTGCGTCGCCGCCTCGCTGCCCCTGGCCCTCGCCGAGGCCGCGGCCCAGGGCCGGGTCGCCCGCGGCGACCGCGTGATGCTGCTGGGCACCGGCGCCGGCATGACCATCGGGGCCCTGGCGCTGAGCTATTAGTACGGCCCGTTGTTCTGTTCGCAAGGCGTCGGGACCAAGAAGGACCAAGGACGAACGTCTGGCTGCATGCTCCCTTGGTCTTTCGTCCTTGGTCTTTCGTCTCCGACTCCACGCGAGCTTCTGCTATGCAGTACTAGCGAGAAAGGCCGCTCCTAATCAAGCGCACATCACAACCCGTTTGGGCCGCTCGGCTGGCCTGGGCCGTCGCCCTGATCTACTGCCTGGATCGGCTGCTGCGGCTGCTGGCGGTGGCCGCCTTCTTTCGGCGCAGGCCGCCCGCGGCGCCCGCGCGCTGGCCCGCCGTCTCGCTGATCTGCCCGATCACCCGCTCGCCCAACGATCTGCGTAGCGCCCTGACCGCCCGGGCGCGGCTGGAGTATCCCGGTCGCCAGCAGTGTGTGCTGGTCTGCGACAGGGCCGACGCCGCCTCGCAGGCCGTCTGCCGCGAGCTGATGGAGGCGCACCCGGCCTGGCCCGCGACGCTGCTGCTGGTCGACCCCGACGTTGGCGCGGTGGCCTCGAAGATCGCCAAACAGCTGGCCGGGCTGGCCCGGGCGGATGGCGAAGTGCTCTGTTTCGTCGACGACGACGTGGCCCTGCGCCCAGACGGGCTGCGCACCCTGGTCGTCCACGCCGTCAGCCCGGGGGTAGGCGCAGCCTTTGGGCTGGCCTGCTACACCGCCTGGGGCACCCTGGCCGAGAGCCTGATGAGCGGCTTCGTCAACACCAGCGCCGTGCTCAGCTATGTGCCCGCCGTCTACCTGGTCGAGCCCTTCACGATCACCGGCCACTGCTTCGCGATGACCCGCGAGCGCTTCGAGGCCGTGGGCGGGCTGCTCGGGATGGGCGGGCGTTTCGACGACGACCACGAGCTGGCCCGCAGGGTGCGCCGCCACGGCCTGCGGAATGTCCAGACGCCCATGATCTACGACGTCGACAACAGCCTCGCCAGCCTGGGCGAGTACCACAACCAGATGCGGCGCTGGATGCTGATGCCGCGCCAAGGCATGCTGCCCGACCTGGGGGCGCGCGAGCGGCGGGCTCTGCTGCTGACCAGCGCCGGCCCGCTGCTGCCGCCGCTGCTGGCCCTGCTGGCCCTGCTGGCCCGCGGCCGGGCGACGCTCGCGGCCCTCGGCCTCGGCCTGGGGGCCTTCGGGGCGGCCTACGCTCTGGTCGAGCGGGGCTGCCTGGGCCGCCCCATGCCCGTGGGCCGGCTGGCGCTGCTGCCGCTCCTGGCCTGTGGGACGCCGATACACGTCGCCCTGGCCGCCCTGGGCGACGAGACTGTGCGCTGGCGCGGCCAGCGCCTCCGCATCGAGCGCGGCGGGCGCTTCAGCGTGCTCGACGCCGAGGAGCAAGGATGAGCGCCTGGCTCTGGCGCCTGCTGGCCGCCCTGCTGCTCGCCGAGCGGCTGCTCAAGCACCTGGCGGTGGTGCGCTTCTTCCGCCGCCCGCCGCTGCGGGCCACCCGCCCGCTCGGCCTGGTGAGTATCATGCAGCCCATCCTCAGCGGCGACCCGGCCCTGTCCGACTGCCTCGAGCGCACCCTGACGGCCCGCTCGGGCTACAGCCGCGAGTTCATCTGGCTGATCGACGCCGACGACGGCGAGGCCCGGCGGGTCTGCGACGCCCTTGTGGCGCGCCACCCGGGCATGGCGATCAGGGTGGTCGCGCTGCCGCCGCCGGCGCCCGCCCACAACCCCAAGCTGGTCAAGCTGATCGCCGGGGCCGCCCTGGCCCGGGGCGAGGTGATCTGCGTGCTCGACGACGACACCATGCTGCCCGACGACGGGCTCGAGCAGTGCCTGCCCCATCTGGAGCTGCCGGGGGTCGGCCTGGCCTTCGGCCTGCCCTACTACACCAGCTTCGACAACCTCTGGTCGAGCCTGGTGGCCTGCTTCGTCAATAGCAGCAGCCTGATGACCTATATACCCTTCGCGAGCCTGCGCGACCCGGTGACGATCAACGGCATGTTCTACGCGCTGCGGCGCGAGACTCTGGCGGCGGTCGGCGGCTTCGCGGGCCTCGAGCGGGTGGTCGCCGACGATTTCGCCGTGGCCGACCGGCTGCGCGGCGCCGGCTACCGCCTGGCCCAGACGCCCCTGCGTCACCCCATCCGCACGACGGTGCGCGGGCCGCGCCACTACGCCGGCCTGATGCAGCGCTGGCTGATCTTCCCGCGCGAGTCGCTGATGCGCCACCTGGCCCCCGCCGAGCTAGCCGCCGTCTACGCCCTGGTCGCCGCCCCGGTCTGCTTCCCCTGGCTCGCCGTGGCCCCGCTGCTCTGGCGCGCGCCGGGGGCGCGGCGCTTCGCCCTGGGCTACCTGGCGCTCAGCTTCGCGATCTTCGCCCAGCACAACCGGGCTTATCTGCGCGGGGCGACCCCCTGGCGGCGCGCCTGGCTGGTACCTCTGGTGCAGCTCGCCCTGCCCGCGCAGATGCTGGCGGCCCTGCTCGCGCCGCGGCGGATCGTCTGGCGCGGCCATGTCTTGCAGATCGAGCGCGGCGGCAACTTGCGCCTGCTGCGGCGGCGCGACCAGTGAGCCTATCCGCGGCCTACGCGGCCTTCCTGGCCGCCCATCCCCCGCGTCGCCTGGCGATCGCCGGCTCGGCGTGGGAGCTGATCGAGGCGGGGCAGGGGCCGGCGGTGCTGCTGCTGCCGGGGGGCTTCGGGGTGGCGGCGACTTCGTTCCAGTACCTGAGCGCCCTCGGCCGCGACCACCGGGTGCTGGCCGTGACCTACCCGCCGCTGCTCGCCCGGATCGAGGAGTTGGCCGACGGCGCGGCCGAACTGCTGCGGCGGTGCGGGGTCGAGCGGGCCCACGTGGTGGGCGGCTCGGCGAGCGGCGCCGTGGCCCAGGTGCTGGTGCGGCGTCACCCCGGGCTGGTCGCCACGCTGATCCTGGCCCAGACCGGCCCGCCGCGGCCCCGGCGTGCACCCCTGGCGCGGGCCTGCGCGGCGCTGTGCGCGGCGGCGCCGGCGGCCCTCACCCTGGCTCTGCTGCGGGCTGCGGTGCTTGGCTTTCTGCCGGGGCGCGACCCCGACCAGGCCTTCTGGCGCGGGCACTTCGCCGGGGTGGTCGCCGCCCAGAGCCGGGCCGGGCTGGCGGCGCGCTTTCTCGCCCTGGCCGACTATGATCGGCACTATAGCTTTCGGCCCGGCGACCTCGTGGGGTGGCCGGGCCGGGTGGCGATCATCGAAGCGGCGCACGACGGCTTTCTGCCCGCCGCAGACCGGGCCGCGCTGCGGGCGCTCTACCCTGGGGCCGACGTATGCCTGCTGCCCGAGGGCCGCCACGCCGACAGCGTCACCGACCCCGGCCCGCAACTCGCCGCCATCAGGGCAGCGCTGCGAAAGCCCTATGGCTACCCGTCAGAGTAGCTCGATGGCTTCAGGAGAGGCGCGGGGAGGCTCGGCCTCCCCGAAAACACTCCACAGCTTGCCCGGGATCAGGGCGAGCAGCAGGGTCACGACCAGCAGGTTGCTGACCAGGAGCACGACGCTCATCACGCCGAGGGCGCGCAGGTGGACCAGGAAGGTCTCATACTCCATTAGGGCTACGGCGCTGGTGGCCGAGGCGCCGCGCAGGTTGCAGTAGAGGAAGTAGGCCGGCGAGGTCTCGGCGCCGGGGCCGAGCAGCCCGTCGGCCCCGAGCTGGCTGGGGACCACGCCGTGGATCGCCTCGAGGTGGCGGGTCTGGAACTGGTAGTCGCTGTACGAGCTGAGGGCGGCTTCGGCGATGCCGAGGGCCCCCGTTACGGTTGCGACCAGCAGAGCCGCCACGGCGAAGCGGAGCAGCCCGCGCCGGCTGCGCGCAATCACGCGATGGGCGAGGAGCAGGCCCAGGGCGACGGCGAGGACGAACAGGGGCAGCATCAGGGTGGCGTCGCGCAGATAGCGCACGAAGGGCTGTTCGGCCCGCTCGATCGCCCCGATGGCCCCCTGGAGCGCCGTCAGCCAGAAGCCGTCCAGGTAGGCGAGCACAATGGCGAGGAGGCCCACGGTCGTCCAGCGCAAGGGCAGCCGGCGGCCGGGGGTGACAGGGCGGTTGATCGCGATAGCCATAGTAGTATCTCAATGCTACGGTATGATCTCCCAGCCGAACATCATGGCGTGGTCTTCGTGGGCCAGGTTGTGGCAGTGGGCCACGTAGGGGCCGACAAAGTCGCGGAAGTGGCGGCCGACGATCACCGACTCGCCCGGGTCGAGGGCGATCACGTCCTCGCGCGCATTGTCATCGGGGTTCGCCGCGCTGGGGATGGGCTTGCCGTTGCGCCGCAGGGTGCGGTGCTCCTCCATGTGCAGGTGGAAGGGGTGGACCCAGCCGCCGCCGCCGTTGCGGATCTCCCAGACGTTGAAGCTGCCCTTCCGCTGCTGCGCCAGGGGCGTCTTGCCGGCGGGGTTCTTCTTGCTGCGCGACACTTTGGTGGGGTCGAAGGACTCGCCGTTGATCAGCCACTCGATCTCGCCGCCGGCGCTGCCGCGGGTCACCTCGAAGACCATGCGGTTGTTCAGCAGGGCCTGCCAGTTGGGCAGCGGGGCCAGGGGGCGCAGGGTCTGCTGGAAGAAGGGATCGTTGCGGTTGGTCAGGTCGACCCCAGGCAGACTGTTGTCCTGCGGCATGTCCGAGCCCTCGATGATGATCTTCAGCACCGGAATCTTGTAGTTCGGGTCGGGCGACGAGCGGGTCGAGCTGTTCCAGAGCCGCCCGTCGGTCATCTTCATGACGTTGGTCAGGTAGATCACGTCGCCGTCGCTGGTCGGCGAGCCGTCCATGTAGCGGCTGAAGTCGATCACCATCTCGCGACGCTTGGCCGGCCACAGCTCGAACGAGTCGCGCATGATCGGGTTCGGCAGCAGGCCGCCGTCGCTGGCGATCTGCACGAACTTCATGCACTGCTGGCCGTCGGGGATGCGGTACTGGCCCTGTAGCTCTTTGCCGCTATAGCCGAGATCCTTGGCCGCCTTGGGGCCCTGGGTCGAGCTCATCAGCTTGAACTCGTAGATGCGGGCGATCGAGGCGTCGAGGAAGCGCAGGCGATACTTGCGGCGCTTGACCCGCAGCACCGGGTAGGCCGTGCCGTTGACCGTGAAGATATCGCCCACGAAGCCGTGGTTGGGGAAGTGCTTGAAGAAGGTCTTGCCCCACCACTCGGGGTGCGT
>CAZKTU010000099.1:0-2725 GCA_964555675.1 uncultured Oscillochloris sp.
CCAGGGGCATGGGCAGATCGGCGATCGCCTCGCCGGCGCGGCGGTAGGCCAGCAGGCGAAACTTGTCCTCTCCCAGGATCTCCATGCGGTCGGCGACCCCGAGGAAGATATCGGCGATCTCGCGATTCGAGAGGGTATGGACCATGGCCGGATTATAGCACGCCGCATCAGGCCCGAGAGGGGCCTGTGCCGTCGCCGACCGCATTCTGGGCGGCGGCCATCGGGGTGACCGGAGTGGCCGAGAGCAGGACCTGGCGGG
Source organism: uncultured Oscillochloris sp. (assembly GCA_964555675.1). Taxonomy (GTDB): domain Bacteria; phylum Chloroflexota; class Chloroflexia; order Chloroflexales; family Chloroflexaceae; genus CAIWXH01. The sequence goes on from CAZKTU010000099.1 coordinate 260, forward strand.
CGGCCACGACCACCGGCGGCACGGGGCTCATCTTGATCTCCGCGCGGTCGAAGCTCTGCTTGAGCACCAGGCGCAGCTCGCGGGCCATCTGCTGGTGGCGGCCCGGCTTGACCCGGGTGAGCGTGCGGATCACGACCGTGTCGTCGACGAACTCCTCGATGCCCTGGATGACCGTAGGCTCGAGCACCTCGGCGAAGGCGGCGTCGAGCTCGCGGCCGGCCTCCTTGATCACCGCGAAGGCGTGGTCGAGGTCGGTGTCGTCGGACACCGAGACCATCACGACGGCGTAGACATAGCCCTTCGAGTAGTTGACGATATTGCCGATCTGGCCGTTGCGCACCAGGTGTAGCTGGCCGTCGGGGTCGCGGATGCGGGTCGTGCGCACGTCAATCATCTCGACCGTGCCGCGGGCGTCGTCGGTCTCGATATAGTCGCCCACCAGGAAGAGATTCTCAAAGAGGATAAACAGGCCCGAGATCAGGTCGGTGGTGACGGGTTGGGCGGCCAGGCCGACCACCAGGCCGAGGCCGCCAAGGGCGACCAGGATCGGCCCGATATCGAAGCCGACGATGGCGAGGACGAGCAGGCCGCCGCCGAACATCACGCTGTACTGGGCCGCGCTCTTCAGCAGCGGGGCGAAGGTGAGGCGCTGCTGCCACTGGGCGTCGCTCAGCTCGCCGCGGACCAGGAAGAAGTTGTTGATCAGCAGCTTGAGCACCTCGATCACGACCAGGCCCAGGAAGACGATGCCGATCGCCTGGATGACCCGCGTCCCGTAGATCGCGTAGGCGGCCAGGGGGCTGATCTGGGCCAGGGCCAGGCTGACCGCCTGCACATAGATGATGTACTGCAGGGCCCGGCTGAACAGGGGGATCAGGCCGCGCAGCTGATCGTAGAACAGGTCGAGCTGGCGGTTGCGCAGGTAGACCTCGCTCAGGGCGTCGATCGTATTGATGATCGAGCTGAGCAGGCCCACCAGGATGCGCCCTAGCTGCACGATCAGGAAGATGTTCAGGGCCACGCCGAGGACGTTCAGCACCCCCTGGGGCAGCCCGAGCAGGCGCGCCGCCACCAGGGCGACGAAGAGCCAGACGCCGGTCCGAAGCGTCTGTCTGAGCAGCTTGAAGAAGAAACCCAGGCGCTCGTCGCTGATCTTGATCGCCTCGACCCGGCGCACCTGCCGCTCGAGGAAGGGCAGCAAGCGGTCGAGCAGACCCAGGCCATAGCGGGCCGCGACCACCATGGCCGCGCTGAGGGCCAGGCCCAGGCCCAGGCGCTGCCAGAAGCCGGGCGGCAGCGCCGTAGTGAGCAGCTCGAGGGTGGCCGCCCGCACATCGCGCCCCCGCAGCATGAGCGAGCCGTTGAAGATCAGCAGGGCGGCCGCCGCGGCCAGGAAGAGCAGCAGCAGGCCGGACCTCAGCAGGCGCTGTGCGCGCGCGAGGTCGAAGCGGGCGACGAATTCCAGCCTCCCGGCGAGGCGCAGCAGCCTGACCAGCACGAAGGTCAGGCCGCCAAAGAGGGCCGCCAGGGCGAAGAACTGGGCGGCGGTCAGGAAGATATCATCGAGCAGCGAGTTCAGCTCCATGGTCGCATCCTAACATGCGGCCCCGCTCTCGGCACGCTACTCAAGGCTAGTTCAAGGGGAGGGCCGAGCAGGTTGGAACTGCACTACAGGCTGAACTCGTCGACCAGCTGCTCGGCTCTGGTGACGAAGCGGGCCCGCAGAGCTGTCTCGTCGGCCTCGACGAGCATGGCCCCGTGGTCGGCGTTGAAAAAGATCTGGCTGCCCTCGAGGCCGCTGAATCCGCGGGCGTAGCGCGCCCCGCCGCCCAGGCCGTTGACGATATAGGTCACCCCCTCGCGCTGCACCCGCTCGTAGGTGTGGTCGTGCCCGCCGAGGACGAGTTGGGCGCCCCAGGCGGCGTAGGGCCAGCGCATCCACTCGGACGAGCCGTGGTGGCCCGACGAGTAGGGCGAATGGTGCAGCACGACGATCTTCCAGCGGGCGGTCGAGGCCGCCAACTCGGCCTGCAGCCAGGCCGCCTGGGCCGAGTCGGCGCCCCAGCCGTCGGGCTCGCCCGGCATGCTGTCGAGGGCGAAGAGACCCACCGGGCCGCGCTGGAGGCTGTAGTAGCGCCCATTATTGGGCAGCGTGAAGTAGGCCAGGTAGGGCTCGGGGTAGCCGACCACCCAGTCGTGGTTGCCGAGGACGGGCCAGAAGCGGTTCTCGGCGGCCCCGGGGCCGAACTGGCCTTTGTAGGGGCCGATAAACTGGCTGTAGTACTGGCCGACATTGCGGTCGAGGGTCTCGGCGGCGCCGTCGGGGTAGTTGTTGTCGCCGGTGGTGACCACGAAGTCGGGCGCCCATGCGGCCACCAGGCCGGCCACGGCCGCGGCCGGCTCGCCCTCCATGCCGAAGTCGCCGATCACGGCGAAGCGCGTGGCAGGCGCAGCCGTCGGCGCGGT
>CAZKTU010000099.1:2825-14697 GCA_964555675.1 uncultured Oscillochloris sp.
CTAGCCGGACGTTGCATCAGCCCTATGGAGCTCACATCCCCGCCGCGCCCCGGTTGCGGTCGGTCTCGTCGAGAGGCACCAGCCGCTCGCGCAGGGCCAGCAGGGCAGCCTGGGTGCGGTCCTGCAGGTGCAGCTTCGAGAGGATGTTCGAGACGTGGGTCTTGACCGTACGCTCGCCGATGATCAGATGGTCGGCGATCTCGGCGTTGCTCATGCCGCGGGCGATGCAGGCCAGCACCTCGCGCTCGCGCTCGGTCAGCAGGTCGAGGGGCGAGCTGCGGGCGTTGGTCAACTCGTGCATCAGGCGCGCGGCCACACTGGGGTGCAGGGTGGCCTCGCCGCGCCGGGCCGCCTTGATCGCGCGCACCAGGTCGTCAGGGCCTACATCCTTGAGCAGGTACGAGAGGGCCCCGGCCTTGATCGCCGGGAAGATCCGCTCGTCCTCGCTGTAGCTGGTCAGCACGATCACCTGGGTGGTCGGCGAGACCGCCTTGAGCTGGCGGGTAGCCTCGATGCCGTCCATCTCGGGCATGACCAGATCCATCAGCACCACGTCGGGCAGGAGCTTCGCGGCCATGGCCACGCCCTCGGCGCCGCCATTGGCCTCGCCCACCACGTCGATATCGGGGTAGGTGTCGAGGTAGGCGCTGAGCCCTTTGCGCACAATTGCGTGGTCGTCGATCAGCATAATCCTGATGCTCTCGCTGCTCAAGGGCTGCTCCTCTCTGCCAGTTGCTCATCGGCCCGACCCTTGTAGCTGTCGCTGATCGGGATGTTAACCAGGATGGCGGTGCCCGCGCCGGGGCTGCTCTGGATCTCGCAGCTCCCGCCGAGGGCCTCGGCCCGCTCGGCCATGCTCAGCAGGCCGATCGAGCGCGGGTTGCGGGCGACCTTCATGTTGAAGCCCTGGCCGGCGTCGCGCACCTCGAGGGCGACGACATTCTCGCTGTAGCGCAGGTTGACCGTGGCGGCGCGCACCCCGCTGTGGCGGGCGACGTTGGCCAGGGCCTCCTGGACGATCCGAAAGAGGGCCTGCTCGTGCTCGAGGGGCAGGCGGCGCTCGCCCGAGACGCGCAGGTCGATCGCGAGGCCCTGGCGCTCGCCGAGGGCCACGGCCAGGTCGCGCAGAGCCGGCGCCAGGCCACGTCCGTCGAGGGCGGCGGGCCGCAGGGCGAAGATCAGGCTGCGGGTCTCCTCGAGGGCCCTGCGGGCCGATTCCTCGATCTCGATCAGGCGGGCGGCGGTCAGCTCGGGCTTCGTGTCGAGGGTGCGGCGGGCCGCGGCGGCCAGCATGGTCAGGCTGAACAGCTCCTGGCTGACGCTGTCGTGCAGCTCGCGGGCCAGGCGGTTGCGCTCCTCGACGGCGGCGAGCTGGGCGGTCTGCTCGGCGAGCTGGGCGTTGCGGTCGGCCAGCAGGCGCAGCGAGCGCAGACTCTCGGAGAGCTGGTCGGCCATCGTATTGAACTGGCGCCCGAGCTGGCCGAGCTCGTCGGCCGAGGGGTCCTCGATGCGCCGGCCGAGGTCGCCGTCGGCCAGGTCGATGCTGGCCTCGGTGAGGCGGGCGATGCGCCGCGCGAAGCCGCGGCCCACCAGCCACGAGTAGACCATGCCCAGCACGCCGCTGACCAGCAGCCAGGGTACGGTGAAGCTGACGATGTAGGGCGTGATGTTGGCGAGCAGCACGCCCAGAGCCGGGAAGTTGATCAGCCGCAGATAGACCGCGCCGGTGACCGCGCCGTCGGGCCCGAAGACCGGGGCCGTGGCGATGGGCTGGTGGACAGGCTCGCTCCAGGCCGAGAGCTCGGCGGTCGCCGTGACGCCCCTGAGGGCCCGTACGATCAGGTCGCCGGCGGGCTCGGGCTCGCTGGCGGCCAGGGGCAGGCCCGGCGGGTAGTCGAGGGGGTGGGTGCTGGTGATCACCCGGCCCTGGGGGTCGAGCAGGGCGATCAGAATCTCGTCGCCGACGGGCTCGCCGTTCGCGTCAACTTCGATCACCGGGCCGTCGGCGGGCGTCGGCCCGAACTCCTGACCGGGGGGGTTCGAGAAGCGGGTGAAGATCTTGAGCACCTGCTCGGGGTCGCCCGCCGGGTCGGCCAGCTCGGCGCTGAGGCTGATCGCCACCTCGCGGGCCGAGTCGCCGATCGCGTTGGGGATGAAGGGCGCGTTGAGGATATAGAGCAGGCCGCCGACCACGCCGCCGATCATCGTCAGCGCCAGCAGCAGCGAGACCGCCAGGAATGCTCCCGTGAGCTTCCAGCGGATCGTTTCGAAGCGTTGAAACAGGCTCTTGAGCACGCCGACCTCCGTAATTGTCGCCATTATACCGTGCTGCGGGAGGGCAGGCGGCAGGGTCGGCGCAACCGGGGGCGGCGGGCCAGAAGCAGGCGCTCGGTGGGCGGGGCGCCAGTAGGACTGGGGGCAGGGCTGCGCGATCACGCGATGGACGCGGGCCCCGGCGCTGAGCAGGGCCGCGACCAGGCGCGGCGCGGCCTCGGGCGGGGCCAGCACGCGCAGGCAGCGCGGCCCATCAGGGGCCGCCTCGAAGCCCAGTTGGGCCACGACCGCCTCGACGATCGGCCCCGGATCGGCCTCGACGAGGATGGCCGACGCCTCGCTTGTCGCTGTGCTGCTGTCCATGCTCCCTGGGCATCGCGGCCTCGCGGCGCGCGGTGATCGCGTGTTCCGCCCTCAGTGTAGCCGCGCACACCCCCCGCCGCGTCGGCGCGCAGCGTGAGCGCCGCGCCGCGAACACGGGGGGTGTGGGTCGTACTTAAGGCCGAGAGGGGCGCTGTGAAGCTCACAAAACCCCTTACACAAACCTCCGCCTTGACAGGCTCGTGCAACGGTGCTATAATCAGAACACTTGTTCTTAAAAGACGTTCCAAACAGCACCAGCATCACCTACAGCAAGCCTGAGCACGACGGAGAGGTGGAGCCATGAGCAACCGCGATATCGCCGCGGTCCTGTTCAACATTTCCGCGATTCTGCGCAGCCAGCGCGGCAACCGCTACAGGGTCCGCGCCTACCGGCGCGCCGCCTGGGCCTTGCTGCGCCAGCGCCAGCCGGTCAGCGAGCGGGTGGCCCAGGGGCTGCCCCTTGGCATCCCCGGCCTAGGCAAGAGCCTGACGGCCAAGATCAGCGCCCTGGCCCGCGACGGGCGTCTCGACTTCTACGACGAGGTCATCGCCAGCCTCCCCCCCGACGAGGGCCGCCTCGTGCGCGTCCCCGGCATCGGCCCCACCATCGCCGCCCGCATCCACCGCGACCTCGGCCCCACCGACCCCGAGAGCCTGCGCCGCGCCGCCGCCGAGGGCCGCCTCACCCGCGTCTGGGGCGTCGGCCCCCGCCGCCAGGCCGCCATCCTCGCCGCCCTCGTGCCCGAGGGCCCGCGAGCCGGCGAGCGCGAGGCGAGGCGAACGCCAGGCCACGAAGCCCGCCAGCAGCTCGCGCTCTTCTCCTAATGCGCGTCGGCGGAAATGCGTCTGCGTTTTTCACCACGAAGACCACGAAGCGCGCGAAGGGCTTGAGTACACTCAGCGCCTGTGTTGAGCGCCTGCGCCAGACGAGAACCTCCTACGGAATCGCCACAGCACAGACTCTCTCGCAGCTTCGTGTTCTTCGTGCCCTTCGTGGTAAAACCGCTCGCGATGAAGGCCGAAAGGTGACCCGATGACATCACAGCGCGCTGCGACTCACCAGCACGAGCTGGACGAGCTGTTCGAGGCCCTCGCGGAGGACGAGGGAGGCCTGCTCGACGCCAGCCTCGACCTGGTCGGCCCGCCCGCCCAGGAGGCCGCGGACGACGCCGACCTCGCGGGCGGCTTCCGCGCCAAGCTGGCCCTCGCGCCCCGCGTCTACCAGGTCGAGGCCCTGGAGGCCTGGCTCGCCGCCGCGGGCCGCGGCACGGTCATCCTGCCCACGGGCGCCGGCAAGACCATGCTCGCCATGATGGCCATGGAGCGCCTGCGCCTGCGCACCCTGATCGTCGTGCCCACCATCGAGCTGCTGCACCAGTGGCGCGCCGCCGCCGTCGAGCGCCTGGGCCTCAGCCCCGACAAGGTGGGCGTGGTGGGCGACGGGCGCCGCGAGCTGCGCCCCGTCACCGTGATCACCTACGCCTCGGCCAGCATGCCCGACGCGCCGATCGCCGGCTTCGGTCTGCTCGTCTGCGACGAAGCCCATCACCTGCCCGCCCCGGGCCACCGCATCATCGCCGAGCGCTGCGGCGCGCCCTATCGTCTCGGGCTCACCGCCACCCCCGAGCGGGGCGACGGCCAGGAGCAAGAGCTCTACCGGCTGATCGGCCCGCCCGTCTACAGGCGCGCCCCCGAAGAGCTGGCCGCCGAGGGCCACCTGGCCCGCTTCAAGCAGAAGCGCATTTTCGTCGACCTCTCGCCCGACGAGGCCCTGCGCTACGGGGCGCTCATGGGCGAGTGGAAGTGGTTCCTCGCCCGCAAGCGCGGCGCCCTGGCCCGCGGCGGCGACTTCTTCGGCGAGCTGATCCGCCGCAGCGGCAGCGACCCCGCCACCCGCAGCGCCCTGCGCGCCCACCACCAGGCCCGCATGATCGCCCTCAACGCTGAGGCCAAGATCGACGAGACCGCCCGCCTGCTCGCCCGCCACCGCGACGAGAAGGTGCTGATCTTCTCCGAGTACAACCTGCTGGTCGACCGCCTGAGCCGCTCCCTGGCCCTCCCCTCGCTCACCTACCGCACCCCTCCCGAGGAGCGACGCCTGACCCTCGAGCGCTTTCGCTCGGGGGCCTACAGCAAACTCGCCGCCGGCCGCGTGCTCAACGAGGGCGTCGATGTCCCCGACGCGAGCGTCGCCATCGTGGTCAGCGGCAACAGCACCCCGCGCGAGCATATCCAGCGTCTCGGGCGGGTCATTCGCCCCAAGGCCCGCGAGGCCGTGCTCTACGAGCTGGTCACCAGGTACACCTCAGAGGTGGGCGCCTCGCGCCGCAGAAGGAGATCGCCCGATGGCCTTCAAGACCAGTGACTTCAAGAAGACCGCGCGCGGCGTCGGCGAGAGCCGCGCTATCTACCCGCACCAGATCCGCGACGACCGCCACACGGCCGCAATCGGCTTCGCCGTGGCCTACTTCGAGCGCATGGTCGGGCTCAGGCGGGCCGGCTTCGAGGCCGAGGCCCTGCTCGAGTTCTTCGGCGACCCGCGCCTCGCCCGCGGCCTGGTGGCCTGCCTGGCCCGCACCTACGCCTGGCGCAGCCTCGCCCTCGACGAGGCGCTCGGCGCCGAGGCCGCCGATGCCCTGGCTCGCGCCGGCATCGCCCGCCCCGCCGAGCTGCGCGCCGCCCTCTACGCCCTCGCCAACCGGCGCTTCGGCGGCTTCGTCGGCCCCGACGAGCGCCCGGCCGCCCTGCTGGCCCTCGCCGAAGAGCTTGCCGCCACGGCCACGGCGCGCCACGAGTGGGAGCAGCGCGACCAGCCGCAGCCAGGGCGGCTCACGCCCGAGCAGCTCGAGCGCGCCCTCACCCTCGACGCCGCCGACGAGCAGGTGCTGGTCAGGCTCGCCCCGCCCCCCGCGCCCGCCGAGGTGGTCGACCAGTACAACTTCCACTCGCTCGAGACGGCCCTCTGCTACGCCGAGCGCGTGCGCCTGCGCCTGCACGGCCCGGTCTGGACAATGCTGCGCAGCGCCCACAACCTGGCGCGCCGCTACAGAGTCACCTACAGCGTGGGCGACCTGCCCGGCTCGCTCTTCGACAACCGCCTCGAGCTGACCCTCCACGGGCGGCGCGACGCCCTCGGCGGCTGGGGGCGCGCCGGGCGCCGCCTGGCCCGGGCGCTCCTCCGGCTGATGGCCGCCCACCCCGGCTGCGCCGTCGAGGGCGAGGCCCTGACCCACGTGGCCGGGCGCGGCGCGACCCTGCGCCTCGACGCCAGGGCTCTGGCGGTGCTGGGCGCGGGCGCGGCCAACGCGGCCCCCGCCGACGCGTGGGAGGACCAGTCGGCCGAGGAGCTGCAGCGGGCCTGGGGGCGCGCCCTCGTGCGCGGCCGCACCGCCGGCTGGCGTCTGAAGCGCGACCCCGAACCCCTGGTGGGCGGCGCCGCGCTGGTCGTGCCCGACTTCGCCCTGCGCCGGGGCACGGCGGGCATCGCCCTCTGCCTGGCGCCGGGGCGCGCCGCAGCCGAGGCCGTCGCCGCGGGGCTGGCGGGGGTCGGACGCACCGCCACCGCGGTCGTGCTCGCCCACGAGAGCGCCGCGCCCGCCCTCAAGGGCTGCAAAGCCCTGGTCGTCACCTACGCCGAGCGCCCGGCCGACGCCATCCCGCGGCTCGTGGCCGCCCTCGAGCGAGCCTGGCCCCGCGGCCTGCTGCTGATCAGGGCCGACCCCTGGGAGGATCTGGCCGCCCGCGTGGCCGCCGAGGGCTTCGTCGACGAGGTCACCGCGGCCAGCATGCTCGGCTGCAGCGCCGGCGAGGTGGCCGGCCAGCTGCGCCGCCGCGCCTACCCCGGCCTCTTCGCCCTCCCGGGCCTCGGCGTCTGTGACCGCGAGGTCCTCGACGAGGTGCGCGATACCCTCACCCGCGGCGCCGAGGAGCGCGCGGCGTAAGGGCGCAGCATGCTGCGCCCAAGCAAGCCTGAGACTCGTCAGCGCTCGATGCGAACAATCTGCCCCTGCCCGGGGAAGACACTATAGTTGGCGATGTAGATCGCGTCCTTGCCCACGAGGAGGCCGCCGGGCGCCACCAGCCCGTCGGAGGCGAGCACCGTCTGGGTCTTGCTTTCCCCGGCGACCCGCACCAGACGCCCCGCGGGCGGCCCTGCCTGGGCGGCGAGCAGACTGTCCTTGGCGATCTCCAGGACGTACAGATCGCCCTGCTTGTCAAAGGCAATATCGATGATATTGGTGAAGCCGCTCGCGTAGACCACCGCTTCGCCGTTGGCCCCGATTCGATAGACGCTCGCCCCGCCGACAGGGAAGGGGAAGCCGGTGAGCTGGCCGACATAGACCGCCCCGTCGGGGCCGACTGCCGCGCTGTTGGGCACCGCCTGCATGGGGATCTGCCCCCCGGGCGGCTGCGGCTGGAGGAAGGGCGGCGCCGCGACCAGGCGGCTCGGCAGCATGGTCGAGACCTGCATCCTGCCGTCGCCGTCCACGGCGGTCAAGGTGTTGGAGCCGGCGTCGACGACGAACAGCCGGCCCGCCCGCCGCACGAGGGCGTACGGGTTACTGTCCGCGCCCTCGCCGTCCACGTCGTTCGCCACCTCGAAGGCGGCCAGGTCGCCCAGGGGCTGCGGCGCCTCGCCCGAGCGCACGCTGACCACATGGCCGAGCAGCGCCGCCCCCGAGCCCAGAGCCGCCCGAACGGTGGGCGTGCCGCCCAGACCCATGGCGACATAGTAGCGGTTCCCGTCGACGGCGAGGTCGTGGGGGCCGGTCGCGTTGAAGCCGGGCGGGTCGGCCAGCGCCAGCGAGGGCAGGCCGCTCACCACGCGCTCGACCGCGCCGGTGCTGATCTGCACCCTGGCGATCGCCCCGCTGTTGCCCAGACAGGCTTTGCCCTCGGGCCCATCGAAGCACGGGCTGCTGCCGCCCGCCCCCGCCTCGGCCACCAGGATGGCGCTCTCGCCCGAGGTGAAGGCCAGCCCACGCGGGTTGCTCAGGCCCGTCGCGACGACCTGCAGGGACGATGTCTGCTGCAGACTCCGGGCCGCCGCCGGCGTCGCCCAGCTCGCCAGTGCCAAGACCAGGGTCAGGGCCAACACTCCGAGCAATGGTCGCACATGCATTGTCTGTTCCTCTTGGTCACACAGTCGCTTAGACACCAGATGGCACACCACCACCCTGGGTTAACCGACCAGGCTGGAGGCAGGTGTGCGTGATCCGAGGAAGGGGGTAGCGCCGTGGAGGATGTGCCGAGGTGTGGGGTCTGGCCTGGTTTTGGGGCAGCAGCAGGCGTAACGAGTATAGTCAGGCGAGGCGCGCGGAGTCAAGATTAGGAATAGTTAAATGCGGCAGCCGGGCCGGAGGCAAGGAGAGGGCACAGCGATCGGCGGTATACTGCGCCCATGCGCATTCTCATCCCCAGCGACGTCTTCCCGCCCGACGGCAAGGGCGGCGCCGCGTGGAGCAGCCACGCCCTCGCCAGGGCCCTGCTGGCCCGCGGCCACAGCGTGAGCGCGATCGTGCCCGCCCGCGGCCGCCGGGGCGTCGCGCCCTTCGACGCCCTCGGCGTCCCGGCCCTGCGGGTGGGCTATAGTGCGCCGCGCCTGCCGATCGTCCAGAACTACTTCCGCCACGAGCTGCTCTGGCGACCCTATGCCCGCGCGATCGTCGCCGAGGCCAGGCGCGGCCCGCCCCCCGACGTGATCCACGCCCAACATGTGCAGGCCGCCCCCGCCGCCGTACTCGCGGGGCGCGAGCTCGGCGCGCCGGTCGTGGTAACCGTGCGCGACCACTGGCCCTGGGACTACTTCGCCACAGGCCTCCACGGCGACCGCCTACCCTACCACCGCCCCGGCTGGCCGGGCCTCGCCACCGACCTGTTCGCCCGCCTGGGGCCGCTGCAGGGCGCCGCGGCCCTGCCCGCCATCCCCTACATGCTGGCCCACCTGCGCCGCAGGGCGGCCTTCCTGGCCCAGGCCGACGCCGTGATCGCGTGCAGCCACTATATCGCCGGCCGTCTGCGCGGCATCGTCGCCCCCGAGCGCATCCACGTGCTCCACCACATGGTCGACATCGCCGCCAACACCGCCGCAGCGGCGCCGCCCCCGGCCAGCACCTGGGAGGGCGCCCTGCTGCTCTTCGCCGGCAAGCTCGAGCCCAACAAGGGGGCGGGGCTGCTGCCGGCGATCTTCCGCGCCCTGCGCGATACAGGGCCGGCCCAGACGCCCTTCACCCTGGTCATCGCCGGCGACGGGGCCCTGCGCGGACGCCTCACGACCGAGCTTGGCGCCCTGGGCGTGAACACACGCTTCCTCGACTGGGCCGGGCACGACGAGACTCTGCGCCTGATGGCGCGCTGCGACCTGCTGCTCTTCCCCTCGGCCTGGGGCGAGCCCCTCAGCCGGGTGCTGTTGGAGGCGGCGGCCCTCGGCGCGCCAATCCTGGCCATGCCTACGGGGGGCACGCCCGACATTATTGCCGACGGCGTCACCGGGGCCCTGGCGTGTACCCCGCAGGCCTTCGCCGCGCGGCTGGCCGAGCTGCTCGCCCGCCCCGAGCAGCGCGAGCGCCTTGGGGCCGCGGCCCTGGCGGCGGCGCGCCGGCGCTTCGACGTGCCCGCCGTCATCCCTCAGTACGAGGCACTCTACACCAGCCTCGCCGGTACTAGCTAAGGTGGGACCACGGGGTCTATTCACGCTCATTGCGAGACAGCGTATGATACAGTCCAGGTGGCCGCTCTCATCATCCCCGCCCCACCTCCACCCCATCACACCACAAGAGGGACTGCTATGCTGATGACCACCCTACGCGAAGAGACAAGCTCGTACCACGCGCGCCTCGAGCGCAGCCCGCTGCTGCGCGGACTGGTGGGCGCCGAGCTCTCGCACCGCTTCTACGCCGCGGTCCTCGGGGCCAACTACGGCTTCTACGCGCCCCTCGAGGCCCGGCTGCTGGCCGCCGCCGACTGGCCCAGCCTGGGCTTCGACCTCGGCGAGCGCCTGAAGACGCCCATGCTCGAGGCCGACCTCGCGAGCTTCGGCCTCGAGGGCGAGCTCCTGCGCGCCCTGCCCCAGTGCGAGGCCCTGCCGCGCATCCCCAATCTGTACGCCGCCCTCGGGGCCATGTATGTGCTGGAGGGGTCGACCCTGGGCGGGCAACTCGTCGCCCGGCAACTCGCCACGAGCCTGGCGATCGGGCCGGCCAGCGGGGCCGCCTTCTACAGCAGCTACCGCGCCCGCGTCGGCCCGATGTGGCAGCGCTTCAGAGCCTTCGTCGAGGCCTACGGGTCGGCCCACGAGGACGCGGTGATCGCCGCCGCCTCGGCCACCTTCGCGGCCCTCGAAGCCTGGTACGACGCCAGCTACAAAGCCATCGCCGCCGCACGCCTGCTCGCCCCCCAGTACGCAATGGCGGATTAAGGCCCCAGAGAGCCTACGGGCCCCTACCCGCCGAACGTCGAGCGCAGGGCGGCCTGGAAGAACTCGGGCAGAACGCCATTGAAGACCCCGCCGATGCGCAGCAGGGGCTGGGCCAGGGCCGAGGTCGCCACGGCGTCGGACCATGCGCCGAGGGGGAAGGCGACCATGCCCACGAGCAGGGCCGCGGCCGCCAGGGTCGCCTGCACGAGGCCGAGCACGCCGCCGAGCAGGTGGTCGAGCCAGCCGAGGAAGAGCAGCCCCACGAAGATGCGCAGGGCCGAGGCGATCAGGCTGGCCCCCGCGCTCACCAGCAGCAGCACGCCCAGGAAGCCGATCGCCCCTGCCAGCAGCGGGTCGGCGATGAACGAGCTGAGCCAGCCCGCCACATCGGGCCCGTAGCGCCCCGCGGCGGCCACGCCCACAATCAGGCCCACGATCGAGAGGATCTGCCGAATCAGGCCCCAGTAGATCCCGAGGAAGAAGAAGACCCCGGCCCCGAATATGAGCGCGTAGTCGAGATTATTCAGCATCGTTGCTCTAGAGACAGAAAGCAGGAGGGTCGTCGGCGCCCTCCTGCTCGATGGTAGTACACATTCTTTTCCGACTGAGCCTTAATAGAACGCCGCCGACCGCGGAATTGTTTCGGTCTGCCGGCTCGCCCCGCAACATCCGCTCAGCACCATCAGGTGAGACACTACCCGCCCTGACGCCGCTTCGTCTCGTAGCGGAGCATCCCGGCGACGCTCATCTGGCTCCAGCTGCGGGCCATCGTGATCGCGGGGCCGTCCTCGGGGTAGGGCAGCCAGCGGGCGGCCAGGGCCTCGACGTCGCCGCCGCCGTCGGCGATGGCCGCGTCGACCAGGGCCACCAGCTCTTCGAGCCGCTCGTGGGCCCGGTTCAGCTGGAAGGCGACGTCGTCGTGCGGGCCGTGGTGGGTCACATAGATGCGGGGCAGATTGAGGGCCTGCAGCTTGATGATCGTCGCGCGGTGGGCCGCCAGGTCGTAGGCGGGCACCGGGGTGACCGGGAAGGCCACGGCCCAGCGGTCCATCACCAGGCCCGCAGCGTCGCCAATAAATAGCCCGCCGCTCTTCAGGTCGCGGTACGAGAGGTGGTCGGGCGAGTGGCCGGGCGTGGCGATAGCCTCGAGCACCACGTCGCGGCCCAGGTCGAGGCGCAGGGCCTCGGCGGGGCGCAGGCGCTCGGCCGCGATGGGCTTGATATCCCCATGGAGGGGCCAGGCCTCCTCGCCCACGGCGCGCCGCACACTCGGCATGAGCTTCGAGGGGTCGACCAGGTGCTGGCCAGTCATGCTGTGGATGTAGACGCTGGCGCGAGGCAGGGCCGCGGCCAGGTAGCCGGCGCCGCCCGCGTGGTCCATATGGACGTGAGTGCAGAGGATATGCTCGACCTCCTCGGGGCGCACACCCAGGGCCTCGAGGCCGGCGAGCGTGTGGGGCACCGTCAGGGCCGTGCCCGTCTCGACCAGGGCCACGCACTCGCCGCGCACCACGTAGGTGACGCCGACGCCGGGGATGCCGAGGAGGTTATGGTCGACGGCGGTGATATGCTCATCAACAGGGATGATCTCCACAGCGCCACCTCCAGCTAGTAATTCGAGTCTCAAAATACCACTAGAGACGGCCTCGACCGTCTCTAGCAGTGTATCACTCTTTTGGTTCGGTGCTGTCGCCGCCGCCGCCGCCACGGCCGCCGCGCCTTCTGCGGCGGCGCGCCATGGGCTGCTGGCCCGCGCTCTCGGGCTTGGCGGCCTCGGCCCCCGGCTCGGCGGCTTGCGGCGCCTCGGCCTTCGGGGCG
>CAZKTU010000099.1:14797-21665 GCA_964555675.1 uncultured Oscillochloris sp.
TCGCCCTCGTCCTCGAGCAGTTCGAGGTCCTCGGCCAGCTCGTACTGATCGATCTCATCGCGCAGCTTGCGGCGCTCGCCGCGGTCGCGCTCGGGGGGACGCGGGGGGCGCGGCTGCGAGGCGGGGGTGATGCCCTCGACATTGCGCGAGCGCGCCATTGCGGCGACCTGGGCCGTGGCCAGCTCGACCTTATCGAGGTCGTAGGTCTCCTGCATGCCGCTGCTGGCCAGCTGCACAATCAGCTGCTGCTTGAGCACATGCTGGGCGACAACCTCGCCGGGGCCATCGGGGGTCTGGACCCAGGTGCCCTTGCGCGGCAGCTCGGCCCTGAGGGCCACGTACTGCTCATGCTCGTAGGAGAGGCAGCAGAGCAGACGGCCGCAGACCCCGCTGATCTTGGCCGGGTTGAGCGGCAGATCCTGGTCCTTGGCCATCTTGATACTGACGCGGGCGTAGTCGGGCAAGAACGAGGCGCAGCAGAGCACGCGGCCGCAGGGGCCGATCCCGCCGAGCAGCTTGGCCTCGTCGCGGGGGCCGATCTGCCGCAGCTCGATCCGGCTCTTGAAGGTGCGGGCCAGGTCGCGCACCAGCATGCGGAAGTCGACCCGCTTCTCGGCGGTGAAGTAGAAGGTCAGGCGCGAGCCGTCGAAGCTATACTCGGCCTTGACCAGGTTCATGGGCAGGGCGTGCTCGCGGACCTTCTCGGCGCAGCGGGCGAGCACCTCGTCGTGGCGGGCCTGCAACAGGCGCAGGCGCTCGAGGTCGGTGGCCTCGGCGCGGCGCACCACCGGCTTTAGCTCGCCGACAATCTCGCCCTCGGGGACCTCGCGGCGCTCGTAGGCCACGCGGGCCAGCTCGAGGCCGCGCACCGTCTCGACGATCACCTGCTCGCCGGGCGTCAGCTCGAGCTCTTGCGGGTCGAAGTAGTAGATCTTTCCGCTATCCTTGAAGCGGATCCCGACAACAACTGGCATAGTCGCTACTTGCTACTGCGGGCCGGTCACTTTATACGCGCGCACGCGCTGCTGCTTGCCTTTGAGCTGGAGCTCGCCCATCTCCTGAAGCTTGAAGTGGTCGCCCACAAAGCTGGCCGTATCCTGGCCGATGAAGACGCTCCCGGGCTCGGCGGCGCCTTCGAGGCGCGAGGCGGTGTTGACCGTATCGCCGATGGCCGTGTATTCGAGGCGGTGGCGGGTGCCGAAGAAGCCGGTATAGGCCGCGCCCGTATTCACGCCGATGCGGATCTGAAAAGCTTTGCTCGGCTCCCACTTGCTGACCAGGCGCTGCTGAGCGCTCTGCATCTCGAGGGCGGCGGCGACGGCCCTGACGGCATGCTGGTCGTCGACCGGCTCGTCGGGCAGGCGCGGGGCGCCGAACACCGCCATGATACCATCTCCGATGTATTTGTCCACCGTACCGTTGTAGCGGAAAATCACATCGGTCATCTCGTGGAGGTACTCATTGAGCAGATCCTGCACCTCGCGGGGCGAGAGGCGCTCGGAGAGCGAGGTGAAGCCCTTGACGTCGGCGAAGAGCACGGTCACAACCTGCTCCTGGGCTTCCCAGAGCTTGCCGTGCTGGGCGACGTAGCGGGCGAGGGCGCTGGCGACATTTGGCGAGAGGAAGCGCTCGAGGTTCTTGCGCAGCTCGCCCTGCTGGCGCAGCTCTTCGGTGAGGCGAGCCCGCTCGATCGCGACGGCGGCGAAGTTGGCGATCGCCACCACCAGGTCGCGGTCGCGCTCGCTGAACTTCTCGCGCCCGGGCGAGTCGAGCAGGATGACCCCGCTGGCGCTGCCCTGGAGCAGCAGGGGCGCGCAGATCGCCGAGCGGATGTTGGCGCTGATGATACTGTCGGCGCCGGCGAAGTCGAGGCGGGCGTCGCGGGTCAGCACGGCCTCGCCGCCCTCCAGGGCCTTGCTGACGATGCTGCCCGAGATCGCCACCTCGCCGGTGCCCGTGGGCAGCACGACGCGGGGGACGAGCTCGTCGCCGCGGCGCAGCAGCAGGAAGCCGCGCTGGGCCGGCACGACGCGCATGATCTCTTCCATCACCAGGTCGAGCAGCTCGCGGAACTCGAGCACCTGGTTCAGGCGCATGCCGATCGTATAGAACTCCTGGAGGTCGACCGGCTCGAGGTGCAGCTCGTGAACCTTGACGGCGCGGCCGTCGGAGGCGAGGGGGAAGTAGCGGTTATCGTCGAGCACCACGCTCTGGGCGGCGCGGTCCTCGAACTGCAGCTCGAAGGGGCCGACGCCGACCACATCGCCATCGCCCAGCTGCTCCTCTTTGACCCGCAGCCGGTTGACCGTCACCCCGTTGCGGCTCTCGAGGTCGGTCAGCCAGACCCGGCGGTCGCGCAGCTCGAGGCGGGCGTGCTTGCGCGAGACGATCGCGTGGTTGAGGACGATCTCGTTATCGAGCTGGCGGCCGATGGTCAGACCCCGCTCGGTGACGGCGAAGGCGCGCTGCTCGCCGTTGACGCTGACAGTCACGCGGGCCATAGGCTGCTCCGGGGTGAGGGGGACGGCCGGGCGCGCTTGTCGCGCGGCTTCAGGCAATCATAGCACCCAGGCCCAGGCGCGGCAAGGGAGTCGGGGCTTTACGATACGGCGTCGTAGCGCCGAAAAAGGCCCCGGGCGGGCGGCCAGGGCGCGCTACGGGCAGACCTCGCCCCAGAGGATCTCGGCGATCTCGGGCGAGACGGTGACCGATTGGCCGGGGCGGAGGAGGGTGACGCCGTAGGCGGGCGAGGTATCCCCGATCGTAAACGAGGCCCCGGGCACTAGGTCGTTGCTCTGGAGGTAGCGGATGAGGTCGGTGTTCTCCTCGGCCTCTTCGATGATGCGCTTGACGGTGAAGGCGGCCCCGGGGAGGGCCTGGTCGAGGCGGGTCGAGCCCTCGTAGGCCTCGGCGTTGCCGGGGATGGGGTTGCCGTGGGGGCAGGTCGTCGACTGGCCGACTAGTGCAGTGATACGCGCCTCCATGGTCGGCGAGAGGGCATGCTCGAGGCGCACGGCCTCTTCGTGGATGAGGTGCCAGGGCACGCCCATGACATCGACGAGGAAGCGCTCGAGGATGCGGTGGCGGCGCACCATGGCCTCGGCGAAGGTGAAGCCCTCGGGGGTGAAGTGGATCTCGCCGCGGGCGTCGCGGGTGATCAGCTTCTTCTCTTCGAGCTGCTTGAGGATATGGGTGACGGTCGGCGGCTGGACGCTCATCCAGCGGGCCAGGCGCGCGGCGATCACGGGCTCGTTGCGGGCAGAGAGGTAGTAAATCACCTCGAGATACTCGCGCTCCTTGGCCGTGGGCCCCTCTTCGCCGGCGTGGTGACGCCGCCGCGGGTGATTGCTCTTGGCGCGTTCCGGGTCGCTCACAGGCTGCCCCTATCGGTCTCGGTGCGAAAATGCGTTTCGCAGGCATTATAGCCCGCGGCGAGCCCCAGGGCAACAGGGGTAGGCCGCCCG
This sequence comes from uncultured Oscillochloris sp., assembly GCA_964555675.1. Classification (GTDB taxonomy): domain Bacteria; phylum Chloroflexota; class Chloroflexia; order Chloroflexales; family Chloroflexaceae; genus CAIWXH01. The sequence goes on from CAZKTU010000099.1 coordinate 18,262, forward strand.
CCCCCGCCCTATGCTATAATCGCGTGACAGATCCAAGGAACGGAAGCGTACCAATGCAGCGAGTCGAGACGCGCACAGGGCAGCTGGGCCTCGTGGGTGGTATCAGGCAAGAGCAGAGCGACCTGATCACCGTCGTCGAGCCGGCCTCGCCCTTCGCGCCCGAGGCCCGCAAGGGCAAGCTCTACCTCGTGGTCGAGGCCGACGAGGGCGCGCCGCGCGCCGCCGCGGCCTGCCAGCTCGTGGCCCGCGTGGTGCGGCGCACCTTCTACGAGGACGGCACCTTCAGCGTCACCTCGGCCCTGCGTTCGGCGATCAGGGCGGCCAACAAGGCCCTCTACGAGCAGAACTTCAACCTCGCCGCCCAGCAGCGGGCCTATGTCGGCCTCACCTGCGCCGTGCTGCGCGACGGCGACCTCTTCGTCGCCCAGGTGCAGCCCGCCCAGGCCTATGTCTTCAGCGAGGGGCGCCTGCGGGCGATGCCCGCCCACCCCACCTGGGACCCGGCCCATGTCAGCGTGGCGCCCTTTCTGCGCGCCGGCTCCCTCGGCACCAGCCTCTTCATCGAGCCCGAGCTGTACCGCTGCACCCTCGCCGTGGGCGACGGGGCGATCTTCTGCTCGAGCCACTTCGCGCAGCCCCTCGGCCGCGCCGAGGTCGAGGCGGCCCTGCGCGGCGGCGAGCCCGCCACAGTGGTCGAGCGCCTGCAGCAGACGGCGGCCGCCCACGGCCTCGGCGACGCCCATGCCCTGGCCCTGGCGGTCGTGCCGGCCCTGAGCCCCGCCGCCCGCGCCACGCCCCTCAGCCCCGTGGCCGTCGGCGAACGCGGGCGCCTGCTCGCCCACTCCCTCGGCGAGCGGCTGGCCGCTCTGGCGGGCGAGGCGACGCGCATCGTGCGGCGGCAGCCCCGGGCCACGCCCAGGCCGGCCGCGCCCCCACGGCCCGACCCGCTGCACACCATGCCCGACGAGCCGCTCCACTCGGCGCAGCCCATGCCGCGGCCCGCCCCGATCAACCTCGGCGAGAGCATCGGCGAGCGCTACGAGCAGAACCGGCGCGCCCAGCCCGACAAGGCGCCCTTGCGGGTCGAGAACCTGCCCCCCTCGGCCTACCTGGGCGAAGAGACTGCCCCGGCCCCCGGCCCGGTCACCCGCCGCATCGACCTGGGCGACCCCTCGGTGATGGCCCCCGCCCGGCCCTACAGACCGCGCTACGAGGCCCGCCCCCTGATCGACCTGAACTGGGGCGAGCGCCTGGCCCTGCCGTTCCGCCGCCTGGCGATCGGGGTCGAGGACGGCCTGCGCGCCAGCCGCAACAGGCGCTCGGCGCCGCCGGCCCCCCGCCCCATACCGCGCGGCCAGGGCCTCTCGTACCGCCGCACCAGGGCGCCCTTCCCCTGGGCCCTGCTGCTCGGCCTGGTGCTGGTGGTGGGCGCCCTGATCTTCTACGGTCTCTCGCTGACCCGCCAGAACGACCAGCAGCTGGCCCTCGAGTACTTCACCGCCGCCGAGGCCAGCCTGTCGGCAGTGCGCGAGGCCTCGGACGAGAATGGCGCCCTCGCGGCCCTCGACCTGGCCCGCGAGGCGATCGACGAGGTGCGGGCCAGCCCCAACGTCACCGATACCAACCCGAGCCTGTGGCTGCGCTACCAGGAGCTGCAGCGCGAGTATGAGCGAGCCCTCGCGGCAGTGCAGCGCCAGACCTTCTTCGAAAGCCCCGAGGTCCTGGCCACCCACCCCTCGCCGGCCGGCCTCTTCGCGAGTGTGGTCGTGCCGCCGCCCCTGGCCAACGTCACCGACACCAATGTGCTCGAGGGGCTGCGCTATATCTACGCCCTCGACGCCGCCGCCCAGAACCCGCGCCTCTACCGCGTGCCCCGCGACGGCGGCACGCCCCAGCCCTACCTGAGCCCCGGCCAGGCCGTGGGCACCACCGTGGTCGGCCCCCTGCGCGGGGCCCTCTGGCGCATCGACCAGGTGGTCGCGGTCGACGAGGCCACGAGCGGCTTCGGCTACTACTTCCGCAATGCCGGGGCCTGGAACTACTCGAAACTCGGGGCCAGCGAGATCTGGAGCCTGCGCGACCGGCTCGACGTCGAGGAGTACGGCGGCAACCTGTATGTCTGGGGCGCCCAGCCCAACGAGGTGCTGCGCTTCCGCTCGGGCAGCTACGGCGATACGCCCGACTATTGGCTCGACCCCGCCGCCATCCAGGGCCTCGACCTGAGCACCGTGGTCGATATGGGCGTCGACGGCAGCATCTACCTGCTGCGCTCGAACGGCACCGTGCTGGCCTTCAGCCAGGGCCTGCCCGTGGGCGAGATCAAGCCCGAGGCGATCACGCCCCCCATCACGGCGGTGACCCGCTTCTACGTCACCGGGGCCACGGCCGACGAGGGCTACTTCTTCCTGGTCGATACGCTGAACGAGCGGATCATCCAGATGGAGAAGGCCAGCGGCAAGGTGATCCAGCAGATTAAGGCCCGCCCCGACGGCGAGGTCCGCCTCGACCAGCTGGCCAGCCTCTTCATCGATAGCAGCGGCGCCCGCCCGATCCTCTACCTGGTCAACGCCGGCCAGATCATCCGCGCCGAGCTGCCCGCCCCGCCGCGCTCGTTCCGCGAGCAGCCCGAGGGCGCCGCCACGCCCGCCCCGGCGCTCACCCCGGCCCCATGATCACCCGCCTGACCCTGGCGCTCCTGGCCGCCCTGCTACTGCTCGTCGGCTGCGGCCCCGAGCCGGCCGTAGAGGAGCTGGCGGGGGCCGGCGGTTCGAGCCCCCAGGCCGTGGTCGAGAGCTTCCTCGAGGACCTGAACCGGGCCCTCGCCGCCCCCCAGCTCGCCGACGCCGATGTGCGACGGGCCTGGGCCGAGCGCCTCGCCGGCCACTTCGCCCCGAGCGAGCGGGCCGACCAGCGGCTGGCCTTCACGGCCATGCTGGGCGACTTCGCCGCGAGCGCGGCCAGCCCCGCCGTGGGCAGCAAAGCGACCCTCGAGGTGACCTTCACGGGGACCGAGATTATCGAGCAGGGCGACGGCCGGGCCCTCGTGCGCGTGGTCGACGGCGTGCTCACCCTGCGCTTCCTCGACGCCGACGGCGAGGTGCTGCGCGAGCGGGCCGGCGGCCTCACCGACCTGATCGGCCAGACGAGCGGCGGCCTGCCGACGCTGCAGGTCGGCGGGAGTTGGTTCATGACAGAAGGGTGAAGGATGAAGGATGAAGGATGAAGGCCGAACAGCGCCCGTTGGCGCCCGGCTTCAGCCCTTCAAAGGGCCCGGCTTCAGCCGTTCATAGGGCCCACTCGGGCAAGTAGGCCGGGTCGCGGCGGGCCTTTTTGCCGAGGATGGTGAGGGCGAGGCGGCGGTACTCGTCGCGCTCGTCGCGCTCGATAAAGCCCTCGTCGATCAG
>CAZKTU010000100.1:0-21582 GCA_964555675.1 uncultured Oscillochloris sp.
CGTCCCGGTCGTGCCGCTGCTCCCGCCCGTCGTGCTCGTCCCGGTCGTGCTGGTGCCGCCCTGGTCGCCGGACGTATCGATGCCGGTGGAGCCACTGGAGCCGAGGCCAAGGAGCATGACCGCCAGCTCGCCCGTATCGCCGAGGGGCAGGCGCATCAGCACATTCTCGTCGCTGCGGTTGGAGAGGGCCAGGGCGATGACCTCGCCCGTCGCCATCTCGACCTGGTCGGCGCTCAGGGCGCCGTCCTCGCCGACGACAATCGTCTCGGTGCGCGCGACGGCACTCACGTCGACCTGGCTCGAGGCCGAGCTCGCCGAGCCGCCGGCGGGACCGCCCCCGCTCGCGCTGCCGATCGGGGCGGTGCCGGTGATCACGCCGCTGCCCTCGACGGGCACGGCCGTGGGCAGCGGCGCACTGGTCGGCTCCAGGTCGCTGGTCGCCTCAAGGTCGCCACCCGCGATGGGCGAGGCCTCGGCCTGCCCCACAGGCTCGTTCTCCGCACTATCGCCGCCCACCTGGCTCGACTCGGCCGGCGTTGCCTGACCGTTCGGCCCTCTCGCCGTGTCGCCCGCGCCCGCACAGCCCGCCAGACTGAGGGTCAGCGCCAGCGCGCCGCCGATAACGCTGCGCGTCGGCGTGAGCGCCATCAGCATCTTCGCTCGCTTCATCCTTATCCTCTCCCGTGGTACATTGGTTTCATTACCCGCGACAGCCGCCGCGGTCACGGGTAGCTGTGCAAGGTGTATGCCGGGGCAAAGAGGAGCAAGCGACGTGCACTATGTCAATCTGGGAAGCACGGGGCTGAAGGTGTCGCGGATCTGCCTGGGGTGTATGACCTACGGCTCGCCGAGCTGGCGCGAGTGGGTCCTGGACGAGGAGGCCAGCCGGCCCTTCATCAAGCGCGCCGTCGAGCTGGGTATCACCTTCTTCGACACGGCCGACATGTACTCACTGGGGGCCAGCGAGGAGGTGGTGGGCCGGGCCCTGCGCGACTTCGCCGAGCGCGACGAGGTGGTGATCGCCACCAAGGTCTACCAGCCTATGAGCCAGGGCCTCAACGACCGCGGCCTCTCGCGCAAGCACATCATGACGTCGATCGACCGCTCGCTGCGCCGCCTGGGGACGGACTACGTGGACCTCTACCAGATCCACCGCTACGACTACGAGACGCCCCTCGAGGAGACCCTGGAGGCCCTTCACGACGTGGTCAAGGCCGGCAAGGCTCGCTACATCGGCGCGTCGAGTATGTGGGCCTGGCAGTTCATGAAGGCCCTGGGCATCCAGGAGCGGCGGGGCTGGTCGCGCTTCGTGACGATGCAGAACCACTACAACCTGGTCTACCGCGAGGAGGAGCGCGAGATGATCCCCCTCTGCCGTGACCAGGGCGTCGGGCTCATCCCGTGGAGCCCCCTGGCGCGCGGCTTTCTCACGGGCAACAGGCCCAAGGGCGAAGAGCCGGCTACCCTGCGCGGCCGCACCGACACAATCTCGCACGCCCTCTACAACGAAGGCGACCACATCGTAGTCGAGCGCGTGAGCGAGCTGGCGGGCGCGCGCGGGGTCAGCAACGCACAGATCGCCCTGGCCTGGCTGCTGGCGAAGCCGGGGGTCAGCGCGCCGATTATCGGGGCGAGCAAAATGTATCAGCTCGAGGAGGCCGTGGCCGCCCTCGAGCTGAGTCTGAGCGCCGAGGAGATCCGACTCCTGGAGGAGCCGTACACCCCGCACGGCGTGCGCGGCCATAGCTGAGTGCGGCTAGCCGCGCGCCACAGGGATCTGGATCTCGGTGACGTGCCCATCGGGGGTCGCGGCCATATGCAGGTAGAGCTCGCGGCTCTGGCCGACGGGCTTGTAGCCGCTAGGCTCGAGCCAGGTCATCAGGGCGGCGTAGGCCTGGCTCATGCCCTCGTAGGGGCCCTTGTGGATGGTGCTGGCGACCAGGCCGCCGGGCAGGGTGCGGAGCTTCACCCGGCCGCCCTCGGGCACGGGGGCCTCGAGGTAGACCGCGGCCTCCATGTCGGGGTCGCGCTCCATATACTCCGTATTGTGGTCGATGCCGACCGCCATACCGCTCACGCCCTGCCCGCCCAGGTAGGCGAACAGCTCGTCGAAAAGGGAGCCGATCGCGCCGTAGTGCGGAATGACCGCGCGGATTCCGGCCACCAGCTGGGGGGCGACCTCCTTCAGGACCACGTCGTAGCTGGACATAGCACCCTCCTGTTCAATCTGGCGCAGCGTGGCCTCGACACGGGCCAGGCGCGCCTGCTCTTCCTCGATCTGCTGGAGCAGCTGGGCCTGCCGCAGGCGCAGCATGCCGCGGATCTGCTCGGCCGACAGGCTCTCGCGCAAGACGGTGGCGATCTGCTCGAGCGAGAGGCCCAGATCGCGCAGGGCCAGGATGCGCTGGATGCGAGGCAGCTGCTCGGCGGTGTAGTAGCGGTAGCCGGTCTGGGGGTCGATGTGGGCCGGGGCGAGCAGGCCCAGCTCGGCGTAGTAACGCAGGGCCGAGACCGGCACCCGACACATCCGCGAGAAGTCCCCGATCTTGAACATCCTTGCGCTCCTTGTCAGCGAGAGCCATCGAGGGTATGCTACAACCTCAAGCCGCTTGAGAGTCAAGAGGGAGTCGCTCATGCTCACCCCGGCCGACATTCTGGCAGCGCGGCGGCGCATCGCCGGGATCGCCCACCCCACGCCTCTGGAGCACAGCAGGCCCCTCTCGGCATACACAGGCGCCGAGGTGTACTTGAAGCTCGAGTGCGCCCAGGTGACGGGCAGCTTCAAGGTGCGCGGGGCGGCCAGCGCCCTGCGGGCGGGCGAGGGGCGCTACCCTGTGGTGGCCTGTTCGGCGGGCAACCACGCCCTGGGCGTGGCCCACGCGGCGGCCCATGCCGGCATCGAGGCGACCCTGGTGCTGCCCGAGAACGCCTCGCCGGCCAAGGTGGCCGCCCTGCGCCGCTACCCGTCCAGCGTGATCCAGGTGGGCGGCAACTACGAAGAGGCCGAGGCCGCGGCCCTGCGCATGGCCCACGAGGAGGGGCTGCGCTTCATCTCGCCCTATAATCACCCCGACGTGATCGCGGGCCAGGGCACACTCGGCGCCGAGATCCTCGAGCAGCTGCCCGGGGCCGAGGTGCTGGTGATTGGGGTCGGCGGGGGCGGCCTGATCAGCGGGATCGGCCTCTGGGCCAAGGCGATCAACCCGGCGATCAGGATCGTCGGGGTACAGGCCGAGAACTCGGCGGCCATGCTGGCCTCGCTGAAGGCCGGTCAGATTGTGCAGGCCCCCGATCTGCCGACCCTGGCCGACGGTCTGGCGGGCAGCATCGAGCCGGGGTCGATCACCTTCCCCATGGTCCAGCGGCTGGTCGACATGCTGATCGCCGTGAGCGAGCAGCAGATCGAGGCGGCCATGCGCTGGCTGCTCAACGAGCATCATCTGGTGGCCGAGGGGAGCGCCGCCGTCGCGGTCGCCGCGCTGCTCAACGGCCTGATCGCCGGCCTGGCGGGGCGGCGGGTGGTCGCGCTGATTTGCGGGCGCAATGTGGCGACAGAGACGCTGCTGGCCGTGGCGGGGAAGGGCGCGCCCTAAGGGCTACGGGGTGCAGAGCGCGCCGGTAGCGATGCGGGGCGTTACGAGCGAGGGTTAGCCGCGGCGCGCCATAGGCCCGCGGCGCATCGGCGCGGGCGCCGGCGGCGGGGTGAAGGCGAAGTCGCCGCCCTCGGTCGGGAAGGTCATCCCGAAGCTGCGCCGCAAGATCTCGCGCAGGGTCGCCTCCTGGTTGCGGTCGGCGATCAGGGTTACGGCGATGACCTGGGCGGTATGTTCCGGGTCGCGCTCTACATCGGCGCGCAGCCAATGAGGCCAGCGGCGCAGCGTTGTGAGGATAGTATTCTCGTCGGGGCCGCGCAGGGTCAGGCGCAGCTCTTCCGGGCTGCTCAGATCAAGTGTCGCCATCAGTCCGCCTTTCGGTGCTGCCGGGGGCATCGCACGCGCTGGATACAGTGCGGAGGCGGGGGGTATGCCCCCGCCTCCGCATACTGTCGGCGCTTATGGCCAGGGATTTAGTAGCGCTCGCGGCGCCCGCCGCCGTAGCTGCCGCCGCCGCTGCGACCGCGGCTGCCGGCGTCCTTATCCTCGGCCTGGTTGACCCGCAGGTTGCGGCCATCGACCTCGTGGCCGTCGGTCGCGCGGATCAGGGCGGCGAGGTCGCTGGTCTCCATCTCGACGAAGCCGAAGCCGCGCGAGCGACCGGTGTCGCGGTCGCTGATGACGCGGGCGCTCTGCACCTCGCCATGGTTCGCGAAGATCTCGGTGAGCTCGGCGTCGCCGACGCTCCAGGGCAGGTTACCAACAAAAAGCTTGACCAACATTCCAGACTCTCCTTTGCGCCGAAGCGCGGGACTGTGAGGAGCACAGCCGGGCTGTCTCCACGATACACACGACGAGAACTCGAACGGCCGGTAGCCAGGCTGTAGCCCGGCTCGCTCGCTCCGGCGACACAACAACATGCTTCGAGCGACGAAGAGCGACCGTGGGACCTGGAGAGAGGGAGGAATGCAGGATCTCACAGCGAATGATGTTGGCTTACCGGCTTAGTATACCACACTTATGACAACAGGCAACCCGGGATCGCGCCGCGGGGCCGTCTTTAGTCGGTAGTAGGCTTTGCGACGGGCAATTCGCCCCGGCGCGGATTCTGCACCAGGCGCAAAAAGCTGGTCAGCACAACCTGGGTGCGGCCGTCGACCCGCTTCAGCACGCTGAACATATTGACCACGTCGACGGTCTCGACGCGCACCCCGTCGATGAAGAGGTCGCCGACGGCGTTCTGGCTGGCCATGGCGTCGCCGACCAGCCTGGCGCCCCAGTTGGGGTTCTCGTAGACCGAAATGCGGCTGCCGTTCATACTACTCCTTTGCCCGGCGGCGGGCGCGGCGTTGCTCGAAACGCCCGGGCCGCGTATTGCAGCGCGCCGAAGCGCGGGGCAAGAGTCCGCTTGGACTGCAGCTACTCCTGGGGCCTCCAGTATAGCACGGATAAGCCCGAAATCTCATTATGTTTTGTGTCTATCGGAGGGCCGATATCTATGCTATGCTGGACTAAGCCTGATTCTCCAGCCCCGCGTCTCCTCACTTCTCATGACTCCCCCGTGATGCGCTCACCATCGGGGCGCTTCGACATCCCTGAACTGCTGGCCTTCAGGCCGCTACGCGAAGCCGCCGTCGTTTGACACAGCGCTCTCCGGCACCGGCCGGAGCGACCAGGAGGTATCGCAATGACTGAATTTCAGCAGATCAGCGGCGCCCCGCCAGAGGCTCACTCGGGCGCATATCTGGCGGTCACCCGCCTGCCCGACGGGCGCTATTGCGTCGCCTACACCGCCGGCGGGATCAGCCGGAAGAGTTATACACCCTCGCTCGAGCAGGTGGTCCGCCAGGCCCAGCGGGCGGGCGGCCTCCCCGTGAGGACCGATGACAGCGCCCTAAGGCAACGTTGCCAGGACGCTCAGCTGCCGCTCATCTAGGCCCAACCCCCAACGGTAGCAGAAGGGACGATCTCATGGCCGCTCAGGCAAAGCGCACCGTGCGCGTAGGGCGCATCTATCACGTTCGGGTCTCCGAGGTTGACTACCGTGCCTTCATCTGGCAGGCCGGAAGCGGCTTCTGCGGGCGCGTCGAGGACAACCCCCAGGTACAGCTCTGCCGTGGCCGCACCGTGGTCGCCGTGCGCGACCAGCTCTCAGCCGCCCTCAGCGCCAGCCTCAACCCCCAGTAGGCCCAGCGTAGCGGGCCCGAGGCCCGTACCCGCCGCGTACCACGGCGAAGACCGCATCTACGCAGCTTGTTTTACTCGCCCTCGGCCTCAACCCGGCGCACGCCCCCCTTCGGGCGGCCATGTGCGGGCGTGAGGGCGGGGGCAACTGCGTCTAGAGCGGCCTCGATCGCGGCCCGCTCCTCGGCCTGCTCGCGACCGAACTCCTCGATGCGCAGGCTGCGGCGCTGGCGCAGGGCCAGGGGAGCCACTTTGCGCAGGTCCTCGGCGGCGACCAGGTTGCGGAAGTCGGCCGCGGCGCGGGCCCGCGCACCCTCAAGCAGGGTAATCTCGGCGCGATGCGAGGGGACCTTCAGGGCCTGCACCAGAGCCAGGGCCTGCTCTTCGACCGCGGGCGGCACCGTGACGTGGGGCAGGATGGCTCTGGCCGCCTCGACCTCCTCGGCCAGGGCGGCGGTCTGGGCGGCGTAGGCGGCGCGGAAGGCGGCCGGGTCGGCGCGGAAGGCCTGGGCCCGCCGATAGACCTCGAGGCGCTGGCGCGGGTCGTCGAGGGGCGCGACCCAGACCCGTAGCCCGAAGCGGTCGAGGATCTGCGGGCGCAGCGAGCCCTCCTCGGGGTTCATCGAGCCGACCAGCACGAAGCGGGTGGGGAAGAGGCGCGTCATCGCCCCGCGGCGTACCAGGGTGCGGCCCTGGGCCGCGGCGTCGAGGATGGCGTCGACCACGGCGGGGTCGAGCAGGTTGATCTCATCGACATAGAGCAGGTTGCCGTCGGCCCTGGCCAGAATGCCGGGCTCGAGCAGCACCTTGCCCTGCTCGAGGGCGACCCGCTCGTTGACCCCGCCCACGACATCCTCGAGGCGCGCATTGAGCGGCAGCTCGACCAGGCGCATCGGCTCGCGGGCGGGCAGGGGCTGCCCGTCGGGGCCGGGGCCGGCGCGCTCGACGACCGGCATCAGGTCGAGCAGGCCGCGCACCGCCGTGGTCTTGCCGACGCCATAGGGGCCGCTGAGCAGCACGCCGCCCACCCCCGGGTTGACCAGCCCGAGCAGCAGGGCCATCTTGAGCTCGGTCTGCCCGACAACGGCGAGCAGGGGGAAGGGCAGGATCTCGTCGCTCAAAGCATTTCGATCTCGTAAGCGCCGATCGGACAGTCGGGGCGCTGCTTGTCGATGAACTTCACCACGGCCTCGAGCTGACCGTGGGCGTAGCTCTGCGAGGTCGAGACACAGGCGATGCCGAGCACGGCGCTCTGCCAGAGATCCTGGTCGTCGACCTCGCCGATCGAGACATTGAACTCATTGCGCACCCTGGCCAGGATCGACTTGACCACCTGCCGCTTCTCCTTGAGCGACATGGCCATGGGAATACTGATCTGGAGCGTGCAGACGCCAATCACCATGCTAGTTCAGGCTGCCCATCCCCGAGAAGCCCTCGCCGGTCTTGCGCTGGCCCGTGGGCATGAGGGCCAGCTCGGTGCGCAGATCGGCGGTGATCTCGCGCAGGCGGGTCAGCAGGCTGGCCTCGAGCCAGTGCTGCTTGCGGGCCAGCGGCACCTGGATGCGGTCGGCCAGATGGTAGGCCAGGGCCAGAGGCTCGGCGGGCAGCTCTTCGGGCTGGGTCGGCACGCCTGTGGCTGCGGCGACCGCCTGCCAGTAGCGCTCGTAGGTGGCGCGCAGCTCATCGGCGACCGCGGCGGCGTCGGGGGCGGCCGCCTCGGGCAGGTCGGCCACCGAGGCGATCAGGTAGGGCGCCCGCTGCAGCACATACTGGATGCGGAAGCGCTCGCGGCCCGTCGCGGTGAGCAGGAAGCGCCCGTCCTCGAGCTTCACATTGGCGCTGATCTCGGCCACCGTCCCGATCGCATAGGGCTCGGCCGGGCGGGCCCCGACGCGGCCCTCCTCGACCTCGTCGCCCTGGCGGATCAGCACGACGCCGAACGGGCTCTGCTGCTCGAGGCAACGCCCGATCATCTGTCTGTAGCGCTCCTCGAAGATGTGCAGGTTGATCGTCGCGCCCGGGAAGAGGATCGAGCCCAGGGGGAACAACGGCAGCTGGCGGATCATATGTTCCTTCGCTGAGGAGCGGGGCGGGCCGCCCGCGCACCATGTCTGCGCCTACTCTTCGTGCCAGGTACAGGTATAGACCGTCAGCTCGACCGGGCCTGCGTTCAGGTCGATGGTGAACTCGATCTCGGGGCCAGAGAAGGCCTGCACCGCCGCCAGGGGGTCGTAGGTCGCCACGACGCCCTGGCTCAGGACCTGCACCCCGCCCACGCGCAGGTCGAGCAGCTCGGGGCGGAACTCGGCGCAGCTAGCGCCGACCGAAGCGAGGAGCGGGCCCCAATCGGGCGAGCCGCGCCGCACCGACTGGCGCAGAGCGCGCGAGCGGGTGACGGCGTCGGCGATCTGGCGGGCCGCCTCTTCGCCGGCGGCGCCGCGCACGCGCACACTAATGATCTTACCATTGCCGGCCGCATCGCGCACCACCTGTTGGGCCAGGTCTGCGCAGAGTGCGTCGAGGGCCTCCTGGAAGGCCGCGAACTCGCGCGAGCCGGGGTCGCTGATCAGGGGGGTTTCGGCGGCGCCGTTGGCCATGATGATCACACTGTCGTTCGGGCTGCCGTCGCCGTCGAGGTTGAGCCGGTTGAAGCTGCGCCCGACGCTCTGCTGGAGGGCCCGCTGCAGCAGGCGCTGCTCGATCGCCAGGTCGGTGGTGATCATGCAGAGCAGGGTGCCCAGGCGCGGGTGGATCAGGCGGGTGCCCTTGGCCATGCCCGCCAGGATGCCGCGCTGCCCGTCGCGCAGCTGCACGCGCAGGGCGCGCTCTTTCGGGCGGCTATCGGTGGTGAGGATGGCGACGGCCGCGCGCTTGCCGCCGCCGCTGTCGAGCTCGCTGACGGCCCGCTTGATGCCGTCGCGCAGCCTCTGCATGGGCAGGGGTACGCCGATGATGCCCGTGGACATCAGCAGCACCCCGTCGCGGGCAATCTCGAGCTCGTCGGCCACCAGCTTGGCGCACTCGACCGCGTCGGTCAGGCCGGGCTGGCCGGTGCCGGCGTTGGCGTGGCCCGAGTTGATCAGCACCGCGCGCATCGCCTCGCGGTTGCGCGAGAGGATGGCCTGGCTCAGGAAGACCGGCGCGGCCTTGGTCAGGCTGGTGGTGAAGAGCGCGCCCACCCTGGCCGGCTGCAGCGAGTAGACCAGGGCCAGGTCCCGCGCCTTGCTCGCGTCCTTCAGCCCGCACGAGACGCCTGTGGCCCGGAAGCCCGCGGGGCTGGCGATATGGCCGTCCTCGAAGATGGTGTAGGTCATAGCTTAGGAGGCAGAGGGCCGGCGCAGTCGAGCGAGGTCGTCGCCTCGCGCCGGCCCCCTGGGCTTACCATACGCGGCAGAGCAGACCCTTCAGGTACTCGCTCTCAGGGAAGGTCAGGAGCACAGGGTGGTCGGGGCCTTGGCCGAGCCGCTCGACGATCTGCACGTCGCGGCGGGCGTCGACCGAGGCCCCGAAGACGATCTTCTGGAACAGGTCGGGCGAGACCAGGCCCGAGCAGCTGAAGGTCGCCAGGACGCCGCCGGGGCGCAGCAGCTGCATGGCCAGCAGGTTGATGTCCTTATAGCCGCGGGCGGCCCGCTCGATCTGGGGCTGGCTGTGGGCGAACTTGGGGGGGTCGAGCACGACCGCGTCGAAGGTGCGGCCCTCGGCGCGATACTGGCGCAGCACGCGAAAGACGTCGCCCTCCACCAGCTCGGCGGGGGCGTCGGGTGCGCCGAGATCGAGGTTGGCGCGGGCCAGGGCGAGGGCCCCCGCCGAGGTGTCGATCAGGGTCAGGGCCCTGGCCCCGGCGCGGGCGGCGTAGACGGCGAAGCCGCCGCTGTAGCTGAAGCAGTCGAGCAGCTCGGCGCCGGCGCAGTAGGCCGCCACGCGGGCCCGGTTGGCGGCCTGGTCGAGGTAGTGGCCGGTCTTCTGGCCGCCCAGCAGGTCGACCAGCATGGACGGCGGGGCGACGGCCGCCCCGGGCAGCGTGAGGGGGCGCAGCTCGAGCCGGGCGGGCGGCGACTCGCCCCAGAGCACACCCTCCTGGGGCAGCAGGCCCTCTTTCTCGCGCACATCGGCGTCGCTGCGCTCGTAGATGCCGCGCGGGGCGAGCAGCTCGACCAGGGTCGCGGCGATCGCCTCGGCGCGGGCGGCCATGGCCTGGGTGAGCAGCTGCACCACCAGGTAGGGGCCATAGCGGTCGACGATCAGGCCGGGCAGGCCGTCGGCCTCGCTGAAGACCAGGCGGCATGTGTCGTCGGGGCCGTCGGCCAGCCCGGCGCGCCCCGCCACGGCCCGCGCGATGGTCGCGCGCAGCCAGGCCGCGTCGAGGGGCTGCTCGGGGTCCCAGGTGGCGACCCGGACGCGGATCTGCGAGGTGCTCGAGTAGAAGCCCCGGGCGAGCCATTCGCCGTCGGGGCCCGTGATCTCAATCGGCTCGCCGGGGGCGGGCCCACCGCGCACGGCGGCGATGGCCCCCGAGAAAACCCAGGGGTGGCGCTGTCGTAGTGGTCGCTCGCGGCCGGGGCGCAGGGTTATACTTGCCATAAGCATCCGTATAGTCAGCCTATGGGTCAACAGTGTAGCAGAGGGGGGTAGCGCGGTCAAGGCAGCCGCGCGTCGTCCCCCTCCAGGGCGAGCAGCCCATCGCGGGCCAGGCTGGCGGCCAACTCGCGCAGCCAGGGCAGCTCGTCGGGGGTGAAGCCCGGCTTGAGCAGCGGCCCGAGCTCGGCCAGGGGCAGCGTCGCGCCGGGCGGCAGGGCGCGCAGGGCGTCGACGATGCGGCCGCGGTACCAGCGGCGCGAGCCGACGAAGGGCGCCTCGGGGCTGTAGCCGGCCTTGCCCTCGGCGGCGCGCCGGCGGGTCCGCCGCTCGGGCGGCGCGTCGACGGGCGCCTGGGCCATGGCCAGCACGGCGGCCTCGTCCTCGGCGCGCCAGGCGGCGTAGGCGCGGCACTCCTCGCGCAGGGGGCACTGGCGGCAGGCCGGCGCGGCCGCGGTGCAGACCAGGGCCCCGAGCTCCATGATCGCCTGGTTCCAGGCCCAGCCCCGGCCGGCCGGCACGAGGGCCTGGCCGAGGGCGAGCAGCTCGCGCTCGCCCGGCTCGGGCGTCGCGCCGTCGGGGCCGACCATGACCCGGCGCAGGGCGCGGCGGATATTGGTGTCCATGAAGGCCACGTCCTGCTCGAAGGCGAAGCAGGCCACGGCCCCCGCCGTGTAGGGGCCGACGCCGGGCAGCCGCCGCAGGGCCTCGACCTCGCGCGGGAAGACCCCGCCGTGCTCGTCGAGGACGGCGCGGGCGGCCCGCTGGAGATTGACGGCCCGCCGGTTATAGCCGAGCCCCTGCCAGAGCCGGATCACCTCGGCCGTGGGCGCCGCCGCGAGCTCGGCGAGGGTCGGGAAGGCCGCCAGGAAGGCCAGGTACTTGGGGATGACCCGTTCGACCTGGGTCTGCTGGAGCATCATCTCCGAGACGAGGACCTGGTAGGGGTCGCGGGTGCGGCGCCAGGGCAGATCGCGGCCCCGCTCGGCGAACCAGGTCAGCAGGCGAGCCTGGATCGTTGCGGCGTCTGGGGGGATGCTCATCGGTGCTGGCGCCTGGCTACAGCCTCATCCCTTCCCCGAACCCGACTCGCGGCGCGCCTCGATCACATCGGTGACGCGGTTGAGCTTGTCGAGGATGCTCGAGAGCTGGGTGATACTCTGGATGGTCATGACCACGTGCAGCACCGTGCGGCCGGCGCGGCGGGTCTGGCCCTGCTCGACCTTCTCGATATTGATCCCGGCGTCGGCGATCACATTAGAGATGTCGCGCCAGAGGCCGACGCGGTCCCACGACTCGATGCGCACGGGCACGGCATAGCCCTTGGCCTGCTGGCCGCCCCAGGTCACGTCGATCAGGCGGTTGCGGTCGCGCTCGTTGACGATGGTGCGGCAGTCGGCCTTGTGGACAGTCACGCCGCGGCCCCTGGTGACGAAGCCGACCACGGGCTCGCCGACCACGGGGTTGCAGCACTTGGCGAGGCGGTTATAGATCGCGCCGACGCCGCTGACCTGCACCCCGACCTGCTGGCCGCGGCTGGTGACGGGCATCTTGGGCAGGTCGAGGGGCAGGGTATCGACCTGGGGCTGGTGCTGGTCGACTTGCTGGGCCAAGGCCCGCTGGGCCACGGTGCGGGCGGTAATCTCGCCCGAGCCGATATGGTTGAACAGGTCCTCGACCGAGCGGGCCCCGGCGATATCGACCAGGCTCTCGAAGCTCAGGTTCAGGCCGTGGCGCTTCAGCTCCTTCTCGAGCAGGTCGCGGCCGGCCGAGACATTCTCGTCGCGCTCGGCGCGGCGGAAGAAGCGCTTAATATGGTTGCGGGCGCTGGGCGTCTTGACGAAGTTGAGCCAGTCGCGGCTGGGGCCGCGGGCGCTCTTGCTCGTCATGATATCGACGATCTCGCCGTTCTGGAGGCGATAATCGAGGGGCACCATGCGCCCGTTGACCCTGGCCCCGATACACTTATTGCCCACTTCGGAGTGGATATGGTAGGCGAAGTCGACCGGGCTCGAGCCCTCGGGGAGGTCGATAATCTTGCCCTTGGGGGTAAAGACATAGACCAGTTCCTCGAGCTCGGGCTTGAGGCTCTCGACGAACTCGCGGGCGTCGGTCAGCTCGATGCGCCACGAGATCAGCTCGCGCAGCCACTTGATCTTGGCCTCGTAGTTCTGATCGCTGCGGTTGGCGAAGCCCTCTTTGTAGCGCCAGTGGGCCGCGATGCCGTGCTCGGCCACCGTGTGCATATCCTCGGTGCGGATCTGCACCTCGCAGGGGTGGCCGCCGGGGATGATCACCGTGGTGTGCAACGACTGATAGCTGCTCTCCTTGGGCACCGCGATATAGTCGTCGAACTCCGAGAGGACCGGCGTCCACATACTGTGGACGAGGCCGAGGACGCGATAGCAGGTGCCCTTGGCCTTATCGGGGTCGGTCTCCTGGACGATCACGCGGATGGCGAGCTGGTCGTAGATCTGCTCGAGCGGCACGCCCTTGCGCTCCATCTTGCGCCAGATCGAGTAGATGTGCTTGGGGCGCCCGGTGACCTGAGCGCGGATGCCCTCCTTCTCGAGGGCGTCCTTCATCTTCTTGATCACCCGCTGGATGACCTTCTCGCGGGCCTCTTTGCGCATGCTGAGGCCATCGGTCAGCTCTTTGTGGCGCTCGGGATACATACCCTTGAAGGCCAGGTCCTCGAGCTCGGACTTGACCTGCCACATGCCGAGGCGGTGGGCCAGGGGCGCGTAGATATCGAGGGTCTCGCGGGCGACGCGCTTCTGCTTGGCGGGGGGGGTGGCGCCCAGGGTGCGCATATTATGCAGGCGGTCGGCCAGCTTGATCAGGATCACCCGCGGGTCATCGGCGGTGGCGATGAACATCTTGCGGTACGAGCCCGCCTGGATCTCCTCCTTCGACTTGCTCTCGAGGCCCGACAGCTTGGTGACGCCATCGACCAGATGGGCGATCGTATCGCCGAAGTGGGCCTTGATCAGGTCGAGGCTGACGCCCGTATCCTCGACCACATCGTGGAGCAGGGCGGCGGCGAGCGACTCGGCGTCGAGGCGCAGCTCGAGCAAGATGGTCGCCACGGCCACCGGGTGGTCGATATAGGGCTCGCCGCTCTGGCGGTACTGGCCGGCGTGGGCGATCAGGGCCAGGGCGTAGGCCCGGCGCACGAGCTCGCCGTTGGCGTCGGGCAGGTACTGGTGCAGGCGCGCGATCAGGGCCTCGACCGTGGGGCTGCTGTAGGCCGCCAGGTACCAGGCCCGCACATCCTCGGGGGAGGCCTCGGGGTGCTCTTTCTTGCGCAGGTGCTCGGCGATCATGTCGATCACCGGCTGCTGGAGGATCGGGTGCTGGACGGCTTGCTCGGCGGCGGCCTCGCGTGAGGCCGGGCGCCGCTGCGTGGCATGGACACTCGGCGCAGGCCTGGGCTCGCCCGGTCCGTGATCGCCAATGGCTGCAGTGGCAGGTGGAGCGTCCATATGCCTGTGTCCTCTCTCCGACGGGCTAGGGGCTGGGGGGTCGGGGGGTCTAGAATACAAACGCGGCCGGCGACTATCGCCTGACCGCGCCTGAAACTTCAGCGGTCATCCGTGACCGCGACTTCTAGTTATATTGGTTAATTTCAGGATAGCACTCGCGCCATACCATTGTCAAGAAATGCTCGCGCCTTCGGGGGCCGCCGGCGCTACCCGCGCGGGGCCCTGTTCGAGCCCGGCCTCTCTGAGCAGCCGGGCGATCTCATCGACCACGTGTTGCATATAGCTCGCGCCGCTGGGCAGGCGCGACTCCTGGTCGAAGTAGTGCTCTTTGACATTGTGGTTATAGGGGCCGATCTCGACCAGGCTGATGCGGCCCTCGGCTATGGCGCGGTTCCACTCCGAGTTAGGGAAGCGGGGCCAGCGCCCCGGGAAGATGCGGGCGCCGAGAGCCTGCACCGAGTCCTTTGAGCCGTAGAGGTGCCAGAGCCGCTCGATCCGCTCGAGGCCGGGGTCGCTACAGATCACGCCGCCCACCGAGATCACGCGGATGGGCGCGGCGAGCAGAGCCTTGAGGTAGTAGGCCGTGCCGACGGCGACCTGGCCGCCGCCGCTGAAGCCGAGGAGCGTCACGGGCAGGCCGCTCTTGAGCGGGTAGCCCGCGGCGACCAGGCCGTCGCGGATGGTGGTGGCGACGGCGAGGTTGGCGAAGGGCCCGTAGCGCTGGTCGGCCGAGACGGCCACCTGAAACATATTGCGGATATTGACCACCATCGCCAGCTTCGAGTTGGGGTCCTTCAGGCGCATCTGGTTGATCCATCCCCAGACCCGGGCGGCCACGCGCTGGCCGGTGAGGCCGTGGTTGGCGGGCGCGTAGGGGAAGATGTCCGAGACGACCTGGGTATTGGGCAGGCTGGCCTCGACGCCCTGGATCAGCGGGTACTCTTCGTCGGGGATGGTGGTCGGGTCGATCGCGCCGATGCCCGAGAGATAGACCAGGTAGTGGGGGTAGGCCCTGGCGGGCGAGGCGCTGATCTTGAGGGTGGACGAAGGCTTGGCGGCCAGATCCTGGGCGCGGGCATCGCCCTCGCCGTACCAGCCGGCGTACCAGCCGAGGGACTCGAGGGGGGCCATCAGCAGGCCGACGACCAGGGCGAGCACGACGATCGAGATGAGCATACTGATCACTGGTCGCCTCCGTTAGGGTCGCCCAGGCCCGCCAGCACGCGGGCGCGGATCTCGGCCGGGGTCAGCGAGTACTCGTCTTCGCCGATGACGCGGCGGCGCACCCGCCGGCGCAGGGCCGCGAGGGGCCGCCCGATCGTCGCGCCCAGGAGCTGGCGCAGCAGATAGGCCAGGCCCACGCAGAGCAGAGCCTCGAAGAGCGACGCCTCGAAGCCGAAGCGCACGACCACCAGCAGGATCAGGGCGCTCCAGGCGTAGAGCGCCTTCTCGATCAGCGCGCCGAAGTAGGGGATGAGGATCAAGAATCCGAAGGCCAGGGGCGCGTAGCTGGTCGCGACCAGGGGCAAGAGCTGGCGCAGGCTGGGCTCGTCGTCGAACAGCAGGCGGCCGACAACCCATATAACTCCGACGATGACGAGCAGGCCCAGCACCAGGGCCAGGCCGTGGAGCAGCAGGCTGAGGGCGAAGCGCAGGGGCCCAACCCGGTTGAGGAACAGGATCACACTCTGGCCGAGGAGCAGCGAGACGCCGGCGACGAAGGCGACGCCGACGGCGATCAGGGCGACCGAGCTCTCTTTCTCGAGGATGTAACCATAGAGCTCGGGGCGCGGGATAAGGGCCGCCCTGATGAGATCGAAGACCTCGGACCAGTAGGTGAAGAAGCCGCGCAAGATGTCAACCATAGTGCCTCGTGTCGCAGACCTGCGGGCGCCGAACGCTCTGCCCGCCCTCTATAGTAGCCGAGATCGGGCGGGCTGTGCAATCTGGGGCCATGGCCCCTGGGCGATCACGAGATTGCACAGAGATCGCACCGCCCATCACAAGTAATCCCCGGTTGAAAGGGGCCGAGGCGGGTGTTAAGATAGCGGTGTCGCTTATGACGGATCCGGTCAACGTGGTTCGCAGAGCTGTACCCCCGTCTCAGCCGAGGCATAACCAGAGTTCGCAACGCCCCCCGTCAACAGCGCTGTTGGCACCGCTGCAAGCAGCGGAATATGCGAAGGTGCACCATGATCAAGAAAGACGATCTCGTCATCCGGGTCGCCGGCGAGAGCGGCGACGGCAGCACTGCTGCGGGCGAAATGCTCGCCCAGGCGGCCGCCCGCTCAGGCCTCCACGTCTTTACCTTCCGCACGACCCCCGCAGAGATCAAGGGCGGGCCGGTCATGTTCCAGGTCCGCGCCTCGAACGCGCCCGTCCGCTCGCAGGGCGACGCCGTCGACGTGCTCTTCGCCTTCAACCAGGAGGCGTGGGACCTGCATCACGACGCCCTGGCGCCCAGCGGCGTGCTGCTCTACGACCCCGAGGAGTTCACCCCGCCCGCGGCCTTCGCCGGGGTCGCCTACGCGGTGCCGATCGGCCAGATCGCCCAGGACGCGGGCGGCCGGCGCGGCAAGAATGTGGTGGCCCTCGGAGTGGCCGCGGCCCTCTTCGGCCTGGGGCTGACCCGGCTCGAGGATATTGTCCGCGCCAAGCTCGGCAAGAAGGCCGACCTGCTCGAGGCCAACCTGGCCGCGCTGCGGGCCGGCATCGAGCATGCGCGCGGCATCGAGAAGCGCGACAACCACTGGATGGAGGCCAGCGGCGAGGAGCATCAGCGGCTGGTGATGACCGGCAACCAGGCGATCGTCGCCGGCGCGCTTCACGCCGGCGTCGGCTTTTTCGCCGGCTACCCGATCACCCCGGCCTCGGAGATCATGGAGGGGCTGGCCACGGCCCTGCCCCAGATCGGCGGCGGCTACCTGCAGGCCGAGGACGAGATCGCCTCGATCATGGCCTGTGTGGGGGCCTCGTTCGCCGGCAAGAAGGCCATGACCGCCACGGCCGGCCCCGGCCTGGCCCTGATGGGCGAGGCGATCGGCTACGCCAGCATGACCGAGATCCCGGTGGTGATCGTCGACGCCCAGCGCGGCGGCCCCTCGACCGGCCTGCCCACCAAGATGGAGCAGTCGGACCTGAATATTGCGGTCTATGGCGGCCACGGCGACTCGCCGCGCATCGTGCTGGCCCCCGCCAGCGTCGCCGAGTGCTTCCACCTGACCAGCTGGGGCTTCAACCTGGCCGAAGAGTACCAGTCGCCGGTGATCATCCTCAGCGACTACTCGCTCTCGTTTCGCACCGAGACGATCGAGCCCTTCGACCTGGCCAATAAGTACCCGGTGATCAACCGCAAGACCCCCCAGGGCGAGCTCCAGCCGAAGCAGTACAAGCGCTACTACGTCAACGGCAGCTATGTCTCGCCGATGGCCGTGCCGGGCACGCCCAACGGCCAGTACACGGCGACGGGCCTCGAGCACAACGAGTATGGCTCGCCGGCCTATACGCCCGAAGCCCACGTGCAGATGACCGAGAAGCGCTGGCGCAAGTACGAGGCCCTGCGCCACAGCCACGACTATGTGCGCCGCTTCGGCCCCGAGCGGGCGCGGGTCGGCCTGCTCTGCTGGGGCACCACGGCCGGCCCGTGCCGCGGCGCGATCTTCCTGGCCGCCCAGGAGGAGCTGCCGATCGCCATGCTGCAGGTGCAGATGATCGCGCCCCTGCCGGTCGACGCCATCCAGGAGTTCATCGACAGCGTCGATGTGGTGCTGGTGCCCGAGGTGAACTACCAGGGCCAGTTCGCGCGCATGATCCAGGGCGAGCTGGGGGTGCGGGTCAATAGCCTCACCCAGTACACCGGCATGCCCTTCACCCGCCTGACCATCCTGAATAAGGCCAAAGAGCTGCTTGGCATCGAAGCCGGCGAGCTTGTCGAGGGAGACAAGGGATGACCACCACAACCACAATCCCGGTGACCCAGGTCACGCGCAAGGCGGCCGACTACCGCACCGACCTCAAGCCGATCTGGTGCCCCGGCTGCGGCGACTTCGCCGTCCTGGCCGCCATGCAGCAGGCCCTGGCCGCCCTGCAGATCGACCCGAAAGACCTGGCGATCGTCTCGGGGATCGGCTGCAGCTCGCGCCTGCCCGGCTTCCTGCACTCCTATGGCCTGCACACCGTCCACGGCCGGGCCCTGCCCGCCGCCACGGGCCTCAAGCTGGCCCGGCCCGACCTCACGGTGATGGCCGTGGGCGGCGACGGCGACTTCTTCAGCATCGGGGTCGGCCACCTGCCCCACGCCGTGCGGCGCGACGTCAATATCACCGTCATCGTGATGGATAACGAGATCTATGGCCTGACCAAGGGCCAGACCTCGCCCACCAGCCCCACCGGCCACGTGACCAAGTCGACCCCGGGCGGCAACCAGGCCGCGCCGCTGCACCCCCTGGCGATCGCCCTCAGCAGCGGCGCCACCTTCGTGGCCCGCGGCTTCTCGAGCCAGCCCAAGCCCCTGGCCGACATGATCAGGCAGGGCATGGAGCACGACGGCTTCAGCTTCATCCACGCCATGAGCCCCTGCGTGACCTTCTACGATACCTACAAGCTCTACAAAGAGAAGGTCTATAACATCCCCGCCGACCACGATGTCCACGACGCCGACGCGGCGATGCGCTACGCCCTCGAGAGCGAGCGCCTGCCCCTGGGCATCCTGTACCACGAGCCGCGCGCCCATAGTACCTCGCGGGTCGAGCCGAAACCCTTCGACACCAGCGCTTACCTCGCACGCTACAAGGCGTAAGTAGCCCCTCTAGCCCGTCAGAGAGCCCTCCTCCCGCCAGGGAGGGGGCTCTCTTTTTGTTGGCCATCAGTCCTAGTACCAGGCCTGACCATTACTCCGGGAGGTGAGGACCAACTGCCTAGATCGGCTCCCTAGGCATGGGAAGGTTAAAAATGGTATAAAAAGCACGGGTCTAATAGTAAAAATTTAGTTAACTGGGGAGCATCATGTACGCGAGCCATCGCAGCTCCATCTCGCGCCCGATCAAGATCGTCGTCCTGGCCCTCCTCATGGGGATCACCGTAGTCGCCCTTACAGGCCAGGCGCCGGCCAGGACGGCCCAGGCGGCCGCCTGCCCCGCCGACGATAAGCACCTGGTGCCCTGGCTGGGCGGGCGCTGGTTCCTCTCGGGGGTGAACGTCCCCTGGCAGAACGGCGGCTTCGGCTCGGACTTCGGCACGGTCGAAGAGTGGGGCCAGCACACCTACTCGAGCGCCACCACCGAGCAGATGTTCATCGAGCTGAAGGCCAGGGGCGCCAACAGCGTACGCTGGTGGGTCTTCGCCGACGGGCGGGGCGCGCCCGAGTTCAGCGGGGGCGCGGTGACCGGCTTCGACGCCAACACCCTGCCCAGCATGGCCGACGCGATCCAGCTGGCCCAGAAGCACAACATCTATCTCACCTTCACCCTCTGGTCGTTCGATATGCTCTCTGCGGGCAGCGGCAACGCCGGCAACCACCGCGACCTGATCATCGACCCGGCCAAGCGCAAGTCGTTCATCGACAACGCGCTCGTGCCGATGCTGCGCTACAAGATCCCCGGCACCAACTACACCATCGGCAACCACCCCAACGTCATGAGCTGGGAGATCATCAACGAGCCCGAGTGGGGCATCAGCGAGGCCAACGCGGTGCACTGGAGCATCAAGCAGCCCGTATCGCTGGCCGAGATGCAGCGCTTCATCGCCGAGACCACCGGCGCCATCCATCGCAACTCGAGCCAGATGGTGACGGTGGGCGCCGCCGCGATGAAGTGGAATACCGCCACCGCCCCCGGCTCGGTCGGCAACTGGTACAGCGACGCCGCCCTCACCCAGTACGACCCCCAGGGCGCCCTCGACTACTACCAGGTCCACTATTACGCCTGGACCAACGGCGACGCCAACTGGACCTTCTCGCCGATGCGCGTGACCTGGGAGCAGGGCAGCTTCGATAAGCCGGTCGTGATTGGCGAGTACCCGGGCAACGCCGGCGGGGCCGGGATGAGCCTCAGCCAGATGCTGGAGACCATCTACGGTAATTGCTACGCCGGGGCCTGGGGCTGGAGCTACACCAACGTCGACAGCGCGGGCGGTTGGAGTGATATGGCCCCCGCCCTGGGCGCCTTCAACGCGGCCCACGCCGACAAGGTCAATATCGCGGGCAACGGCGCCCCCCTGCCGCAGCCGCCAGTGACCCCCACGCCCGTCCGCCCCAACCCCTCAGACCTGCAGTACAAGGCCTTCCTGCCCACTGTGATCCAGCCGTAGCAGGCCCAGCGAAGCGCACTGCGTTCACGTGCCAGCATCACACTAGCCGGCCGCGCGCCCTCGGCGCGGCCACCAACGGAGCACATCATGCACAGCTTGAACCTCCGCTCAATGCGTCTCATCTTCGCGGCCCTGGCCGTGGTGACCCTCGCGGCGAGCCTGAGCCTGGCCCCCCACCTCGGCCGCTTCAGCCAGGCCGGCGCCGCGGCTTGCCCCGCCGATAAGAGCCACCTGGTGCCCTGGAAGGGCGGGCGCTGGTTCCTCTCGGGCGCCAACGTGCCCTGGCAGAACGGCGGCTTCGGCGCCGACTTCGGCACGATCGAGGCCTGGGGCCAGCACACCTACTCGAGCGCCACCACCGACAAGATGTTCGCCGACCTGCGGGCCAGCGGCGCCAACAGCGTGCGCTGGTGGGTCTTCACCGACGGCCGCGGCGCGCCCGAGTTCAACGGCGGCTTCGTGACCGGCTTCGACGCCAACACGCTGCCCAGCATGGCCGACGCGATCAAGCTGGCCGAGAAGCACAACATCTATATCACCTTCACCCTCTGGTCGTTCGACATGCTCTACGCCGCCAACGGCCCGGCCGCCGGCCACCGCGACCTGATCGTCGACCCGGCCAAGCGCAAGTCGTTCATCGACAACGCCGTGATCCCGATGCTGCGCTACCAGATCCCAGGCAGCAGCTACACCATCGGCAATCACCCGAATGTGATCAGCTGGGAGATCATCAACGAGCCCGAGTGGGGCATCGCCGAGTCGGGCTCGGTCAACGCCGCCATCCCCCAGCCCGTCTCGCTGGCCGAGATGCAGCGCTTCATCGCCGAGACCACCGGCGCCATCCATCGCAACTCGAACCAGCTGGTGACGGTGGGCGCCGCCGCGATGAAGTGGAATACCTCCGCCGCCCCCGGCTCGGTCGGCAACTGGTACAGCGACGCCGCCCTCAAGGCCTACGACCCCCAGGGCCACCTCGACTACTACCAGGTCCACTACTACGCCTGGACCAACGGCGACGCCAACTGGACCTTCTCGCCGATGCGCGTGCCCTGGCAGGGCGCCTTCGACAAGCCGGTGGTGGTCGGCGAGTTCCCGGCCAACGCCAGCGGCTCGGGCATGAGCGTCAACCAGATGCTCGAGAGCATCTACGGCAACTGCTACGCCGGAGCCTGGAACTGGGGCTACCACGCCGTCGACGGCAACGGCAGCTGGGCCGACACCGCCCCCGGCATGGCTCAGTTCAACGCGGCCCACAGCGCCGACGTGAGCCTGCCCGGCGGCAGCGCCCCGCCGCCCGTCGCCACCACGGTCGTCCCGACCACGCCCCCGGCCCAGCCCACCACGCCTCCGGCCCAGCCCACTGCCGCGCCCGGCCAGCCCACCCCCGCCCCTGCGGGCGGCGAGCAGGTGATCTACGGCGACACCCTGGGCAGCAG